>NZ_CP134501.1:0-7500 GCF_031760945.1 Aeribacillus composti
ATGCTCATGAAAAAATTTCAAAGCTATTAGAAGAAGACCCACAGCTGCAAAATCAAATAAATGAAATAAAAGAACAGTTAAAGCATTCCATTCATTATCATTAGTTGAGGACATTGTGAATAACTTTGACATTGGCATGCACAGTTTATCCACATGTGGATAGACTGTGCTTCCTTTCATTAACGTTGTTATCAACATATCCACAAGCCCTATTACTACTTATACTATATTTTTTAATTAAAAAATAATAATATAAAATGTATTTGATAGATGGCAGTGCAGCCTTAGAAGGAGGATTTACATGCAAGTTATCGTCCAAAAAAATAAGCTTGTTGAAAGCGTCCAAGATGTCATGAAGGCCGTCTCCTCTAGAACAACCATTCCTATATTGACCGGAATAAAAATTGTCGCAACAGAAGAGGGCATTTCATTAACAGGCAGTGATTCAGACATTTCGATTGAGTCCTTTATACCTGCAGAAGAAAATGGAACGATTCATGCGGAAATCATCGAGCCCGGAAGCATTGTTTTGCAAGCTCGTTTTTTTAGTGATATTGTGAGGAAGCTTCCGCAGGATAAAGTGGAAATGAAAGTGGAAAACCACTTTCTAACTATTATTCGATCAGGAAGTGCGGAATTTAATCTGCATGGTTTGGATGCAGAAGAATATCCAAGATTGCCGGAAATTGAAGAGCAAAACGTTTTTAAAATTCCATCAGATCTATTAAAAACCTTAATTCGACAAACAGTTTTTGCTGTTTCGGTTTCAGAAACAAGACCAATTTTAACCGGTGTAAACTGGCGTTTAGAAAATGGCGAATTAACATGTATTGCAACGGACAGCCATCGATTAGCTTTACGGAAAGCAAAAGTGGAAACCAATATTTCTGAAGCGCATAATGTCGTTATTCCGGGAAAAAGCTTAAATGAGCTGAATAAAATTCTTGATGAAAACGATGATCTTGTCGAGATTGTCATTACAGAAAATCAAGTTTTGTTTAAGACGAAAAACATATTATTCTTTTCACGCCTCTTAGATGGAAATTACCCTGATACGAGCAGGCTTATTCCATTGGAAAGTAAAACGGATATCATTCTTGATGCAAAAGAATTTTTACAAGCAATAGACCGCGCATCTCTTCTTGCAAGAGAAGGACGGAATAATGTCGTCAAGTTGACAACATTGCCTAACGGGAAGGTTGAAATCTTGTCGAATTCACCGGAGATTGGGAAGGTTGTTGAAGAAATTCATGCCAAAAATGTACAAGGAGAAGATTTAAAAATCTCCTTTAGTGCAAAATATATGATAGATGCATTAAAAGCTGTGGAAGGATCAGAAATTCGCATCAGCTTTACGGGGGCGATGAGGCCGTTTTTAATTCGTGTTCCCGAAGATGAAACAGTTTTGCAGCTGATTCTTCCTGTCCGAACATATTAAACAGCTGTCACCGGTTCTTTATGATAAATTCCTCTATTTTGAAGTACTGGAAATAAAAATGAAAGCTACTAGTAATCAAAAAAGCTAGTAGCTTTCTTTTCGAATTGGGAAATATTTAGTAAAATAAAAAGTTAGAGACTATTTTGAGAAAGCGGATGAAATTCAGATGAAGCGTATGATTCAAATTAAAGGTGAATATATTACACTCGGACAATTTTTAAAATTAGCGGATGTCATCCAAACTGGCGGAATGGCAAAATGGTTTCTGCAAGAGCATGAAGTGCTCGTAAATTCTGAGAGGGAACAGCGCCGGGGAAGAAAATTAAGAGACGGAGACATCGTAGAAGTAAAAGAGATTGGAATCTTTATTGTAAAAAACTGAAGTTGGTGACCTTCATTGTATTTAAAAGAATTCAGTTTAAAGAACTACCGTAATTATGAGTCCCTTCATGTACAGTTTGAAAACAAAGTCAATGTGATAATTGGAGAAAATGCCCAAGGGAAAACAAATATGATGGAGGGCATCTATGTTTTGGCGATGGCGAAATCCCATCGAACCAGCAATGATAAAGAGCTCATTCAATGGGAGAAGGAATATGCTAAAATAGAAGGGAGAATAGAAAAACAAAATCGTTTTTCTACGGTTGAATTAATTATTTCCAACAAAGGGAAAAAAGCTAAATTAAATCATTTAGAACAAAAAAAATTAAGTGAATATGTCGGTCACGTCAATGTGATTATGTTTGCTCCGGAAGATTTGAATTTAGTTAAAGGAAGTCCGCAAATTCGCAGGCGTTTTATCAATATGGAAATTGGACAAGTTTCTCCTGTTTATTTGCACCAACTGAACAAATATCAAAAAATCATTCAGCAGAGAAATCATTATTTAAAGCTTCTCCAAACGAGAAAGCAGACGGATGAAAAAATGTTGGATGTGCTTACACTTCAGCTGTGTGAGACAGCGAGCAATATCATTAAAAAAAGATATTTGTTTGTTAAACAGCTTGAAAAATGGGCACAACCGATTCATTCCAGCATTTCAAGGGGAATGGAGGAATTAAGAATTCAGTATAAGCCTTCTGTTGATGTATCAGAAGAAGCAGACTTGTCGAAAATAGTAGAAGTATACTATGACAGGTTTGCTAAAATAAGAGAAAAGGAAATAGAACGTGGAACGACGTTAGCCGGTCCCCACAGAGATGACCTTATTTTTTATGTGAACGGCCGGGATGTTCAAACATTCGGATCGCAAGGCCAGCAGCGCACAACAGCTCTTTCGCTGAAATTGGCCGAAATAGATTTGATCCATGAAGAGATTGGCGATTATCCTGTATTATTGTTGGACGATGTTTTATCAGAATTAGATGATTTTAGGCAATCTCATTTATTAAATGCCATTCAAGGGAAAGTGCAAACATTTGTGACAACAACAAGCGTAGATGGAATTGATCACAAAACCTTGAAGGAAGCGGCTATCTATCGTGTATCTTCCGGACAATTAATATAAATTATTTTTTTTTGAAACAGATCATGATGCTATTAAGAATTTTAACATCTGCAGATTGTTTTTTACTCATGCATAGATCGTGTCATTACTTTGAAAAAAGCGGATCAATCCATTTAGATTTTTTTGTGGAAAAAAGATTTTTTTATCTATTCAATCGATTTTATGTTTATAAAAGTGTAGGTGATCATTGTGGCGATGGAACAAAATCATGAGGAACAAACAACATATGATGAAAACCAGATTCAAGTGCTGGAAGGGTTGGAAGCTGTTCGAAAAAGACCTGGAATGTATATTGGATCTACCAGTTCCAAAGGTCTTCATCATCTCGTTTGGGAAATTGTCGATAATAGTATAGATGAGGCTTTAGCGGGTTTTTGTACAGAAATAAATGTGACGATCGAAGAAGACAATAGCATAACAGTAAAAGATAATGGACGGGGAATACCCGTCGGAATACAAGAAAAAATGGGAAGACCAGCCGTTGAAGTCATCATGACTGTACTTCATGCCGGAGGAAAATTCGGAGGCGGAGGCTATAAAGTTTCTGGTGGACTCCACGGTGTAGGAGCTTCAGTTGTGAATGCACTGTCAACAGAACTGGAGGTATTTGTTCATCGTGATGGAAATATTTACTATCAAAAATATCGCCGAGGTGTCCCTTGTGAAGATTTGAAAATTGTCGGAAAAACGGATACGACAGGAACCATTGTGCATTTCAAGCCTGATCCTGAAATTTTTAAAGAAACAACTGAATATGATTATGATACGTTGGCGTCGCGTTTGCGAGAACTTGCCTTTTTAAACCGTGGAATCAAGATTACATTAGAAGATAAGCGGGACGAAAAAGGACGGCAAAATTTATATTACTATGAAGGCGGCATTATCTCCTATGTAAAGCATCTCAACCGTACAAAAGAGGTTCTTCATGAAGAACCGATTTACATTGAAGGAGACAGAGATGGAATAAAAATAGAAATCGCTCTTCAATACAATGATGGATATACAAGTAATATTTACTCTTTTGCTAATAATATTCACACTTATGAGGGCGGTACTCACGAATCCGGCTTTAAAACTGCCTTAACTCGCGTCATTAATGATTACGCTAGAAAAACTGGATCTATTAAAGAAAACGATCAAAATTTATCAGGTGAAGATGTTCGTGAGGGGTTAACCGCGATCATTTCTGTCAAACATCCTAATCCTCAATTTGAGGGACAAACGAAAACAAAGCTCGGGAATTCCGAAGTAAGAACAATTACTGATTCCATTTTCTCGGAAATGTTCGAAACGTTTCTTTTTGAGCATCCGCAAACAGCCAAAAAAATTGTGGAAAAAGGTCTGATGGCGGCAAGAGCCCGTTTAGCTGCCAAAAAAGCAAGGGAATTAACGAGAAGAAAAAGCGCATTAGAAGTTTCAAATTTGCCTGGGAAATTAGCAGATTGTTCGTCAAAAGATCCATCCATCTCAGAATTGTTTGTCGTTGAGGGTGATTCTGCCGGCGGTTCTGCAAAGCAGGGACGGGACAGACATTTCCAAGCTATTTTGCCCTTGAGAGGAAAAATTTTAAATGTTGAGAAAGCACGTCTTGACAAAATATTATCTAACAATGAAGTGCGTGCTATAATCACTGCCATTGGAACAGGGATTGGCGAAGATTTCGATGTTTCGAAGGCGAGATACCATAAAGTAGTGATCATGACGGATGCCGATGTGGATGGAGCGCATATTCGTACATTGCTGCTTACCTTTTTCTATCGGTACATGAGGGGAATTATTGAAAAAGGATATGTTTATATTGCGCAGCCTCCTTTATATAGAATTCAACAAGGCAAAAAGGTTGAATATGCGTACAATGATCGTCAACTCAATAAAATTTTGTCCAATCTTCCAAGCCAACCGAAGCCAAGCATTCAACGCTACAAAGGACTTGGAGAAATGAATGCTGAGCAGCTTTGGGAAACAACAATGAATCCGTCAACTAGAACACTGCTGCAAGTAACGTTGCAGGATGCGATCGATGCGGATGAAACGTTTGAAATTTTAATGGGAGATAAAGTTGAGCCTCGCCGCCAGTTTATTGAAGAAAATGCACGCTATGTAAAAAATTTGGATATTTAATCGATTTGTTCACCCCATTCTCATTTTGATTTCTCCATTAAGTGAGGTTTGGGAATTGCTTTTTACGGAGGTAATAAAAAATGGCTGAAAACAAAGAATCGCAAATACAGGAAGTCAATATAAGCCAAGAAATGCGTTCATCCTTCCTCGATTATGCGATGAGCGTCATCGTGTCGCGCGCCTTACCTGACGTCCGTGACGGACTTAAGCCTGTTCACCGGAGGATTCTTTATGCCATGCATGACCTTGGCATGACTCCGGATAAACCGTATAAAAAATCTGCAAGGATTGTAGGAGATGTGATCGGTAAGTACCATCCACACGGAGATTCAGCTGTTTACGAGACGATGGTGAGAATGGCCCAAGATTTTAACTATCGCTATATGCTGGTGGATGGTCACGGAAACTTTGGATCCGTTGATGGAGACGCCGCAGCTGCGATGCGTTATACAGAGGCGAGAATGTCAAAAATTTCAATGGAACTTTTGCGTGACATTAATAAAGACACCATTGATTATCAAGATAATTATGACGGATCGGAAAAGGAGCCTGTCGTTCTTCCTTCCCGTTTCCCGCACTTGCTCGTAAATGGCGCATCCGGAATTGCAGTAGGAATGGCGACCAACATTCCTCCACATCAAATCGGCGAAGTAATCGACGGTGTTCTGGCATTAAGTAAAAATCCAGACATCACCATTGGAGAGCTAATGGAAATCATTCCTGGACCGGACTTTCCGACGGCAGGACAAATAATGGGGAAAAGCGGCATTCGAAAAGCTTATGAGACCGGACGAGGATCGATCACGCTCCGGGCAAAGGTTGAAATTGAAGAAAGAGAAAACGGGAAACAGGCAATTATAGTGACTGAGATTCCGTACCAAGTAAATAAAGCAAAACTTATTGAAAAGATTGCAGAGCTTGTCCGTGAGAAAAAAATTGACGGTATCTCCGATTTAAGAGATGAATCTGATAGAAAAGGTATGCGCATTGTCATCGAAGTTCGGAGAGATGCAAATGTCAACGTGCTTTTGAATAATTTATATAAACAGACGGCATTACAAACAAGCTTTGGAATTAATATGCTTGCTTTAGTAGACGGAGAACCGAAAGTATTAAATTTAAAACAAATTTTAGAGCATTATTTAGATCATCAAAAAGTCGTTATTAGAAGACGTACTGCTTTTGAATTAAGAAAGGCTGAAGCGCGAGCGCATATTTTGGAAGGGTTAAGAATTGCATTAGATCATATCGATGAAGTGATTAACCTGATTCGAAGCTCCAAAACAACAGATATTGCCCGCGAAGGATTAATGGAAAAATTCAGCTTAACGGAAAAGCAGGCACAGGCCATCTTGGATATGCGGCTCCAGCGCCTGACAGGCCTTGAACGAGAAAAAATAGAAGAGGAATATAATGAGCTTATAAAGCTAATTGAAGAGTTAAAAGGTATATTAGCCAACGAAGAAAAGGTTTTAGACATTATTCGCGAGGAATTGGAAGAAATAAAAGAGCGTTTTAATGATGAACGCCGTACAGAAATAATCGCAACTGGTTTAGAATCTTTTGAAGACGAAGATTTGATTCCAAAAGAGAATATTGTCATTACGCTTACCCATAAAGGCTATATTAAGCGCCTCCCTGTTTCTACTTACCGCAGTCAAAAGCGTGGCGGAAGAGGCATTCAAGGAATGGGAACTAATGCTGACGACTTTGTTGAGCATCTTTTAACAACATGTACACACGATACTATTTTATTTTTTACAAATAAAGGAAAAGTTTATCGAGCAAAAGGATATGAAATCCCTGAATATGGACGAACAGCTAAAGGGCTTCCGATCATTAATTTATTGGAAATAGACCAAGATGAATGGATCAATGCCATCATCCCTGTTCCAGGATTTGTTGATGATTGGTTTTTATTTTTTGCGACAAAAGAAGGAATATGTAAACGATCACCGCTTTCTCAATTTTCCAATATACGTAACAGCGGTTTAATTGCGCTGCACTTACGCGAAGGGGACGAGCTTATCTCCGTACATTTGACAGATGGTACAAAAGATATTGTAATTGGAACAAAAAATGGAATGTTAATTCGTTTTCATGAACAAGATGTCCGGTCAATGGGCCGCACAGCTACGGGCGTAAAGGGAATTACGTTGGAAAAAAATGATGAAGTTGTCGGCATGGAAGTGCTGGACCCAGGTGTCGATGTATTAGTCGTAACTGAAAATGGGTACGGAAAACGTACGCACGAAAGCGAGTACCGAATCCAAACCCGGGGCGGCAAAGGTTTAAAAACATGCAACATTACTCCTAAAAATGGATCGGTAGTTTCTGTAAAAGCTGTTCGCGGTGACGAAGATTTAATGATCATTACTGGGAACGGCGTTCTGATTCGCATGGATGTCAATGATATTTCTTCAATGGGACGTAA
>NZ_CP134501.1:12500-32500 GCF_031760945.1 Aeribacillus composti
GAAAGAGGGGTGAGAATCCCCTCCGCCGAAAGCCTAAGGTTTCCTGAGGAAGGCTCGTCCGCTCAGGGTTAGTCGGGACCTAAGCCGAGGCCGAAAGGCGTAGGTGATGGACAACAGGTTGATATTCCTGTACCACCTCCTCACCGTTTGAGCAATGGGGGGACGCAGGAGGATAGGGCAAGCGCGCGGCTGGATGTGCGCGTCCAAGCAGTTAGGCTGGCAAGCAGGCAAATCCGCTTGCCGGAAGGCTGAGCTGTGATGGCGAGGGAAAGGAAGTACCGAAGTTCCCGATTCCACACTGCCAAGAAAAGCCTCTAGCGAGGTGAGAGGTGCCCGTACCGCAAACCGACACAGGTAGGCGAGGAGAGAATCCTAAGGTGAGCGAGAGAACTCTCGTTAAGGAACTCGGCAAAATGACCCCGTAACTTCGGGAGAAGGGGTGCTCATCAAGGTGATAAGCCATGATGAGCCGCAGTGAAAAGGCCCAGGCGACTGTTTAGCAAAAACACAGGTCTCTGCGAAACCGTAAGGTGAAGTATAGGGGCTGACGCCTGCCCGGTGCTGGAAGGTTAAGGGGAGCGCTTAGCGAAAAGCGAAGGTGCGAACCGAAGCCCCAGTAAACGGCGGCCGTAACTATAACGGTCCTAAGGTAGCGAAATTCCTTGTCGGGTAAGTTCCGACCCGCACGAAAGGCGTAACGATCTGGGCACTGTCTCAACGAGAGACTCGGTGAAATTATAGTACCTGTGAAGATGCAGGTTACCCGCGACAGGACGGAAAGACCCCGTGGAGCTTTACTGCAGCCTGATATTGAATGTGGGTACAGCTTGTACAGGATAGGTAGGAGCCAGAGACGCGTGAGCGCCAGCTTGCGCTGAGGCGACGGTGGGATACTACCCTGGCTGTACTGACATTCTAACCCGCGCCCCTGATCGGGGCGGGAGACAGTGTCAGGTGGGCAGTTTGACTGGGGCGGTCGCCTCCTAAAAGGTAACGGAGGCGCCCAAAGGTTCCCTCAGAATGGTTGGAAATCATTCGGAGAGTGCAAAGGCAGAAGGGAGCTTGACTGCGAGACCTACAAGTCGAGCAGGGACGAAAGTCGGGCTTAGTGATCCGGTGGTTCCGCATGGAAGGGCCATCGCTCAACGGATAAAAGCTACCCCGGGGATAACAGGCTGATCTCCCCCAAGAGTCCACATCGACGGGGAGGTTTGGCACCTCGATGTCGGCTCATCGCATCCTGGGGCTGTAGTCGGTCCCAAGGGTTGGGCTGTTCGCCCATTAAAGCGGTACGCGAGCTGGGTTCAGAACGTCGTGAGACAGTTCGGTCCCTATCCGTCGCGGGCGCAGGAAATTTGAGAGGAGCTGTCCTTAGTACGAGAGGACCGGGATGGACGCACCGCTGGTGTACCAGTTGTCCCGCCAGGGGCACCGCTGGGTAGCTATGTGCGGAAGGGATAAGCGCTGAAAGCATCTAAGCGTGAAGCCCCCCTCAAGATGAGATTTCCCATCGCTAAAAGCGAGTAAGATCCCTTGAAGATGACGAGGTAGATAGGTCCGAGGTGGAAGCGTGGTGACACGTGGAGCTGACGGATACTAATCGATCGAGGACTTAACCAAGAAAGAGCATCTATTCGTGAAGGAACCGTTATCTAGTTTTGAAAGAATGATATTCAAAAAAGTGTTGACAACTGCGATCAAAAAGTTATAATAGTAGTTGTCCATCGAACTGAATGGAACAATGAATAGAAAAAAATTGCTTGGTGGCAATGGCGAAGAGGTCACACCCGTTCCCATCCCGAACACGGAAGTTAAGCTCTTCAGCGCCGATGGTAGTGAGGGTTTGTCCCTTGCGAGAGTAGGACGCTGCCAGGCAAAAACAAAAAGCAGCAAAACAGCTGCTTTTTTTGTATATAATCATATTTTTGTTAAAGAAGCAGCACAACTACCGTTGGCTGCTTTTATCCATTGAAAATATGGTTTAAATACATTAAGGTTAACCAAGGAATTTTTTTTAATGTGATTTCCATAAATTGATGAATAAAAACGTAATCATCACTATGATGGTTATACATAAGATCATACAGCCATTCGGTTTCATATCGGGAAATCATGCTTAAGTTATAAAGCACAAGGTAGTGGATTAATATTTCCGGCATTAATTTTATATCTTCTTTCGCAGCCGGCAGATAATATTGTTTATTATAAAAGTTGAATAAATAGGAGGATTTCCATAAATAGTGAAATTCGGCTGAATGGGAAAAATAAAGTGAATCTACATCTTCGTTTGAAAGCATCCAATGAAGCTGGCTTTGTAAAATCTCAGCAAGACGCTTAGAGGTAATACAGTAACGATTTGCTATTTCTTTATGTACAATGATGAATGTGTCATTTGTCTCAATTGGGATGGTCGTTGGGATTTGTAAATGAAACTGATATAGATCGCTTAATTCGGGGATTCTTTTCAAAAGGGAATCCATGGAAAATTTTTCTCCAGGCGTGTGATTTAATTGAAAAAGATTGAGGGCAGCATGGCGATATAAACCATTTTTTTGCACCTTAACTTCATCTTTTAAAAAGTTATAATTATGTTTTTTTCGTTTCCTTGTTGATACCCCATGGGATAAAACAGCTGAAGAGGAAGGATAATGAGCATCGACTGTCAGAAGCAGTGCCTTTATCAGCTGGCTGATGCCGTAAAAAGCTAAAACCGGTTTGATCATGATCGGGGCTGTATCAGCCATTTTGTAATAATTTTCTCCATGTTTTAAAAAATAAATAAATGTATAGCAGTTTTGATAAGATGTTTGTTCAGGCTCATGCACGTTAAGTTTTTGATAATGTTTGGTAAGCAGCCGTTGGACTGTTTGAGCAGAGTGAAATGATGAATAAAAATTCCAAATCGACAATGAGACCCCTCCATAACAACTATTCTAAAAATTTAAATTCTTTGTGGATTTCTTGACAGCATCTTTAGCAATTGTTAATCTACATATAATATTTTGCCGTGATTAGGGGGTTTTAATAATGTGGGAATCAAAATTTTTAAAGGAAGGCTTAACGTTCGATGATGTTTTGTTAATTCCTGCCAAGTCAGAGGTTTTGCCGCGTGATGTGGACTTAAGTGTTGAGCTCACGAAGACGTTAAAATTGAATATTCCAATTATCAGCGCAGGAATGGATACTGTTACCGAATCAGAAATGGCGATTGCTATGGCGCGCCAAGGAGGATTGGGCATTATCCATAAAAATATGTCGATTGAACAGCAAGCTGAGCAAGTAGATAAAGTAAAACGTTCTGAGCGCGGTGTTATTACAGATCCGTTTTTCCTTACTCCGGACCATCAAGTATATGATGCGGAACATTTAATGAGCAAATATCGGATTTCTGGTGTTCCGATTGTGAACAATGCAGAGGAACAAAAGCTTGTAGGTATTATTACAAACAGAGATTTACGTTTTATACAAGATTATTCTACAAAAATTTCTGAAGTGATGACGAAAGAAAATCTAGTTACAGCTCCTGTAGGCACAACATTGGAAGAAGCTGAAAAAGTTTTGCAAAAATATAAAATTGAAAAGCTCCCGATTGTAGATGATAAAGGCATATTAAAAGGCCTTATTACGATTAAAGATATTGAAAAAGTAATTGAGTTTCCAAATTCAGCTAAAGATGCCCATGGAAGATTGATCGTCGGCGCTGCAGTAGGTGTAACATCTGATACGATGCTGCGCGTTAAAAAACTAGTGGAAGCAAATGTGGATGTTATTGTCGTGGATACGGCGCATGGACATTCAAAAGGAGTTTTAGAAACAGTAAGGAAAATTCGTGATGCTTATCCAGATTTAAATATTATTGCAGGAAATGTTGCAACAGCTGAAGGAACGAGAGCTCTCATAGAAGCTGGAGCAGACATTGTGAAGGTTGGAATTGGCCCTGGTTCCATTTGTACTACTCGTGTGGTAGCAGGTGTTGGGGTGCCGCAAATTACAGCCATATATGATTGTGCGACAGAAGCAAGAAAGCACGGAGTAGCTATCATTGCTGATGGCGGAATAAAATATTCAGGAGATATTGTAAAAGCATTGGCTGCAGGTGGACATGCCGTCATGTTAGGAAGTTTGCTTGCAGGTACATCTGAAAGCCCGGGAGAAACAGAAATTTACCAAGGGCGTCGATTTAAAGTATATCGCGGCATGGGTTCAGTTGCAGCGATGGAAAAAGGTAGCAAAGACCGTTATTTCCAAGAAGACAACAAAAAATTTGTTCCAGAAGGAATTGAAGGCCGCATCCCATATAAAGGACCGTTGGCAGAGACAATTTACCAACTTGTCGGCGGTGTGAGATCAGGTATGGGATATTGCGGAGCAAAAAATTTATATGAGCTCCGTGAGCATTCACAATTTATCCGGATGACTGGTGCAGGATTAAGAGAAAGCCATCCGCATGATGTTCAAATTACAAAAGAGGCTCCTAATTATTCCATTTCTTAACAACTGACAGTTCAATAGTCTTATTTAAAAAATTACGACTTTTAGACAGAGTAGAGACTCTGTCTATTTTTTTTATAAGATGTATGTTAAAATCAATTTTGTTGTGTTAACTATTAATTATTTTTTAAAATAGATATTTTCAAATAAATGGAGGTAATCATGGTGCACTTCACGAAAAAATTCATCTCGGCTCTCGTCATCACGTTTTTATTGATGACGGCATTTTCCCCTTTGTCTCCCAAAATAAATGCTGAAGAAAATGACCCATTGGGCATCAATGCCTCTGCAGCCATTGCCGTTGAAGCCTCTACAGGGAAAATTGTGTACGGAAAAAATATTGATAAAACTCTTGGAGTTGCAAGTATGACAAAAATGATGACTGAATACTTGCTGCTGGAAGCGATCCATGAAAAGAAAGTTTCTTGGGATCAAACATATCGTCCAAGTGATTATGTTTACAAAATTTCCCAAAATCGCAGTTTATCCAATGTCCCTTTAAGAAAAGATGGAAGTTATACAATAAAAGAGTTATATGAAGCAATGGCCATTTATTCTGCAAATGGTGCGGCGATTGCAGTGGCAGAAGTGATCGGTGGATCGGAAACAAATTTTGTGAAAATGATGAATGAAAAAGCGAAAGAACTAGGCTTGAAGCATACGAAGTTTGTAAATGCGACAGGTTTAAACAATAGAGACTTAATGGGGATGCATCCGGAAGGAACAGGTGAGGAAGAAGAAAATGTAATGTCTGCGAGAGACGTTGCCAGCCTTGCGTACCATCTTTTAAAGGAGTATCCTGAGATTTTAGAAACGGCCAAAATTACGAGAAAAGCTTTTCGAGAAGGTACGGATGATGAGATTAAAATGGAAAACTGGAACTGGATGCTGCCTGGATTAGTTTATGGTACAGAAGGTGTAGACGGGTTAAAAACAGGATATACCGATTTTGCGGGCTCCTGCTTTACGGGAACAGCCGAACGGAACGGAATGCGAATCATCACAGTTGTTATGAATGCGAAAGGTAAAGGGAGCAACAATTACGTACATCGTTTTAGTGAAACTAGAAAACTAATGGACTATGTTTTCAGCAATTTTTCCATTGAGGAATTATTTCCTGCGCAATATCAAATAAAAAATAAATCAACTGTATCTGTTGTAAAAGGAAAAGAGAAAAAAGTAGAAATAGAAACAAAAGATTCTTTAAAGCTCCCTATTAAACGTGGGGAAAAAGACCAGTATGAGCCGAAATATGTTTTAGATAAAAAGCTTTTAACTGCGAACGGAGAGCTGACTGCACCAATTAAAAAGGGCGCCAAGGTCGGGTATATGTCCGTAGAATATAAAGGGAACAGCCAGGATTACGGATTTGTAACAGGTGAATCCGAAGCGAAAGTTGATGTAGTGACAAAAACAAAAGTCGAAAAAGCTAACTGGTTTGTATTATCAATGAGAGGCATTGGTAGTTTTTTTGGTGATGTATGGAACGGAGCAGCAAACATGGTAAAAAGCTGGTTTTAATGCATAACTCCTAACATTTTGTTGGGGGTTTTTACTATATTTAAAATAAAAGAAATCCTTGAAATTTGATAGGAATTTTATAAAAATTAGGATAAAATAGACGTATGCATTTGAATGTATCATTAAGGAGGAACTATAGAAATGGCAATTACAGGTACTGATCGAGTAAAAAGGGGAATGGCCGAAATGCAAAAAGGCGGCGTCATCATGGATGTGGTCAATGCAGAACAGGCCAAAATTGCTGAAGAAGCAGGTGCGGTTGCCGTCATGGCGCTGGAAAGAGTTCCTGCTGACATTCGTGCGGCAGGCGGGGTTGCCCGCATGGCTGATCCGACGATTATTGAAGAGGTCATGAACGCGGTTACGATTCCAGTAATGGCAAAATGCCGTATTGGACATATTGTAGAAGCTCGAGTATTAGAAGCGCTCGGTGTTGATTATATTGATGAAAGTGAAGTGTTGACACCGGCTGATGAAGAGTTTCATATAAATAAGCGGGAATTTACGGTTCCATTTGTTTGTGGCTGCCGTGATTTAGGAGAAGCAGCTCGCCGAATTGGAGAAGGTGCTTCCATGCTCAGAACGAAGGGCGAACCGGGAACTGGCAACATTGTAGAAGCAGTTCGTCACATGCGGAAAGTGAATGCACAGGTTCGGAAAATTGTCGGCATGAGCGAAGATGAGCTAATGACGGAAGCAAAAAATTTAGGAGCCCCGTATGAAGTGCTGCTACAAATTAAAAAGGAAGGACGACTCCCTGTCGTGAATTTTGCTGCTGGCGGCGTTGCAACACCTGCTGACGCAGCGTTGATGATGCAGCTTGGTGCAGATGGTGTGTTTGTCGGCTCAGGTATTTTTAAATCTGAAAATCCAGGAAAGTATGCCCGGGCAATTGTGGAAGCGACCACACACTATGAGGATTATGAATTAATCGCTCATTTATCGAAAGATCTTGGAACTGCGATGAAAGGGATCGATATTTCTTCATTGCTTCCGGAACATCGTATGCAAGAACGTGGTTGGTAAAGGAGAATACAAAATGAAAGTAGGAGTTTTGGCACTCCAAGGTGCTGTGAGGGAGCATATTCAGTCAATCGAAGCTTGTGGTGCAGAAGGCGTAAAAATTAAAAAATCCGAACAATTGCAAAATATCGATGGACTTATTTTACCAGGCGGCGAAAGCACGACAATGAGAAGATTGATTGAAAAGTATGGGTTGATGGACCCTTTGAAAGAATTTATAAAGGGAGGAAAACCTGTTTTCGGTACATGTGCTGGTCTTATTTTGCTGGCGAAGCAAATTGTGGGACAAGATGAACCGCACCTTGGTGTATTGGATGTGGTCGTTGAACGGAATTCTTTCGGCCGTCAGCGTGAAAGTTTTGAAGCGGAATTAACCATTGCAGGAGTTGGGGACGATTTTATAGGTGTGTTTATTCGCGCTCCGCATATTGTAGAAGCAGGAGAAAATGTTGAAATTTTAGCAAAACATGAGGATCGAATTGTTGCTGTTCGACAAGGCCACATTCTTGGATGTTCATTCCATCCGGAATTGACGGATGATCATCGATTTGTGCAATATTTTTTAAATATGGTGAAGGAATCAAACGAGAAAGTTCATGCATAAAAAAGTTGAACAAACCCTAAACTTATAGTAAATTTATGAATATAAATAGATCTAAAGCAATGAGAGGAACTAGTAGCAAGTTGTTTTTCTTAAGAGAGCTGGTGGTTGGTGGAAACCAGTGAAAAACGCTTGTGAATCCGTCCTTGAGTGAAATGCTGAATGCAAGTTTTTGTTAGTAAGCATTTACGGCAAAAACCGTTACCTTTGTAAGTGGAAGGCTGATGCCTTCAAGCAGGGTGGCAACGCGGGTATACTCTCGTCCCTTTTTGGACGGGAGTTTTTATTTTGAATATAAAAGCGAAAGGAGTGTCCATGATGCTTGATATGAAATTTTTACGGTCAAATTTTGAAGAAATAAAAAAGAAGCTTGAACACCGTGGAGAGGATTTAACTGATTTTGATCAATTTGTTGACTTGGATAAAAAGCGTCGTGAACTAATTGTTACGACGGAAGAATTAAAAAGCAAAAGAAATGAAGTATCTTCTAAAATCGCCGAATTGAAAAGAGAAAAGAAAGACACAGATCATTTAATTCAAGAAATGCGTCAAGTAGGAGAACGCATCAAAACACTTGATGAGGAATTAAAAGAGATTGAAGAAAAGTTAGAAACCTTGATTTTGTCGATTCCAAACATTCCGCATGAGAGCGTTCCAGTCGGCGATTCAGAGGAAGATAATGTAGAAGTCCGCAAATGGGGAGAAATCCCGACCTTTCGTTTTGAACCAAAACCTCATTGGGAAATTGCCGACCAATTAGGAATTCTCGATTTTGAAAGAGCCGGCAAGGTGACCGGCAGCCGCTTTGTATTTTATAAAGGTTTGGGCGCAAGATTAGAAAGGGCGCTTATCAGTTTTATGATAGATTTGCACGTTGAAGAACATGGCTATGAGGAAGTTTTGCCTCCGTATATAGTGAACCGTACAAGCATGATCGGAACAGGACAGCTTCCGAAGTTTGAGGAAGACGCTTTTAAAATTCAAGGTGAGGATTATTTCTTAATACCAACAGCGGAAGTTCCTGTCACAAATTTGCACCGTGATGAAATTTTACAGGAGAAGCAGCTTCCAATCAATTATGTAGCGTACAGCGCTTGCTTCCGTTCTGAGGCAGGGGCGGCCGGAAGAGATACGCGCGGCCTTATTCGCCAGCATCAATTTAACAAAGTGGAGCTTGTGAAAATTGTAAAGCCTGAAGATTCTTATGAGGAATTAGAAAAATTAACAAGTCATGCTGAAAACGTATTGAAGCTGTTAGGACTTCCATATCGAGTTATGAGCATGTGTACAGCTGATTTAGGCTTTACGGCAGCAAAAAAATATGATCTTGAAGTATGGCTTCCAAGCTATCAAACATATCGTGAAATTTCTTCTTGCAGCAACTTTGAAGCGTTTCAGGCTCGCCGGGCGAATATACGGTTCCGACGGGATCCGAAAGCAAAGCCTGAGCATGTGCATACGTTAAATGGTTCTGGGCTTGCAATAGGTCGTACAGTAGCAGCCATTTTGGAAAATTACCAGCAAGAAGACGGATCTGTCGTCATTCCGGAAGTGCTGCGTCCATATATGGGAAATAAAACAGTAATTAGTAAAAAGTAATTCTTACTGAATAGAAAAAATGAAAGGGGGTAGGAGGGGTTCTTCCATATCCCCCTTTTATGTACAAATGTATTTTATATAGGCTGCCGTTGTATCATTTGTTTGGCAATTGTTCTTCCTATTTCAATGGATGCTGTCGCTGCAGGAGATGGAGCGTTCAGCACATGAATGGACCGTTTCGTTGGTACAATATAAAAATCATCGATTAAAGCCCCGTCTTTACTTAAAGCTTGAGCTCGGACACCAGATGGTCCAGGCAGCAAATCTTCTTCTGTAATATCGGGCATGAGTTTTTGAACATTTTCGACAAACTTTTTCTTTGACATCGATCGAATCATTTCTTCGAGTCCTTCTTTCATATATTGACCTGCTAATTTCCAAAAACCGGGGAACGTTAATACTTCAAATAAATCTTTCATATTTGCGTCGCTTTTTTTATACCCTTCTCTTTTCAAGCTTAAAACAGCATTTGGACCTATATCTATAGATCCGTCAATCATTCTAGTAAAGTGAACGCCTAAAAATGGAAAATTAGGATTTGGTACAGGATAGATTAAGTTTTTAACTAAATATGATTTTTGCGGATTTAACATATAATATTCTCCACGGAATGGAACAATTTTCACATCCGTATACAGATTTGCTATTTTAGCAATACGATCGCTGTTAAGTCCTGCACAATTTATAAAAAATCGGCTTTGAAAGGTTTTGTTTGCTGTTTCAACGATAACTTCTTGTTTTTTTTCATGAATCACTTCTACTTTTTCGTTTAAAAAGATCTCCCCGCCCTTTTCGAGGATTAAATCTGCCATCCGTTCACTAACAAGACGGAAATTTACAATACCTGTTGATGGAACATGAATGGCTTCTATTCCATTCACATAAGGTTCAAATTCATGAAGCTCCTCCTTTGAAATTTTCCGGATATTGAGGCCGTTTTTTAATCCGCGTTGGAACAGCTTCTCAAGCTCCTCCCGCTCATGTTCATCGCTGGCAACGATTACTTTGCCGCAGACTTCATAAGGGATATCGTATTTTTGGCAAAACATGATCATTGCCTGATTACCTTTTTTCGCAAGCTGCGCCTTATAGCTCCCGGGCTTGTAATATATACCGGAATGGATCACCCCGCTGTTATGACCCGTTTGATGGGAGGCAACTTTATTTTCTTTTTCGATTATTGCCACTTTTGCGTTTGGGTGTAGTTCATATATTGCCAATGCAGTGGATAAGCCGACTATTCCTCCGCCGACAATTACATAATCATACATATTTTTCTCCGTCCTCCTCTAGTCATCCGCAAGCTTCTCACTCTGATTTTTTAAGGGATTTACGTTTTGCACTAGGCTTCAGTTGTTTTTATACATGCTGTTTTAAAAGCGCGGCAAATCAATGCAAAGATAGCAGCCGATTGCGGGGAAAAGATGCCTTTGTTCATGTCCCGAAAAAACTAGTGTCCATTTGTGAGCGCTTTAAATTAACTTGCAATACAAGTTTATAACATGATGAATGAAATACAATCGATTTTTTTTCGAATTTTTTAATTTTTTCTATTTAAAAAAATAAGCTTCTTTGTAAAGAAGCGTTTAAGGAAAAAAATTATTTGATAACTTTTATGAGTTTATTGACATACATTTTATACTGTGCTATATTAGTCCATGTCATATGGAGGAGTACCCAAGTCTGGCTGAAGGGGTCGGTCTTGAAAACCGAGAGGCGGGTCAAACCGCGCGGGGGTTCGAATCCCTCCTCCTCCGCCATTATTTACCGAGTGCGCATAAATTGGAGATTGGCTAAATTCGTTACGGGCTGTAACGAATTTTTTATTTTTTAAAACAAAATGGCTAATCCTCATGGAAAACAAAAATCATCGATATAAACGTTAAAGGGGCGTCTATAAGCTGAAAAGCAACTTATTAGGCACCTCTTTTATTTTTTTGAAAAACAAAACAGAAATTCCTCATATTTAAGATCATTTGATCAATAGTTGTTTATAAAGAAGTATTTATTTTTTTACAACTTGAAAATTATCGATAATCAACAGCCAATTTTGCGGAAACGAAATTCCTAGTTTCCAATAGCTGACACCTCGCAAATGCAGCTCTTTTACAAGATCGAATTTGGCTTGTATGGAACGGGCATCTTCAAACCAAACTTCATGAACCTTTTGGTTTTCATCCGTATATCGAAAAGTAGGGGCTTGGGCTTCTTCATCAAATTTGATTTCTGCATTGTATTTTGATGCAAGCTGAATCGCCTGCTGCGGACTTATCGCTTTTGCGTAAGGCCCGCCTTGCACAAAGGGAAGAGTCCAGTCATAACCGTATAAATTTTGTCCCATCATAATTTTCTGTGGAGGAATCTCCGTAACGGCATATTCGAGTACATCACGGACTGGGCCGATAGGAGAAACAGCCATTGGCGGTCCGCCGCTGTACCCCCATTCATATGTCATAATGACGACCCAATCCACAATTTCTCCATGTGCTTTATAGTCGTGGGCCTCGTACCATTGTCCTTTTTGCTCTGCGCTTGTTTTAGGGGCTAATGCAGAGGAAATGAACCACCCTTCACTGTGAATCCTGTCTCTCGCCCTTCGCAAAAATTGATTATAGGCTTCCCGGTCGGCAGGAAACAAATATTCAAAATCAAAGTGAATATCTCGAAACTGATATTTTTTTGCTGTGGCAATAATATTATTTAAAAATTTAGTTTGTACATCATCGTCTGTCAGCAATATATGCCCTAACTCTGCACTAAATTGATTGTTCTCCAAATTTGTGACAGCCATTGAAAACACTAAATTTTGTTCATTAGCAATAGTTTGCAAGTTCCCAATCGGTGGCTCTTTTAAAGAACCGTCACGTTGTGCTTGAAAGCTAAAATGGGTAAGGTAGGTTAAATAAGGGGCAGTCTCTCTTGCGCTGTCTTCGAGATTTTGGCTGACTTGAGCACCAAGCGGTTCTAAATATACATTAAATTCTGCTTGCCGTTTAGGCCGTTCTGGGATATATAATCGAAGGCCAATAGGCAATAATTGATTTATATTCAGTCCATTTACTGCTGCAAGCTCAAATACAGACGTACCAAATTTTCTTGAAATGCTCCAAAGGCTGTCTCCCCGTTGAACGGTGTAAAATTGTCCGATGATTGGAATAACAATTGCTTGACCTACAACAAGCTGATCAGGATTAGGAATTTCATTTGCTTCAACGATGGCTGTTATAGATGTTCCATATGTTTGTGCAATGGAATAAAGCGTTTGCCCAGATTGAACAACATGAATTAGCAAAATCATGACCTCCTGTAAAAACTGTTTGTAAATTTTATGTTTTCATCGCAGAAAACATGCTTTTGGAAAAGGTTGAAAGGAACCCGCACTTTTTTTAAGATGAAATTATATCGATAGGATGAGGAGCAAAAAATGACTAAAGACGAATATTATATGACTTTAGCAATTGAAGAGGCGAAGAAGGCGGAAAAGATTGGCGAGGTTCCGATTGGTGCTGTGCTTGTTGTAGATGATGTAGTGGTTGCAAAAGCTCATAATTTGAGGGAAACCGAGCAGAGGTCAATCGCTCATGCGGAAATATTGGCAATTGATGAGGCGTGCAGGAAGCTTCGAACGTGGAGACTCGAGAACTCGACGCTATATGTGACGCTTGAGCCATGTCCAATGTGTGCAGGAGCGATTGTAATGTCAAGAATTGAACGTGTAGTTTTCGGCGCTTTCGATCCGAAGGCTGGTTGTGCAGGAACGTTAATGAATTTATTAAATGAACCTCGTTTCAATCATCAAACAGAAGTAATTTCAGGCGTGAAGCAGGAGCAATGCAGTGAAATGTTAACCTGTTTTTTTCAAAAGTTGCGGGAAGAGAAAAAACGGTTGAAAATGAAAAATAAAAACAATTGAATTTTTTAACATATTGGGAAGCGTTGCATTTTCTCGAAAAAACATATATACTAAATTTGCGTCCTTAAACGGCGCAAAGTGAAAATCGGTTTAAACTTTGCCGTGCTAAGCGGGGAGGTAGCGGTGCCCTGTACTCGCAATCCGCTCTAGCGAGGCCGAATTCCTTCTCGAGGTTAGTATATTTTAGGGTCTGCCTCAAGTAAGTGGTGTTGACGTTTGGGTCCTGTGCAATGAGAATCCATGAACCATGTCAGGTCCGGAAGGAAGCAGCATTAAGTGGAAGCTCTCATGTGCCGCAGGGTTGCCTGAACTGAGCTAACTGCTTGAGTAACGCCTAGGGTTGCTAATCGACAGAAGGTGCACGGCAGTTATTATATCAAACAATAAGATCCCCTTATAGTAGGCAGAAAAAGAAAAGTCTGTCAACTATAAGGGGATTTTTTTGATGAGAGAAATATGAACAGCGTATGATGTAAAGCTTAAAAAATGTAATGAGGACATTGGTTTAAAATATGGATTGATGCATGATGGGGAAAACACTTTAAGCAGAAAGAAATGAAGAAAATATTAGGAAGACTTTAAAACTCCCCAAGAAGATCTTGAAACAAAAGTATCCTTAGCGGCTAAAACCATACAGAATACGCCGTCCCATTTCAAGTCTCATCCATACTTTTTCCGCACGTCCGAAAAGATGAAGGATGCATTATGCAATATAACTATCAACGGCTTCAAAAGAGAAACAGCTTAAAGTCCTAATGAATATCGGTCTCAGGCTGTTTACATGTGCTGTCTATTTAACTGGAGACGTTTTTACAGAGATCGGTTTTATTTTTTTCATAAGTTTTTTATCCTTCTTATGGAAAACTTACATTCGTTTAAACAATCAGGTATAATAAATGAAAGATTACTGTATAAAGGGGAGGGCGTTACTTGAGTTATCAGGCTTTATACCGAGCATGGAGGCCACAGCAGTTTCGTGATGTCGTGGGACAAGAACACGTCACGAAAACATTGCAAAATGCCCTTTTACAAAATAAATTTTCGCATGCTTATCTTTTCACAGGTCCTAGAGGAACAGGTAAAACAAGCGCTGCAAAAATATTTGCGAAAGCGGTCAACTGCCAACAAGCACCAATTGCAGAGCCTTGTAATGAGTGTCCTGCATGTAAAGGAATCACGGAAGGATCGATTTCGGACGTTATTGAAATTGATGCAGCTTCTAATAATGGAGTAGATGAAATTCGCGATATTCGCGATAAAGTCAAATTTGCACCTGCGGCGGTCAAATATAAAGTATATATTATTGATGAAGTTCATATGCTTTCAATCGGAGCATTTAATGCTTTATTAAAAACGCTTGAAGAACCTCCAAAACATGTGATTTTTATTTTGGCTACAACTGAACCTCATAAAATTCCGCTTACCATTATTTCGAGATGTCAACGCTTTGATTTCCGGCGTATTTCTGTTCAATCCATCGTACGTCGCATGAAGGAAATTGTGGAAAATCAATCGATCAAGGTTGAAGAGGAAGCGTTAAAGGTTATTGCGAGCTCGGCTGATGGTGGGATGCGAGATGCACTGAGTCTGTTGGACCAAGCCATCTCTTTTAGCGATGATAAAGTCACATTGGAGGATGTATTATTTATAACTGGATCGGTTTCTCATAAGATGCTCGCAAATTTGGTCCGATTTATTTTTGAGAACAATGTTACGGAAGCTTTAAAAACTATCCACGAATGGTTGGATCAAGGGAAAGATCCTTTAAAATTAATTGAAGATCTCATTTATTACTATCGCGACATGTTATTATATAAATCGGCTCCAAACTTAGAGGAAGTAATGGAACGAGTCGCAATAGACGATGCGTTCGTTTCATTGTGCGAACAAATTCCTATTGAGCAAATTTATGAGACGATTGAAGTTTTGAATCAAAGCCAGCAGGAGATGAAATGGACGAATCATCCCCGTATTTTTGTAGAAGTAGCGATTGTGAAATTATGTCAAACTGAGCGTGTGCAGCCGCCTTCAGTTCATTATGAAGAACTTCTTAATCGAATACAGGAACTTGAACGCACAATATCTTCATTAGTTCAGCATGGAGTTCAAGAACAGTCGCCTGTTAAACAAGAAGCAAAAGTACAAAAAACAATCCAAAGCGGTTATAAAACGCCTGTTGACCGCATTTATGATATTTTGAGAAATGCTACTCGAAAAGATTTGGATTTAGTGAAAAGCCGATGGGGAGATCTGTTAACAACGCTAAAGCAGCAAAATAAAGTGTCGCATGCAGCCCTTTTAAATGAAAGTGAACCAGTTGCTGCTTGCGAATATGCTTTTGTGCTAAAATTTAAATATGAAATCCATTGTAAAATGGTGGCGGAAAATCAAAATCATGTATTAACAAACCTCCAAACGATTTTACAAGGACTCATTGGACGTCAAATGGAGATGATTGGCGTTCCGGAGAAAGAATGGGGTAAAATAAGGGAGGATTATTTGCGCAATCAACGATCAGACGATGCACATCAACAGGAGCATGAAGACGAAGATCCGCTTATTGCCGAAGCAAAAAAATTAGTTGGCACGGATCTGATTGAAATAAAAGAGTAAATAAATGCTTATGGAGGAGATAATATGATGATGCGTGGCGGTATGGGAAACATGCAAAAAATGATGAAGCAAATGCAAAAAATGCAAAAGGAGATGCAAAAGGCTCAGGAGGAGCTTGCTGAAAAAAAAGTGGAGGGAACTGCTGGCGGCGGTATGGTCACGGTTGTTGCAAACGGACATAAGGAAATTTTAGAAGTGAAAATCAATGAAGATGTTGTAGATCCTGAAGATATTGAAATGCTTCAAGATTTGGTATTGGCAGCAACAAACGATGCTCTTCGCAAAGTGGATGAGTTAACAAGCGAAACGATGGGAAGATTTACTAAAGGTATGAATTTGCCTGGGTTGTTCTAGGAGGATCTATTCGATGCAATATCCAGAACCGATATCAAAACTTATTGATAGCTTTATGAAGCTGCCAGGAATTGGTCCGAAAACGGCCGTTCGTCTGGCCTTTTTTGTTTTAAATATGAAGGAAGAAACAGTATTGGATTTCGCGAAAGCGCTTGTCAATGCAAAACGAAATTTATCATATTGCTCGATTTGCGGTCATATTACAGATGAAGATCCATGTTATCTTTGCAAAGATGAGCGCCGCGACAGAAGCATAATATGTGTGGTTCAAGACCCGAAAGACGTCATTGCAATGGAAAAAATGAAAGAATATAACGGTCTATATCATGTTCTGCATGGCGCCATTTCGCCAATGGACGGGATTGGTCCTGAAGATATTAATATCCCTGATTTGCTAAAACGTCTGCAAAATGATGAAATTCAAGAAGTAATTTTAGCAACAAATCCGAACATTGAGGGAGAAGCGACAGCAATGTATATCTCTCGCCTTTTAAAGCCTACAGGCATAAAAATCACAAGAATTGCTCATGGGCTGCCTGTTGGCGGTGATTTAGAATACGCGGACGAAGTCACACTTTCAAAAGCGCTGGAGGGAAGACGAGAGATTTGAAGAGAAAAGGAGTTTGCCAGACATGTTTATTCGGCGAAAGCAATGGTTGAGAAGAGAATTCGATCAGCTGCTTCTTCAAGATTTAATTGAGCTGAAGGAACATTGGGAGTATCAAAAGCGTTTAGTGGAAAAAAGCTTTGATCCTTCACCTGAGGTGCTTAGCAGTTTAAAATTAGCAGAAGCAAAATATTTATTTCTTTTAAAAGAAGCCAAAAAGAGAAATATCAAGATGGAATAGTAGGTAGAAGGAAGCAGCCACATTCCTGTTTGTTGTTTTCTTAGTTCTAAACAATATGAAATCTTTCATATTGTTAAAGTAAAGCCGAAATAAACAGGAAGGTGGGTTTTATATAATGGAGCCTTATATTATGATCATTTGCATTTTAGGGCTTTTATTCCTTCTGCTTCTTGCCGGTGCTTCTTTGAAACCGGTGAAATGGATAGGGAGTATTTTTATAAAAATTGTGATCGGGGCCTTGCTACTTTTTTTTGTTAATTCTTTTGGGACGAGTTTCGGTCTGCACGTGCCCATTAATATTGTTACATCATCTATTGCTGGTTTATTGGGGCTCCCCGGATTAGCTGCTTTAGTAATTATTAAAATGGTGATTATCCCTTGAAAAACACCTGTATACAGGCGGGTGTTTTTATTTTCAAAAAAAGTGTTGACATTATAAACAATCATGGTAAAATAATATTCGTCGCTAAGATACAAAATAAAAAAACATTGACAAATGAATTTTTGATTGATAAAATAGAAATCCTGATTGATCCTTGAAAACTGAACAAAACGAAAAGCGTGCCTGTTGATTCTAAAAGAGCATTTGGTGACAAACTTTTTTTGGAGAGTTTGATCCTGGCTCAGGACGAACGCTGGCGGCGTGCCTAATACATGCAAGTCGAGCGGACCGAAGGGAGCTTGCTCCTTTAGGTTAGCGGCGGACGGGTGAGTAACACGTGGGCAACCTGCCCTGCAGACTGGGATAACTTCGGGAAACCGGAGCTAATACCGGATAACACCGAAAACCGCATGGTTTTCGGTTGAAAGGCGGCTTTTAGCTGTCACTGCAGGATGGGCCCGCGGCGCATTAGCTAGTTGGTGAGGTAACGGCTCACCAAGGCGACGATGCGTAGCCGACCTGAGAGGGTGACCGGCCACACTGGGACTGAGACACGGCCCAGACTCCTACGGGAGGCAGCAGTAGGGAATCTTCCGCAATGGACGAAAGTCTGACGGAGCAACGCCGCGTGAGCGAAGAAGGTCTTCGGATCGTAAAGCTCTGTTGTCAGGGAAGAACAAGTACCGTTCGAACAGGGCGGTACCTTGACGGTACCTGACGAGGAAGCCACGGCTAACTACGTGCCAGCAGCCGCGGTAATACGTAGGTGGCAAGCGTTGTCCGGAATTATTGGGCGTAAAGCGCGCGCAGGCGGTTCCTTAAGTCTGATGTGAAATCTCGCGGCTCAACCGCGAGCGGCCATTGGAAACTGGGGAACTTGAGTGCAGGAGAGGGGAGCGGAATTCCACGTGTAGCGGTGAAATGCGTAGAGATGTGGAGGAACACCAGTGGCGAAGGCGGCTCTCTGGCCTGTAACTGACGCTGAGGCGCGAAAGCGTGGGGAGCGAACAGGATTAGATACCCTGGTAGTCCACGCCGTAAACGATGAGTGCTAAGTGTTAGAGGGTATCCACCCTTTAGTGCTGCAGCAAACGCATTAAGCACTCCGCCTGGGGAGTACGGCCGCAAGGCTGAAACTCAAAGGAATTGACGGGGACCCGCACAAGCGGTGGAGCATGTGGTTTAATTCGAAGCAACGCGAAGAACCTTACCAGGTCTTGACATCCCCTGACAACCCTAGAGATAGGGCGTTCCCCTTTCGGGGACAGGGTGACAGGTGGTGCATGGTTGTCGTCAGCTCGTGTCGTGAGATGTTGGGTTAAGTCCCGCAACGAGCGCAACCCTTGACCTTAGTTGCCAGCATTCAGTTGGGCACTCTAAGGTGACTGCCGGCTAAAAGTCGGAGGAAGGTGGGGATGACGTCAAATCATCATGCCCCTTATGACCTGGGCTACACACGTGCTACAATGGGTGGTACAAAGGGCAGCGAAACCGCGAGGTGGAGCGAATCCCAAAAAACCACTCTCAGTTCGGATTGCAGGCTGCAACTCGCCTGCATGAAGCCGGAATCGCTAGTAATCGCGGATCAGCATGCCGCGGTGAATACGTTCCCGGGTCTTGTACACACCGCCCGTCACACCACGAGAGTTTGTAACACCCGAAGTCGGTGGGGTAACCCTTACGGGAGCCAGCCGCCGAAGGTGGGACAAATGATTGGGGTGAAGTCGTAACAAGGTAGCCGTATCGGAAGGTGCGGCTGGATCACCTCCTTTCTAAGGATATATACATTGAAATAGGGTACGCTTTTCCGTTTTGTTTAGTTTTGAAGGATCATATCCTTCTTGATTGTTCTTTGAAAACTGGATAACGGAAAGACATTCACGAATAGATCGCTCATGTTAGGAAGAAACGGTTAAGTTAGAAAGGGCGCACGGTGGATGCCTTGGCACTAGGAGCCGATGAAGGACGGGACAAACACCGAAATGCTTCGGGGAGCTGTAAGTAAGCGTCGATCCGGAGATGTCCGAATGGGGGAACCCACTGCCCGTAATGGGGCAGTATCCATACCTGAATCCATAGGGTATGGAGGGCAACCCGGGGAACTGAAACATCTAAGTACCCGGAGGAAGAGAAAGCAACAGCGATTCCCTGAGTAGCGGCGAGCGAAACGGGAACAGCCCAAACCAAGAGGCGTGCCTCTTGGGGTTGTAGGACACTCGATTAAGGAGTGACAAAGGAACGGGGTAGACGAAGAGGTCTGGAAAGGCCCGTCAGAGAAGGTAACAACCCTGTAGTCGAAACTCCGTTCCCTCCCGAGTGGATCCTGAGTACGGCGGGACACGTGAAATCCCGTCGGAAGCAGGGAGGACCATCTCCCAAGGCTAAATACTCCCTAGTGACCGATAGTGAACCAGTACCGTGAGGGAAAGGTGAAAAGCACCCCGGGAGGGGAGTGAAAGAGAACCTGAAACCGTGTGCCTACAAGTAGTCAGAGCCCGTTAACGGGTGATGGCGTGCCTTTTGTAGAATGAACCGGCGAGTTGCGATTTCGTGCAAGGTTAAGCCGAAAGGCGGAGCCGCAGCGAAAGCGAGTCTGAAGAGGGCGAAATAGTACGAGGTCGCAGACCCGAAACCAGGTGATCTACCCATGTCCAG
>NZ_CP134501.1:35000-90000 GCF_031760945.1 Aeribacillus composti
ATTCCAAAAATTGCATAGATTATATTTATTTTGGACATAATGAAGGTGGAGGTGGAGAAGGAATGACTTACAGTCAACAGAGTGAAATTATTGGGGAAACGTGTGTGATCTGTGATAAGCAAAAAGAGAAAGGCATTCATTTATATTCAAGTTTTATTTGCACGGATTGTGAAAAGGACATGGTGCAGACTGATACGAGTGACCGGAAATATCAATATTTTGTTGAACAATTAAAAAAAGCGGCAGCTTCCAAAATTTATTCTTAACTTGGCTATAAACAGATGGTCAAGTTTTTCTTTTTGTTATAATGAAATTATGCAGCAAATAGAAAAGGGCGATGAAAGCAGATGGGAAAAATTCGTACTCCGTTGTATAATGCTTTAATTCAACATTGTCAGTTAAATCCTCTTTCGTTTCATGTACCTGGTCATAAAAACGGGATTCTTTATGATTCAAATCAGTTTCCGCATTTTCGCCAAACGCTTCAGCTGGATTTGACTGAGATTGCTAATTTAGATGATTTATATGCGCCAGAAGGGATCATTAAAGAGGCGCAGCAGCTTGCAGCAGAATTATATGGAGTATCGTCAACATATTTTTTAGTGAATGGTTCAACGGTCGGAAACTTGGCAATGATTCTTGCTAATTGCCAAAAGGGGGATGTCGTATTCGTTCAACGAAATAGTCATAAATCAGTGATGCATGGATTAGAGCTGGCCGGTGCAAAGCCTGTTTTTTTATCTCCCAAGTTCGATGAAGGTTTTCAAGTGCCTTCTTATGTACCAGTTGAAACGGTAAAGAAAGCTTTTCAAAAATATCCTCAAGTAAAAGCGATCATTTTGACAAGCCCTACCTATTACGGTTTAACATATACAAAATTAAATGAACTTATTCAATTTGCTCATTCCCGCCGTGTTCCGGTATTAGTCGATGAAGCTCATGGGGCTCATTTGATCGCAAGTTCTTCGTTTCCGAAATCAGCTGTTTCGGTTGGTGCAGATGTTGTCGTACAATCTGCCCATAAAACATTGCCTGCTATGACAATGGGAGCATTTTTGCATGTAAACAGCAAATTGGTGAATGAGGAAAAAATTAGCCATTATATACATATGCTGCAAACAAGCAGTCCGTCTTATTTGATTATGGCCTCACTTGATTTAGCAAGAGCGTATGTCGAGGATATGTTAACGAAGGAAGAGGAATTGAATCAAACTTTGCATAAATATGTGGAGATCTTTCAACAGCTTGACTATATCGATATAGTGTCTTCGAAGGATCCTTTTGTGGCTGTTGATCCTTTAAAGCTGACAATTCGTTCACAAAATGCCATGTCAGGTTATGATTTAATGAAGGTTTTTGAAAAAGCACGTATTTATCCTGAGCTTGCCGATCCTCTAAATGTTTTGTTTGTGCTTCCGTTTGCTAAAGAGTTTCAAGATACTGGACACTTTTCGAAAGTCAATGACATATTAAAAAATACCCAAACAAGCAAGATGGAATGGGGTCTTCAGAAGGAAGTACAAATAGACGAAATCAGCCAGCTATCTATTTCTTACGAGGCAATGGAAAACTGTACAAAAACATTTGTATCATTAGAAGAAGCGATAGGAGAGATCTCTGCTGAAATGATTATTCCTTATCCGCCGGGAATACCGCTTTTGATGAGGGGAGAAAAAATTACAAAAAATCAAATTGAAGCGTTGAAAAGGTTAATGAAGCTGCGTGCTAATTTTCAAGGAGGAAAGAAATTAGCAGAAGGCCTTATTTCTATTTTCAAGAAAAGGTGATCTTAATGAAAGGAATTTTTATTACGTTTGAAGGACCTGAAGGAGCGGGGAAAACGACAATTATTAAAAAGCTTGAAAAAAAGTTAGAAAAAGAAGGAAAAGACGTTGTCGTGACGCGCGAGCCAGGCGGTATTGTCATCAGCGAGAAAATTCGGGAAATTATTCTTCATAAAGAACATACAGAGATGGATGCAAGGACCGAGGCGCTTCTTTATGCTGCCGCGAGAAGACAGCATTTAGTCGAAAAAGTAATTCCCGCTCTTCATAAAGGAAAAATTGTACTTTGCGATCGATTCGTTGACAGTTCTTTAGCCTATCAAGGGTATGCAAGAGGTCTCGGGATTCAAGAGGTGCTTGAAATAAATCAATTTGCAATAACCGGCATGATGCCCAATCTTACGCTGTTTTTTGATATTTTGCCGGAAAAAGGATTAGCAAGAATAACTAGCAATCAAAATCGAGAAATCAATCGACTTGACTTGGAAAAATTGGATTTCCATCAAAAGGTTTATGAAGGATACAAGAAAATCATTGAAATGTTTCCGAATAGAATAAAAGTGATCAATGCAGATCAGCCTTTAGAAAAAGTTTTTTTTGAAGCGGAGAGTGCATTGGACTTATTTTGGAAGGAAACATTGTAGTCATATCGTTCTCAAGCTTGATATAATGAAGAAAAATTGATATTCGCTGCAAAATGTCCTGGCAAGATGTCCTGCTTTTCCGTTTTTATTAATAAGGAGGCTTTTCCGTATGAAATTGATTATGGCTGTTGTCCAGGATCAAGATAGCAACCGCTTATTAAAAGCCCTGACGGAACATAACTTTCGTGTGACAAAGCTTGCAAGCACCGGGGGATTTTTAAAGTCCGGCAACACTACTTTTATTATTGGAACAGAAGACATTCGTGTGCAAAAAGCGCTCGATATCATTAAAACGAACTGCCAATCTCGCCAACAGCTTGTTGCTCCAGTTTCACCGATAGGCGGGAATACCGACTCTTACGTTCCCTATCCGCTTGAAATTGAGGTTGGCGGTGCAACTGTTTTTGTCCTTCCAGTTGAACAATTTCATCAATTTTAAAGGTGAGAGCAAATGAAAGTAAATGAAGATTTAAGAACAATACTGCCTAAACAAACAATTGAACAGAACGGAACACAAAACAGATCTAAAATATTTTCTCAAATGGTTGAAAAGCATGAATCCAAGCTCCATGAAGAACAATGGAAACAGCTTTTAAATGAACTGGAGGAAGCCGGAGAACGTCTAAGTAAATCGAGAAATATGCATGATTTGTCTAAGTTTAAAAGATTAGTAAAGCGGCTTATTCGTGAAACGATTGAATTCGGAATGGGTGTCAAAGAATCAAAGAGCTGGGATTTTTATGGAAACAGACGGAATTTAAAAATCGTTTCCCAAATTGACCAAAAGCTGGTGGAATTGACCGAAGAAATTTTAAATAAAGAAAAAGATGCCGTAAACATTTTAGGGAAAATAGGGGAAATAAAAGGGCTGATCGTGAATTTATATACGTAAGTGAGTGGTACAATAAATGAAAACATGGGAAGAACTCGAAAAACTTCAGCCAAAAGTATTGAAAATAATACAAAATTCTTTTAAGAAAAATAGATTGGCCCACGCCTATTTATTTCAAGGGAAAAAGGGCACAGGAAAAAAGGATGCTGCTTTTTTAACTGCAAAAAGTTATTTTTGCGAGCATTTGGAGAAAAATTATAAACCGTGCGGCCAATGTTCAAACTGCAAGAGAGTTGAGAGCGGAAATCATCCTGATCTTCACTTTATAGAGCCTGATGGCTTATCAATCAAAAAAGAACAAATAGAAGCATTGCAGAAGGAATTTGCAAAAACGGGCGTTGAATCGAACCGGAAGCTTTATATCATATCTGGATGCGACCAGATGACTGTCAATGCGGCCAACAGTTTATTGAAATTTTTGGAGGAACCGACGGAAGGAACAATGGCAATATTAATAACAAATCAAGTTCATCGAGTGTTGCCGACAATTCTTTCTAGATGCCAAATATTAACCTTCCAACCCATTCCCCCAAAAATGATTCAGCAGGAACTTGAGAAAAAAGGAACTCCAAGTCATATAGCTGCCCTCGTCAGTCAAGTTACCAATAATATTGAAGAAGCATTTTCACTTAGCCGTGACGATTGGTTTGCGGAAGCAAGAACCAAAGTGATAAAATTATATGAAGTATTGGACTCCCGTCCCGACCATGCATTGCTTTTTATTCATAATCATTGGGTGCCTTTTTTTGCAGATAAAGAGCAAATGGAAATGGGACTGGATTTTCTCCTATTTTTATATAAAGATTTATTATCAATTCAAATCGGAAATGAAGATGACGTTGTTTATTTAGATATATTGCCAATGTTAAAACAGCAAGGGCTAAAGCTTGGCCAACGAACTGTTTTACACCAAATCGTCTCCATTTTGAATGCAAAAAAACGGTTAAATTTCAATGTTAATCCGCAGCTTCTTATGGAAGATTTGGTTTTAACATTGCAGGAGGGATAAGCTTGTATGATGTTGTAGGAGTTCGCTTTAAAAAGGCGGGAAAAATTTATTATTTTGATCCAAATGGTTTTGATATACAGCTTGATGATTATGTCATTGTTGAAACAATCAGAGGGATTGAATATGGAAAAGTAGTAGTCAGCAAAAAACAAGTGGAAGAGCATGATATTGTGCTTCCATTAAAGAAAGTCATTCGGAAAGCTGATGAAAAGGATCGGATGATTGTCCAAGAAAACAACAGGGCAGCAAAAGAAGCGATGGATATTTGTTTAAAAAAAGTAGAAGAACACGGTTTAGAGATGAAGCTTGTCGATGTAGAGTATACATTTGACCGCAACAAAGTCATTTTTTACTTTACTGCTGACGGGCGTATTGATTTTCGCGAGCTTGTAAAAGATTTGGCCTCTATTTTTAAAACGAGAATTGAACTTCGACAAATCGGGGTGCGAGACGAAGCGAAAATGCTTGGCGGAATCGGCCCCTGTGGAAGAATGCTATGCTGCTCCACATTTTTAGGGGATTTTGAGCCTGTTTCGATTAAGATGGCGAAAGATCAAAATTTGTCTTTGAATCCTACAAAGATTTCGGGGTTATGCGGAAGATTAATGTGCTGCTTAAAATATGAGAATGATGAATATGAAACAGCAAAAGAGCAACTTCCGGATATTGGAGATACTATAGAAACTCCGAATGGAACAGGAAAGGTTGTCGGACTAAATATTTTAGAACGTGTGCTGCAAGTCGAACTGATCAATCGCGATCGCGTCGTTGAATACACATGGGAAGAATTAATACAAGACGATGCTGTTTCTATGGAGTTCACAGATTAGAGGTGGAAAACCAGTGAACAAAAAAGAAATTTTTGATGCTGTGACATTGCTGGAGGAACAAATTGGTTATTTGTACCGCCAATTAGGAGAATTAAAGCAGCATATAGGAGAATTAATTGAAGAAAACCAACATTTAAAATTGGAAAACGACCACTTGCGCAAACGAATGTCTTCTTTTGATCAAATGAATTTGAAACAAGAAGAATTGAAAAGCGCTAAGAAGAAGGAAAAAAAGCTTGGACATATAGATATTGGCGAAGGGTATGATAACCTGGCAAGACTTTATCAGGAAGGATTTCATATTTGTAATCTGCATTATGGCAGTGTAAGGAAAGATGGAGATTGCCTGTTCTGCCTCTCATTTTTAAATAAAAAGTAAGTGCAGCTTCCTTTTCAGGAGGCTTTTCTTATGACTAGGACGAGTAAGTAATCTCAAGAAAGGGAAATTTACATGGTATATTTGCACGATGATGAAAGGCTGGATTATTTGTTAGCGGAAGATTTGCGCATCATTCAAAGTCCTTCAGTTTTTGCATTTTCTCTCGATGCAGTTCTTCTCGCAAAATTTGTGTATGTCCCGATCCAAAAAGGGAATTTGATTGACCTTTGTACAGGAAACGGGGTGATTCCACTTTTATTAAGCACAAGAACAAAAGGAACGATCACAGGAGTGGAAATACAAAAGCGGCTGTTTGATATGGCTGTCAGATCTGTCCAATATAATCACCTTGAACATCAAATAAAGATCATTCACGGCGACATTTTGGACATGCCGAAACAGCTTGGGTATGGGAAGTTCGATGTTGTAACATGCAATCCCCCTTATTTCAAAACGCCGGGACAAGAAGAGTTAAATAAAAACGAATATTTTGCGATTGCAAGGCATGAAATATTATGCACTCTTGAAGATGCTATACGTGTAAGCAGCCAATTGGTAAGGCCGGGGGGAAAAGTTGCCTTTGTCCATCGTCCAGGACGATTTTTAGAAATGATCGAACTCATGAAAAAATATCGAGTGGAACCGAAAAGAATTCGCTTTGTATATCCAAAGCTTGGAAAGGAAGCAAATACTTTATTAGTAGAAGGAATAAAAGATGGGAATCCTGATTTAAAAATTCTACCCCCATTGATCGTTTACGATGATCAAAACAATTATACGGATGAAGTTCAAAAAATATTGTACGGGTAAATAAAATGTGACCAAAGCGGAATGTATAAATTATGGTGGTGAATAGGGATGTGGCAGCAAAAAAGCTATGCGGAAGATGTAGAGAAGGGCGCACTATATTTAGTGCCGACGCCGATCGGAAATTTAGAAGATATGACGTTCCGTTCAATCCGTGTGTTAAAAGAGTGTGACGTCATTGCAGCGGAGGATACGAGACAAACGAAAAAATTATGTCATTATTATCATATTGATACAAACATCATCAGCTATCATGAACATAATAAAAATTCGAGTGGAAGACAGATCATGAAAATGATTGAAGAAGGGAAAAAAGTTGCACTTGTCAGCGATGCCGGCATGCCAACCATTTCTGATCCAGGAAGTGAGCTTGTTCAGCTAGTTTTAGACCATCATTATCCGGTTATACCGCTTCCGGGGGCTAATGCTGCATTAACGGCATTGATCGCTTCAGGAATTGCGCCTCAGCCTTTTTATTTTTTTGGATTTTTACATCACAAGAAAAAAGAAAAGAAAAAACAATTGGAGCAATTAAAAAATAAGAAAGAAACCATTATCCTTTATGAATCTCCTCATCGACTCGTTGAAACGTTAAAGGATATTCATGAATTTTTTGGCAATAGGAAAATAGCTGTTGCTCGAGAGTTAACAAAAATGTATGAGGAGTTTGTGAGGGGGACAGTTGATGAACTATTAGATTGGGCGGAAAATCATGAAATCAAAGGGGAGTTTTGTTTAATCATTGAAGGCAGTCAAGAAAATACTCCCGATGATAACAAAGAAACATGGTGGAGTAAATGGACGATTAAAGAACATGTTGAACATTATATAGAAAAAGGCTATCCATCAAAAGAAGCGATCAAATTGGCCGCATTGGATCGAAATTTGCCAAAACGGGAAGTGTATCAGGAGTATCATTTGAAATAAAAGTCCCTGAATAGTAGGGACTTTTAACTTTTTATTTAGAAGATTCCAAAATGGTTTGGATTTCTTTTAAAATTTGCTCTGCACCTTCGCGGCTAAGAACAATTTTTCCTCCTGCAAGCTGGAAGTTATCATCAGAAACTTCTCCAGTTACTTGACAAGTCATGCTAGGCTTATATTTTTTCAAAATGATGCGGTCGTCATCCACATAAATTTCTAAAGCATCTTTTTCAGCAATTCCTAATGTTCTGCGCAATTCAATCGGAATAACTACGCGTCCCAACTCATCAACTTTACGAACAATTCCAGTAGATTTCATAAAATTTGTCTCCTCCCATTTGTAAAATAAAGATTTATCGCCTATATACTCCCTTTTTCGTCATTATTCGACATTTGCGATTGTCAATTAATAGAATAACAGTTTTTCCAATAAACGTCAATCCTTTTGATTCGAAATACTGTTCAATTTAAATAACTGTTCAAATCTTATAAGATGATGAAAGATTATGTATATTTTCTTGATAAAACAGGCTATGATGGTATCATAGAATATGTAATCAATGCTTGGTTTTGTCGCTCTCGTCCAACTGACGAGAGCTTTTCTGTAATGTAGTGGCAAAGGAGGATTAATATTGTGGAAAACAGAAAAAAAACATTTTATTTAACGACGCCCATTTACTATCCGAGCGATAAATTACATATCGGTCATGCGTATACAACGGTAGCCGGCGATGCCATGTCGAGATATAAACGCCTTCGCGGTTACGATGTCATGTATTTAACGGGAACTGACGAGCATGGGCAAAAAATCCAGCGAAAAGCGGAGGAAAAAGGAGTATCTCCTAAAAAGTATGTTGATGACATTGTTTCAGGGATTAAAGAATTATGGAAAAAATTAGATATTTCCTATGATGATTTTATAAGAACGACTGAAGAGCGACATAAGAAGGTAGTAGAAAAAATTTTCGACCGTCTAGTAAAGCAGGGAGATATTTATTTAGATGAGTATGAAGGATGGTACTGTACGCCTTGTGAATCGTTTTTTACAGAAAGACAGCTAGTGGACGGAAATTGCCCTGATTGCGGCCGCCCTGTTGAGAAGGTAAAAGAAGAGTCTTATTTCTTTAAAATGAGCAAATATGTCGACAGGCTTCTGCAATTTTATGAAGAAAATCCAGAGTTTATTCAGCCGGAATCAAGAAAAAACGAAATGATCAATAACTTTATAAAGCCTGGGCTGGAAGATTTGGCGGTATCCCGGACGACTTTTGACTGGGGCATTAAAGTTCCTGGTAATCCAAAACATGTTATTTATGTTTGGATTGACGCATTGACAAACTATATTACGGCGCTCGGCTACGGAACCGAGAATGAAGAAAAATTTAAAAAATATTGGCCTGCAGATGTTCATTTAGTAGGGAAAGAGATTGTCCGCTTTCACACGATATACTGGCCGATTATGCTCATGGCGCTTGATCTGCCTCTTCCTAAAAAAGTGTTTGGACATGGATGGCTGTTAATGAAGGACGGAAAAATGTCTAAATCAAAAGGAAATGTTGTGGATCCAGTTACATTGATTGACCGTTATGGGCTTGATGCTTTGCGCTATTATTTGCTGCGTGAAGTTCCGTTTGGAGCGGACGGAGTATTTACTCCTGAAGGCTTTGTGGAGCGCATTAACTATGATTTAGCTAATGACTTAGGAAACTTACTAAACCGAACGGTGGCCATGATCGATAAATATTTTGACGGCATTGTAAAAAAAGAACAAGCGGATGAAACGCCTTACGATGAGGCTCTTCGCACATTCAGAACCGAAACAGTTAAAAAGTACGAAGAAGCCATGGATAAAATGGAGTTTTCCGTTGCGCTGACAGCCCTATGGCAATTTATTGGCCGGACAAATAAATACATTGATGAGACGGAGCCTTGGGTACTGGCAAAAGACGAGTCAAAAAGAAATCAGCTTGCATCCGTCATGTATCATTTGGCTGAGTCGCTTCGACATATAGCCGTTTTATTAAAACCATTTTTAACAAAAACACCGGATAAAATTTTTGCGCAAATAGGTGTAGAGGACGATCATTTGAAAAATTGGGAATCCATTCATAAGTTTGGACAGCTGGAAGAGGTTCGGGTGCAAAAAGGAGAGCCGCTGTTTCCGCGTTTAGATATCGAACAGGAAGTGAACTATATAAAAGAGCAGATGAAAGGATCGGCACCTGAGGCTAAAAAAGAAACAGCAGATGATGAGAATGAAATTACAATTGATGATTTTATGAAAGTGGATTTACGCGTGGCGGAGGTTATTCAAGCGGAGAGAGTAGAAAAAGCAGACAAGCTGTTAAAACTTCAGTTGGATTTAGGATCTGAAAAACGCCAAGTTGTTTCTGGAATTGCTAAATATTATCAGCCTGAACAATTAATCGGCAAAAAAGTTATTTGTGCAATAAATTTAAAACCGGTAAAATTGCGTGGAGAATTGTCGCAAGGAATGATTTTGGCAGGGGAAGAAAACGGAACCTTGTCGCTTGCTACCGTCGATTCAGATTTACCGAATGGAACGAAAATCAAATAAATTTGTCGAAGAATGTTTTTTTGGGGTGTTTCACGTGGAACACCTCTTTCCCTTTTATCGAAAAAGGGAAAAAATGATTGGAAAGGATGTCAAAATATGCTGTTTGATACTCATGCACATTTAAATGCGGTGCAATTTGAGGAGGATTTAAACGAAGTAATTGACCGGGCACTTCAAGAAAAAGTGGAAACTATCGTTGTTGTCGGCTTTGACCGCGAAACAATTCCAAAGGCTATAGAGCTTTCTGAAAGGTATGACTTTATATATGCAGCTGTCGGCTGGCATCCGGTTGATGCCATTGATATGACGGATCACGATTTAGATTGGTTAAGAGAGCTTTCCAGCCATCCGAAAGTTGTCGCACTAGGTGAAATGGGCCTGGATTATCATTGGGATAAATCACCTAAGGATGTGCAAAAAGAAGTGTTTCGCAAGCAAATTGCATTAGCAAAGGAAGTACAGCTGCCGATCATTATTCATAACAGAGAAGCAACTGCAGACATTGTTCAAATATTAAAAGAGGAAAATGCGAAGGAAGTAGGCGGAGTCATGCATTGCTTTTCCGGAAGCTTAGAGGTTGCCATGCAATGTATGGACATGAATTTCTATATTTCGTTCGGCGGTCCTGTTACATTTAAAAATGCAAAAAAACCAAAAGAAGTAGCTGCGGAAATTCCATTGGACCGATTATTAATTGAAACCGATTGTCCTTATTTAACCCCTCATCCATTCCGTGGCAAACGGAATGAACCAAGCTATGTCAAATATATCGCAGAAAAAATTGCAGAGCTGAAAGGACTCACCTTTGAAGAAATAGCAAAAATTACAACCAGAAATGGAAAAAAATTATTCGGCATTTCATGATAAAGATTTCTGTCGAAGCTTGTACAAGCTTGTCTGAAAAAAGAATGATTCAAAAAAGTTCTACACGTCTTCTTTTCCTCATAGGATAAACGTGTCGAGAAGTCTTTCTTCACTTTTTGTTCAAACTTCAAGATAATAGTTACAAAAAACGAGAAAAGTGCAGGAGGGTTGACAGGTTTAAAAATACTCTATATAATCTCACGGAGGAGAAGGAGGCGTTTTCGTGATTGAAAACATGAAAAATATGGTATCCAACCTTTCCAAGAGAAAAAAGTATGTCCTTTCTGCAGTCGGTGTATGTTTAATTGGCACAGGAGCAACGTATGGGGGCTATGAAGGAACAAAAGATACTGTTAGAGTCACTATTGATGGGAAAACAGAGGAAGTAAGGACCCATGCAGACCAAGTCAGTGATCTTTTGAAAGAATTAGATATAAAATTACAAGCTAATGATTATATTTCTCATGCGAAACATCGGGACATTCAAGATAACATGAATATAGTGATAAAATATGCCAAACCTGTCCAGCTGATTGTAGACAATGAGCGAAGAAAGATTTTCACAACTGCTGATACGGTAGAAGATGTTTTAAGGCAGCAAAAAATTTCCATTACCGAAAAAGATGAAGTTCTACCAGCATTAGATGCAAAAATTGAAAAAAACATGGAACTAAAGGTGAATAAAGCGCATCTTATCACTTTAAATATTGGTGGGAAAAACCAACAGATTTGGTCTACTTCGACTACTGTCGCTGACTTTTTAAAGGAACATAACGTAAAATTGAATCCAATGGATAAAGTAAAGCCTGGGCTAACAACAGTGTTAAATAAAAACACAAATGTAGAAATTACCAGAGTAGAAAAAGTCACCGATGTAGTGGAAGAACCAATTGTATTTAAAATCGTTCAACGTACAGATAAAAATTTAGCTGAAGGAACGAAAAAAGTGATTCAAGAAGGCGAAAAAGGAACACGCCAAAAACAGTTTGAAGTCATTTTGGAAAATGGAAAAGAAATTTCCCGTAAGCTTATAAAAACTGTAACAACGAAGGAAAGCAAAGATAAAATTGTTGTTGTCGGGACAAAAGCTTCTTCGCAGCCTGCACTAGCTTCAAGAGGAACTGGCAGCAAGTCTAAAGAATTTTATGTGACGGCTACTGCATATACAGCATCCTGCAATGGCTGTTCAGGCACAACAGCAACGGGGTACAATTTGCGCTCAAATCCAAATGCAAAGGTAATCGCAGTTGATCCGTCTGTCATTCCGCTCGGATCAAAGGTGTATGTTGAAGGATACGGATATGCAGTTGCCGCCGATACTGGTTCAGCAATTTCCGGGAATAAAATTGACGTATTTTTCCCAAATAAGTCTCAAGCATATCAATGGGGTCGAAAAAAGGTCAAAATAAGGGTTTTACGTTAACTTTATCGAGTGCTGTTTTGACAGAGGGTTTCGACCCTCTGTTTTTTTACGGTATAATTGGAAATCAGTAGCCTTTTATACAATTTGACGACAAATATTACAAAAAGGTTTCAAGTTTTGGAGGAAAAAATGAAAAAAAAAATAAAAGAAATTATTATCGTTGAAGGTAAAGATGATACGCTGGCAATAAAAAGAGCAGTGGACGCCGATACGATTGAAACGAACGGCTCTGCCATTAATCAATCGATTATTGAACAAATACGCCTTGCCCAAAACACGCGGGGAGTTATTATTTTTACGGATCCTGACGCTCCGGGAGAAAAAATTCGCAAAACAATAGCTGAACATGTTCCTGGATGCAAACATGCCTTTTTGCCACGCAATGAGGCCAGAGCAAAAAACGGGAGAGGAATTGGCGTTGAGCATGCCAGCGCAGAATCTATTCGGAAAGCGCTGCGTTCGGTGAGAGAGGAAATGAACGAATGGAAAAGCAGCATTTCCATGTTAGATTTGATTTTTTATGGTTTAATTGGCGGTCCAACGGCAAAAAAGCGGAGGGAAAAGCTTGGAGAGCGGCTAAAAATCGGCTATGCTAACGGAAAACAGCTAATGAAACGCTTGGCAATGTTTCATATTACGAAAGAAGCGTTTTTGGAGGCAATTGAGGCGATCTTAAAGGAGGAAGAGGCAGATGGAAAAAGAAATAGCAACGTTAAGCCGAACGAAACAAATTCTTGAAAAATACAGCTTTTCTTTTAAAAAAAGCTTAGGGCAAAACTTTATTGTGGAACCGAACATATTGCATCGAATGATTGAGCGTGCAGGTGTAACAGAAGAAACAGGAGTCATCGAAATAGGTCCAGGGATCGGCGCATTAACAGAACAATTAGCAAAAAATGCTAAGAAAGTTATTGCCTTTGAAGTCGATGGCAGACTGCTTCCGATTCTTGAAGAAAATTTAGCTCCATATTCAAATATCGAAATCATTTATCAAGATGTATTAAAGGCAAACCTCCACGAAATCATTGAAAAAAAATTGAACAATTGCCGTGAAGTCATGGTAGTCGCCAATTTGCCATACTATATCACCACGCCGATCATTATGAAGCTTTTGGAAAACCGTTTGCCACTAAAAGCGATCGTCGTCATGCTTCAAAAAGAGGTGGCAGAACGAATGACAGCCAAACCGTCAACAAAAGATTACGGCTCATTATCCATTGCCGTCCAATATTACACTGAAGCGAAAACGGTTATGTCGGTGCCGAAGACAGTATTCATCCCTCAGCCAAACGTGGATTCGTCTGTCATTCGCCTCGATTTGCGTCCAGAACCGCTTATTCATGTCAAAAATGAAGCATTTTTCTTTCAAGTAGTAAAAGCAAGTTTTGCTCAAAGAAGAAAAACGTTATTGAACAATTTACTCAACAACTTACCCAATGGGAAGGCGAATAAAAACATAATTGAAGAATGTTTGACATCAGCAGGAATCGATGGAAAGCGCAGGGGGGAATCATTGACCATTGAAGAATTTGCTTTATTGAGCGACAGACTTTACGAAATATTTAAATAGGGTAAATCACCATTTTGAAAAGCAAGACATACGTTAAAGAAGAAAAGAAAACTATTCCCGTTCGGAGTGAACATTATGCTAATAAAGCCGGGGATGATAGTGGCCAGAAAGTCTTATCAGTGCGATTTGCTTTTTCGGATCTTAGAAATAAAAAAGGATCATACTGGCCGTCTGATTGCCCTTATTTCAGGACAGGACGTCCGTTTAATTGCTGATGCCCCGTATGACGACTTAGTCATCATGAATAAAGAAGAACAAAAAATACGTGAAAAACAAGAAAGGGAAAAAATAGAAAATACGCTTTATCTCCTGAAGCAAGATTATGATCTATCTCGTGAAAAACAAGAATTTTACGCTTCGTCCGAATTTGAATATCAAAATGAATGTTTTCATATTCCAGGCAGAGTATTACATGTAGATGGCGACCCCAATTATTTGGAAAAATGCTTAAATTTATACGAAAAAATTGGTGTTCCTGTTCACGGCATACATTTAAAAGAAAACGAAATGGCTGATCATATTGATGAGCTTTTAGAAAAATATCGGCCGGATATACTAGTCATTACTGGACATGATTCTTATTCGAAGCATAAAGGGACAATATTGGATTTGAATGCTTACCGACACTCGAAGGATTTTATTAAAACGGTCAGGAAGGCACGGAAAAAAATTCCCGGGCTTGATCAGCTGATTATTTTTGCCGGTGCATGCCAATCTCATTTTGAGTCATTAATAAGAGCTGGGGCCAATTTTGCAAGTTCACCGTCAAGAGTGAACATTCATGCTTTAGATCCTGTGTATATTGTTTCTAAAATCAGCTTTACTCCTTTTGTAGAACGTATTAATGTTTGGGATGTACTTCGAAACACCTTGTCGCGGGAAAAAGGATTAGGAGGCATTGAAACAAAGGGCGTCATGCGGTCAGGTTTACCATTTAACCGATATATTGAGGAAGCAGGTCAAAACGAATAAACGTTTGGACTGCTTTTTTTTTTTGGATAAATCCATATAATTTTTGCAAAAACGGGAAAACTATGACAAGTATTAGAGAAATTTGTTGAAAAGAAAACGTTGACACAGATGTTTAAAGGCTGTTATAATAAAAAATTTATTTGACTTATTAGTCGATTCTGTGTATAATGAACTTTGTGAGGTGGTTCCAATGGCAAAAACGTTATCCGATATTAAACAAGCTCTCGATTCTAATCTAGGCCGTCGATTAACATTAAAAGCGAATGGCGGACGTAGAAAAACAATTGAACGTTCAGGCGTTTTAGCCGAGACGTATCCATCGGTTTTTGTGATTGAACTTGACCAGGAAGAAAATGCTTTTGAACGCGTTTCATACAGCTATGCAGATGTGTTAACGGAAACAGTCCAAATTACTTTTATAGATGAAAACAACAATGTTGCAATGGGCGGGCAGTAAACGAAATTTGTTTGCTGCTTTTATTTTTTTCTCTGGCATTTTTTTAAAAGCATAAATCAAGCTTTTCGCTTGAAACTAACAGTAAGCGGATAAAATCCGCGGGAATGTCTGTTTTTATTTAAGGGGGAGTCAAAGAATGGCTAGACGCCGAGGCATTATGTCAGAAAGCTTTAAGTATGAATTGGCTAAGGAATTGGGCTTTTATGAAACGGTCAAAAATGAAGGATGGGGAGCCATTCGGGCTCGTGATGCCGGAAACATGGTAAAACGGGCGATCGAGATTGCAGAAGAGCAATTGGCTAAGCAAAACGGCAAAACTTTTTAAAAGCAGACATTCGGGTGGCCGGCTCATAGTTTGGGCCGGCATTTTTTTATGTTTTCAATGGACGGATTTTGTCGAATTATGCTATTATATCCCTATTTATGGTACAATGTGAATACATTTTGTCAGAACGAAAAAGTAGGTGAATGTATTTGCGAGTATTGGAAAAAGCTCCGGCAAAAATTAATTTATCTTTAGATGTTTTACATAAAAGATCTGACGGATACCATGAAGTGAATATGGTCATGACGACCATAGATCTAGCTGATCGAATCGAGCTGAAGCTTCTTGATGAAAATAAAATACGTATCATATCGCATAATCGATTTGTGCCAGATGATGATCGGAATTTAGCTTACCAAGCGGCACAGCTTTTAAAGGACCGTTTCGGGATTCAAAAGGGTGTGGCAATCACGATTTCAAAGTGCATCCCTGTTGCTGCGGGCCTTGCAGGAGGGAGCAGTGATGCAGCAGCAACGTTAAGGGGATTAAATAAACTATGGAATTTGGATCTTTCCCTTGATGATCTTGCGAAACTTGGAGCAGAAATTGGTTCAGATGTTTCTTTTTGTGTTTACGGAGGCACAGCTGTGGCGACCGGAAGAGGCGAAAAAATTGAGCTGATTGATCCTCCTCCGCATTGCTGGGTCGTATTGGCGAAGCCTGATATCGGTGTGTCCACTGCTGAAATTTACCGACATTTGAAGATAAATGACATTGAGCATCCTGATGTTAGTGGAATGGTCAAAGCGATAAAGGATCAAAATTATCAAGAAATCTGTGCGAAGCTTGGAAATGTCCTTGAGTCGGTCACAATGAAGATGTATCCGGAAGTTGCTTTGATTAAAGAACAAATGAAACGTTTTGGAGCTGATGCTGTTTTAATGAGCGGAAGCGGACCGACAGTATATGGACTTGTTCAACACGAGTCGAGGCTTCATCGTGTTTATAACGGCTTGAGGGGATTTTGCGATCAAGTGTATGCAGTCAGAATGCTTGGGGATCGGATAGCCCTTGATTAAATGCGAATATTAAGTTATATTTACTTTAAAAACATTCGGGATTTGGAGGTTCGTCTATGAAATTTAGACGCAGTGGGAGACTTGTCGATATGACACACTATTTGCTTCATCATCCACATGCGCTCATCCCATTAACTTTTTTCTCTGAACGGTACGAATCAGCTAAATCCTCCATTAGCGAGGATTTAGTGATCATAAAGCAAACCTTTGAGCAACAAGGGATCGGAACTTTAATCACAACCCCAGGCGCAGCTGGCGGTGTCAAATTTATTCCGAAGGTGACGAGGGACGAAGCAAATGGAATTATTCAAAGACTGTGCGAGAAAGTCTCAGACCCCAGCCGGCTTTTGCCTGGAGGTTATTTATATTTAACAGATTTACTGGGAAATCCAAAAATGATGAATCAAATCGGGCGTTTATTTGCTTCGGTTTTTGCGAATCGTACAATTGATGTCGTCATGACTGTAGCTACGAAAGGGATCCCAATTGCTTATGCAGTTGCCAGCTATTTGGATGTTCCCTTTGTCATCGTTCGCCGTGACAATAAAGTGACAGAAGGGCCGATGGTAAGCATTAATTATGTTTCAGGCTCTTCGAAAAGAATCCAAACTATGACGCTTGCAAAGAGGAGCTTAAAAGAAGGATCGAATGTGTTAATTGTTGACGACTTTATGAAGGCCGGAGGAACGATCAACGGCATGATCAGCATGCTGTCTGAATTTGGCGCAAATGTTTCAGGAATTGGGGTTCTTGTGGAATCAGAAAGCGTGGATGAACGGCTTGTAAATGAATATATTTCCATTTTAAAACTTTCCGATATGAATGAAAAGGAACGATCCATACAAGTTAGTAAAGGAAATTATTTCGATTTCCTCTAGCATAAAAATAATGAATCGTAAGGGAGTGTTTCAAAATGAAAGTCGTTTCAACAAAAAAGGCTCCGGCTGCAATCGGACCATACTCTCAAGGAATTATTGTGAATAACATGTTTTATAGCTCTGGACAAATTCCTTTAACCCCTGAAGGAAACTTGGTACAAGGAGATATTAAAGAACAGACTCACCAAGTTTTCGCGAATTTAAAGGGTGTATTGGAAGAAGCAGGCGCTTCGTTGGAAACTGTTGTCAAAGTAACCGCATTTTTAAAAGATATGAACGATTTCGCTGCTTTTAATGAAGTATATGGGGAATATTTTCAAACGCATAAGCCTGCTCGGTCATGTGTGGAAGTTGCAAGACTTCCGAAAGATGTCCTCGTTGAAATTGAAGTGATTGCTTTAGTTAAATAAAAGGTTGATTGTTCAGGATCCGTTTTGCGAATCGGATCCTTTTTTATTTTTTTATTTTTCCCAAAAATTTTTTGTGTGAAAAGAAGGAAAATTTAAAAATCCGTTGAATTGTTGAATTATGGTTACTAAAGTTTTTGCGAAGAAAAAGGTGGTGAACAGGATGGAAGTGACAGATGTAAGATTGCGCCGCGTCAATACAGAAGGTCGGATGAGAGCGATTGCGTCCATAACATTGGATAATGAATTTGTCGTCCACGATATACGTGTAATTGACGGAAATAACGGCCTTTTTGTAGCAATGCCTAGTAAACGTACACCGGATGGAGAGTTTCGAGACATTGCACATCCTATTAATTCAAATACTCGCGGTAAAATTCAAGACGCTGTTCTAGCTGAATATCACCGTTTAGGTGAGACGGAAGATTTTGAATATGAAGAAGCAGGGGCTTCATAAAAATATGATGTAAAAGAAGGGGCTTAAAGCATTCAGCTTAAGACCCTTTCTTTTTTAAAGGATCTGTTCACTAATACGATTTAGTAAACGTTTGCAAAAGAATAGATGGCCTCCTTTGTTTTTCTTACATACTCAATTGTTATGCAGCTATTGATCATCAAGTCTGATGGTTGTATAGGAAATGGTATTTGTTTCAAAAATTAATGTTCATACATCGGCATTTGAAAAAACGAAGAAATGCAGAGCTGTAAATCGTAAATCAACTTCGTTGAACAACAATGCATCCAAGTATAACCTTCTACGTTCAGCCACCGTCAGAAAATCTGGTTCATCGAAAGGAAGCAATCGAATGAATCAAAAAAACTTTAGGCAATGTTGTTCTGCTGAAATGAATTTTTTTTGTGTTAAGGCCTCCAATCAGGCGTTCTTTTCCTTCTTGTTTTTTCGTCAAAGTATCAAAACCGGCCTTTAGAAAAGAGGGAAGAAGCATAAAATTTAGGGCTTCCTCGTAGATTTTTAATAAAATTCCTATCCTATTTCTGTACCTTTTTCGAGAAAAATAGAGTGAAACGGAAATTTACGGAATCACACAAGATTTCTTGAAATAGAACATTATTTAAGATAAGATTTTTATGGATAAAAAGGGTATTGGAGGCCTATAAATGGAGAAATGTTTTGCAGTCATCTTAGCAGCCGGGCAAGGAACAAGAATGAAATCAAAGCTCTATAAAGTGCTGCATCCTGTTTGCGGTAAACCTATGGTACAGCATGTGATAGACAATGTTTCCAAGCTTCAAGTTGACGAAATCATTACCGTCGTCGGTCATGGTGCGGAAAAAGTAAAATCAGAGCTCGGCGAACAGACATTGTATGTTTTGCAGGAGCAGCAGCTTGGAACTGCTCACGCTGTTTTGCAGGCGGCTCAATATCTTGAGGGGAAAGAAGGAACGACAATTGTTGTTTGTGGCGATACGCCGCTGATCACCAGCGAGACGTTTGAAAAATTGTTAAAGCATCATCTGGAAACGAAAGCAAAAGCCACCATTCTGACAGCAGAAGCGGATGATCCGACTGGATATGGACGAGTGATCCGCAATGAAGAAGGGCTGGTTGAAAAAATAGTTGAGCATAAAGATGCTACAGAAAGTGAACGTCTTGTGACAGAAATTAATACGGGAACTTATTGCTTTGATAACGCTTCCTTATTTGAAGCTTTAAAGCATGTCAATAATGACAATGCGCAAGGCGAATATTATTTGCCGGATGTAATTGAGATTTTGAAGGAAAAAGGCGAAATCATTTCAGCGTTTCAAACAGATTCTTTTGAAGAAACGTTAGGGGTAAACGACCGCATAGCGCTTTCGCAAGCGGAGCTTATTATGAAAAGGCGAATCAATCAAAAGCATATGAAAAACGGAGTTACAATTGTCGATCCTGATAATACATATATATCAGCAGATGCAGAGATCGGACAAGATACTGTCATTTATCCGGGTACAGTCATTATCGGTAAAACGGTTATCGGAGAGGAATGTGAAATCGGTCCCAACTCCGAAATTAAAGATTGCCAAATTGGCCATAATACGAACATCCGTCATTCTGTTGTTCATGACAGTCAGATCGGAAATCAGGTTAACATCGGTCCGTTCGCACACATTCGCCCAGCCTCCGTTATTGACGATGGAGTAAAAATTGGGAATTTTGTCGAAGTCAAGAAATCTAAAATTGGAAAAGAATCGAAAGCATCCCATTTAAGCTATATTGGAGATGCAGAAGTTGGGAATGGGGTGAATCTTGGCTGCGGTTCGATAACAGTTAACTATGACGGGAAAAATAAATATTTAACGAAAATCGAAGACGGAGCCTTTATTGGATGTAATTCAAACCTTATTGCGCCGGTTACGATTGGCGAAGGAGCATATGTAGCAGCCGGATCAACTATTACAGATGACGTCCCTGGCAGCGCATTATCGATCGCAAGGGCTCGTCAAGTGAATAAAGAGAGATACGTCATCGAAAAAATGAATGGTAAAAAATCGTAATTTGGAGGGTCCCTTTACAATGACAAAAAATCGTTATAAAGACGAAAATTTAAAAATCTTTTCTTTAAACTCAAACGCAGCCCTTGCCAGGGAGATCGCGGATATAGTAGGAGTCGATTTGGGAAAAAGTTCGGTTACGAGATTTAGTGACGGGGAGATTCAAATTAATATTGAAGAAAGCATTCGCGGCTGCGATGTATACGTGATCCAATCGACAAGTGATCCAGTCAATGAGCATTTAATGGAATTGCTCATTATGATTGATGCGCTTAAACGTGCATCTGCCAAAACCATTAATATTGTTATGCCATACTATGGTTATGCGCGGCAGGATCGGAAAGCACGTGCAAGAGAACCTATTACTGCTAAGCTTGTTGCGAATTTATTGGAAACTGCAGGCGCGACAAGGATGATTACTCTTGATTTGCATGCTCCGCAAATCCAAGGTTTCTTTGACATTCCTATCGATCACTTAATGGGAGTGCCGATTTTAGCAGATTATTTCTTGGAAAAACGCTTTGATGATATTGTCATTGTTTCTCCTGATCATGGCGGTGTGACGAGAACACGAAAAATGGCAGATCGGCTGAAGGCGCCAATTGCCATAATCGATAAGCGCCGTCCTAAGCCAAATATGGTTGAAGTTATGAACATTGTTGGGAATGTCGAAGGCAAAACAGCCATTTTAATTGATGATATCATCGATACAGCAGGAACGATTACGCTTGCGGCAAATGCTCTAGTAGAGCATGGGGCAAGGGAAGTTTATGCCTGCTGTACACATCCGGTGTTGTCTGGACCTGCGATAGAACGAATTCAAAACTCGAAGATTAAAGAGTTAGTCGTAACGAATTCAATCGCTTTGCCGGAAGAGAAAAAAATTGAAAAGCTGATTCAGCTTTCTGTCGCTCCATTGCTAAGTGAAGCGATCATCCGTGTTCATGAAAAACAATCGGTCAGCGTGCTTTTTGACTAATATTTTGTCTTTGACTTTTAAACGATTTTAGCAGATTATAATATTATAGGGATCTTCTTTGCGAGTTGTGAGTTGATTATTTCTTTCATTAGCATGTTTAGACTTTGTGATGATGGGAAACCAATAGTAGTAAGAAGGCTTTTTTCGAATTGAGTTATTAGAAAAAAAGTCTGAAAGAAAGGGGATTACCATGACAGCAGTCATACATGCAAAAGAAAGAAAATCATTTACCAATTCGTCAAGAAGAAAAGCTAGAAAGCAAGGACAAATTCCTGCCGTAATTTACGGAAAAAAACAAGAGAACAAAGCGATTTTAGTGAGCGAATCGGAATTGTTAAAAATTTTGCGCGAACAAGGGCGCAATGCGATGTTGAACATTCAGCTTGACGGCGAAAACCATCAAGCCCTCCTGTACGAACTGCAGCATGACCCAATGAAAAACACGATTATACATGCGGATTTTTATGTTGTCGATATGGATGATGAAGTAGATATCGAAGTACCAATTGTCTTAATTGGAGAAGCAAAAGGAGTAAGAGAGGGCGGTGTGCTGCAGCAGACAACACATGAGGTGGAAGTGAGAGCGAAACCTGCTCATATTCCTTCGGCGATTGAAGTCGATGTAACAAACTTAGAAATAGATGATACAATCCATGTACAAGATATTCAAACAGATGGACAGTTTAAAATTTTAGATGAGCCTGAAACGGTTGTGGCAACCATCCTGCCGCCGGAAAATGAAGACTTGGATACGGCTGATGAGCAAAAAAGTGAAGAGAAGGAAGACGGAGCTGTAGAAGAATAAATTAGGCGTAACCTATTTTGGTTACGTCTTTTATGCTATTAATTGTCATCTCACTATCATAAAAAATTGGGGGACATTTCATGAAAGTAATAGCAGGGCTTGGCAATCCAGGAAAAAAATATGAACAAACTAGACATAACGTTGGGTTTATGGTAATTGATGAATTATCAAAGCGTTTAAACATATCTTTAAATGAAAGCAAATTTAACGGGATATACGGTATCGGTCATTTTTCAAATGAAAAGATATTATTGATAAAACCGCTTACATTTATGAATTTATCGGGTGAATGCATTCGTCCTTTACTGAATTATTACAATGTCCCAACTGAACAGTTGGTTGTAATATATGACGATTTAGATTTGCCTGTAGGCAAGATTCGCCTTAGAATGAAAGGGAGTGCTGGTGGTCACAACGGAATGAAATCTATCATTCAGCATTTAGGTTCGGAAGATTTTAAACGGATTCGAATTGGGATTGGCCGTCCGAAACACGCGATGGATATCGTCGACTATGTATTAGGAAAATTTACAGAAGAAGAAATGCACCATATTCAACATTCCGTTGATCGATCGGCTAGTGCATGTGAAAAATGGATACACACTCCATTCTTAGAAGTCATGAACGAATACAATTAACAAACGTATAAAAATGGCTCCTGCCGTTCATAATAATCATAAAACCTTTCATTCCACAAGTGCAGGAGGTTGGAGGATGCCGCTTCATTATTATTGCCGCCATTGCGGCGTCAAAATTGGTAGCATTGAAAAATCTGTTTTTAGCGTCGATTTAGGATTTCATCATTTAACGAACGAAGAGCGGAAAGAAATGATCGAGTATCTTCCAAACGGTGATATTCATGTCAAAAGTATTTGTGAAGATTGTCAGGAGGCGCTAGAGCGAAATCCCGATTTTCATCAATATGAAAATTTTATACAGTAAAAGCTTTGGAAACTTGATTTCAAAATTTCCAAAGCATTTTTATATTTGTCGAGAGGAGGCTGGAGTTTGGAAAGCCTGTATCAATTTTTTTATGCGCAAAACGACTTTCAAGCAGTTGTAGACGGTATAAAAGAAGGTTTGAAAGAGCAAATGGTAGCCGGACTTTCTGGCTCAGCAAGGTCTGTATTTATTTCCGCTTTTTACAAAGATATCAAACAACCGATGCTGGTTGTGACTCATAACCTTTATCAAGCTCAGATCATTTATGAAGATTTAAATAATTTACTAGGCGATTCCGTCTATTTGTATCCTGTAAATGAATTGATCGCATCTGAGATCGCAGTCGCAAGTCCAGAGCTAAAAGCACAAAGGATGGAAGTGTTGAATCGTTTATGTAAAGGTGAAAAAAGCATCGTTGTAGCCCCTGTTGCTGCATTAAGACGAATGCTCCCACCGAAAGAGTTATGGAAAAGCCATCAGCTTTCTATTTCTGTTGGAGGAACATTTGAATTAAACGAGAAGCTTCCGCATCTTCACTCAATGGGATATGAACGTGTTTCCATGGTGTCTGCTCCTGGGGAATTCAGCGTGCGCGGTGGAATTATTGATATTTATCCTTTAACGGAGGAACATCCTATTCGCATCGAACTATTTGATACGGAAGTAGATTCAATCCGAACGTTCAGTCTTGAAGACCAAAGATCGATTGAAATGATTCAAGAAGTGACAATCGGACCGGCAGAAGAAATCATTTTAACGGACAGCCATTATGAAAAAGGAATGAAGCAGTTAGAAGCGGCTTTATCAAACAGCTTAAAGAAATTGAAAAAAGATGAGCACAAAAATTTATTTATAGAAAATATCCGCTATGATCTGGAAAAATTGCAAAATAGGCAGAAGGATCAGGAGTTCTTTAAATATTTTTCATTCTTTTATGACAAACCTGCTAGTTTGCTAGATTATTTCCCTGCGGATACGGTTATTGTCATTGATGAAGTAAGCCGTGTGCATGAAATGGTTGATCATCTTGAGAATGAAGAAGGAGAATGGTTTACTTCTTTACTGGAACAAGGGAAAATTGTCCATGATGCGAAAGTGTCCCATAAATACTACCAGCTTATACGTGACACATCTTATCCAATTGTTTATTTATCACTGTTTTTGCGGCATGTCCCCTATACAAACCCGCAAAATTTGATGAACGTGTCTTGCAAGCAGATGCAAAATTTCCATGGACAAATGCACTTGTTGAAATCAGAAGTTGATCGCTGGATCAAGGCAAATTACACCGTAGTTTTTCTCGGTGCAAATGATGAACGGACCAAAAGACTTGAACGGGTGCTTGGAGACTATGAGATTGAAGCGGTCATTTCTGATTCAAACCACATTCTGTCAAAGGGGCTGCACATTTTAAAAGGAGATTTACAGACAGGCTTTGAACTTCCTTTAGGACGACTTGCGGTCATAACGGAAGAAGAACTTTTCAAAAAGAGGGTTAAACGAAGACAGCAAAGGCAGAAGCTTTCAAATGCAGAAAGAATTAAAAGCTATTCTGAGCTTGAAGTGGGAGATTATGTCGTACATGTTAATCATGGGATTGGAAAATATCTTGGAATTGAAACTTTAGAAATTAACGGTATACACAAAGACTACCTGCACATTCGTTACCAAGGAAATGACAAACTGTATGTTCCAGTTGAACAAATTGATCAAGTTCAAAAATATGTGGGCACAGAAGGAAAAGAGCCGAAAATTTACAAATTAGGCGGAAACGAATGGAAAAGAGTCAAGAAAAAAGTGGAATCGTCTGTTCAAGATATTGCTGACGATTTAATTAAACTGTATGCTGAGCGGGAAGCAAGCAAAGGCTATGCGTTCAGCCCTGATTCGGAAATGCAAAGGGAGTTTGAAGCAACATTCCCTTATAAAGAAACAGAAGATCAGCTTCGTTCCATTCAAGAGGTGAAAAAGGATATGGAACGGGAGCGGCCGATGGATCGACTTCTTTGCGGAGATGTCGGATATGGGAAAACCGAGGTGGCGATTCGGGCTGCCTTCAAAGCGATTATGGATCAAAAACAAGTTGCCTTTCTTGTTCCGACAACCATTTTAGCGCAGCAGCATTACGAAACGATCAGGGATCGTTTTCAAGATTACCCAATTAACATTGGTGTATTAAGCCGCTTCCGGACGAGAAAAGAGCAGAATGAAACGATTAAAGGCTTGAAAAATGGAACGATCGATTTAGTCATTGGAACACATCGTTTGCTTTCCAAAGATGTTCAATTTAAAGATTTAGGCTTGTTGATTATTGATGAGGAGCAGCGATTTGGAGTTACACATAAAGAAAAAATAAAACAAATGAAAGCAAACATTGATGTGTTAACTTTGACGGCAACTCCGATTCCAAGAACACTCCACATGTCCATGATCGGCGTGCGTGATCTATCAATTATTGAAACTCCTCCAGAAAATCGCTTTCCTGTTCAAACATATGTAGCGGAATATAACCCAATGCTTGTGAAAGAAGCGATCGAACGTGAATTAGCGCGAGGAGGTCAAGTATACGTTTTATATAACCGGGTTGAGGATATCGACCGGAAAGCCAATGAAATCTCTATGCTTGTTCCAGATGCAAGAGTAACCTTTGCACATGGAAAAATGTCTGAAAATGAGCTTGAATCGGTAATATTAAACTTTTTGGATGGCCAATATGACGTGCTTGTCAGCACAACTATTATTGAAACAGGTGTGGACATTCCGAATGTAAATACATTGATTGTTTATGACGCCGATAAAATGGGGCTTTCTCAGCTCTATCAATTGCGCGGGCGTGTCGGTCGTTCCAATCGTGTCGCTTACGCATATTTTACTTACCGGAAGGACAAAGTTTTATCAGAAGTTGCTGAAAAACGATTGCAGGCCATTAAAGAATTTACTGAATTAGGTTCAGGTTTTAAAATTGCGATGCGTGATTTGGCCATTCGGGGAGCCGGTAATTTGTTAGGTCCTCAACAGCATGGCTTCATTGATTCGGTAGGTTTTGATTTATATTCCCAAATGCTGAAGGAAGCGATCGAACAACGGAAAGGTGAACGGCCAAAAGAGACAAAAAGGGAAGTTGAAATTGAGCTTGAATTAGATGCCTACATTCCGCAGTCTTACATTGATGATGGAAAACAAAAGATTGACATGTACAAAAGGTTTAGAGGCATCGAAACGTTTGATGATTTACAGGAACTGCATGAAGAATTATTGGACAGATTTGGCGAGTATCCAAAGGAAGTAGACTTTTTGTTTAAAGTAGCGAAGCTAAAGTTATATGCACGGCAAGAAAAAGTCGAAGTCATTAAACAAACGAAAGATCTTATCACGATTCTTATTTCAGAGGAAGCAAGCAGCTCCTTTGACGGACAAAAATTGTTCGAGCTAACGGATGAATTCGGTCGCATAGTCGGGTTTGGCATGGAAGGGAAAAGGCTGAAATTAACATTGCAAATTCATAATTTAGAAACTGAAAAATGGCTGTCTATTTTAATGAAGCTGTTGGCAGGCTTAAAAGACGCAAAGAAAGAAGAAGTTTCTGCCGGCTAATATTGAAACAGGGTTAAAATGGAAATGCTGGCAATGGGTTTTTAAGCGGTGTTTGGAAAAAATTCGCTTTCATCATGTATATTACGTGGTTAGTGAAGGATACTAATTTCAACGATGGTGATTGTTCCAAAAATGGAAAAAGGGCAATCGCTACTTTACTAATCTTTAGATGAAAGTGAGGCAGCATAAGATGAAAGCAACTGGTATCGTTCGACGGATTGATGATTTAGGCCGTGTAGTCATTCCTAAAGAAATTCGAAGAACATTGCGTATCCGTGAAGGCGACCCATTAGAAATTTTCGTTGACCGAGATGGTGAAGTAATACTGAAAAAATACTCCCCAATCAGTGAATTGAGTGATTTTGCGAAAGAATATGCTGAAGCGTTATTCGATAGCTTAAACAGCCCCGTTCTCATATGTGATCGTGATGCTATTATTGCTGTTTCCGGAGTTTCGAAAAAAGAGTATTTGAATAAAAATATAAGCGAGCTGCTGGAACGGGTGATGGATGAACGGCAATCGGTTTTCATTTCAGAAGAAGAAGAAATTGAAATCGCTGATGGTGTAACAGAACAAGTAAAATCTTATTGCATTGGACCGATCATTGCAAACGGTGATCCTATCGGGGCTGTTGTCATATTTTCGAAAGAGCAGCCTTTAACAGAAGTAGAAAGTAAGGCAGTTGAGACAGCCGCTAGTTTTTTGGCAAGACAAATGGAACAATAAAGGGAATAATTACTTTTTTACTTCTTCCACAAGCAGACTGTCTCCAACACCACGTTAATAAAAGAGACCACAGAATTCACAACAGTTTCTGTGGTCTCTTCTTTATTTCCACTCTTCACGTATTTAACGAACGACGGCGCTACCTGTTTAAAACATCTTTCGGATGGAAAGCTACAACGTAAAACATGATTGTGTTGGATGGATTTATTTCCATCATTTTCAAAGTTCATCTATATGATATTTCGACACGGTTTGTTGAAGTTCTGGTTTTCCTCTTTAGGAACAGACTAAAACCTTTTGTTCCTCTAATTCACCTTCTTATTTTGGGGAATTTTTCTAAAATCCTGCCGATGAATTTGCCAAGAAAGCTCATCACTTCGAAGGGCGGACAGCCAATTCCCTTCACAATAGTCAACAGGATAGCGGGCATTTCATCGCTGTTAAATTTTATTGAGCGTGGCAAGGAGCAGAAAATAAACCTTTCAGGAAAGGTGTCTCTAGGTTTGCGAAAACCACGAAGGTTAAAAATGGGGTATGTGTTAGATTTTTTTTATTTACGGAACTTATGCCGGAATTTGGACTTAAAAGCCGTGAAGTTTAGCCGAGCGCTCTAAAGATTCTCTTTCGGCCGAATGTGGACGAGATTATGTTATAATATGCTGGAAAAAGATGAAGCATGAATTTTGGAAGGAGTAAACGTGTGATTCAAAATGTGCCTCAAGCAAGAACGAACAAATTTTTGCAAGGTGCGGTTTTATTGACGGCTGCTGGAATCATTACGAAAGGATTAAGTGCTATCTACCGAGTTCCTTATCAAAATATTGTAGGGGATATCGGTTTTTATATTTATCAGCAAATATATCCGTTTTTAGCAATTGTCATGGTTTTATCGACAACGGGATTTCCGGTTATTCTGTCAAAGCTGCTGAATGAGTATAGCGATGGCAGCAATTTTAAAAATTTCCGGAAAATATTGGTCGTCTGTTTTTCTTTTTTTGCTTTGATCAGTCTGTTTTCGTTCACGAGCTTGTTTTTAGGAGCTGACAAGCTTGCCCGTTGGATGGGTGATCCGAAACTGGCGCTTTTATTAAAAGCGGCTGCATGTTCGTTTCTGTTTTTTCCATTTATTTCAATGCTAAGAGGCGTTTTTCAAAGCTGCCATGAAATGCTGCCGGTATCTTTGTCGCAAATCGTTGAACAAGCTATACGGGTCGGTGCTTTTTTATCGATCACTTGCTTTTTCGTTTATAATGGATTCGATCTTTATGAAACAGCTGCCGGCGCCATTTTTAGCTCCCTCATTGGGTATATCGGGGCGTTTATGCTTTTGCTTGTATATTGGAAAAAAAGAGTGCCGTTACCGCTTTCCCGATCATCGAAAGAAGCGGCTGTATCTGTGAAAAAGATCTTAATCAAATTGCTGATTTATACTGTGACCTTTTGTTTGACGAGCATGCTGATGATTTTTATGCAATTGGCAGATTCATTTCAGCTGTATAAACTGATGGTCAGCAGCGGTGCAGATCCTAAAGCAGCGAAAATAGCAAAAGGCATATATGATCGGGGACAACCGCTATTGCAGGTAGGAACGGTTGCAGCTACATCTCTCGCATTGTCTCTTGTTCCGCTTATTTCATCGTTTCGGCATAAAGCATTTCAATATATTCAGCAGCATGTCGCTTTATCTTTTAAAATTTGTTTGATTGTCGCCATCGGGGCTACGGCAGGTTTAATTTCCATCATCGAGCAAGTTGATTTCATGCTGTTTGCCGATACAAAAGGGGCGGGCGTATTATCGGTGTTCAGCATTTCGATTTTATTTAGCTCGGTTGCGATAACGTCTGCCGGCATTTTGCAAGGAGTCAATGAAACCGTCTGGCCGGCTTTATCTGTTTTAGCCGGAGTAGCCGTGAAAATCTTACTCAATGAATGCTTCATTCCGTTTTTCCATACATACGGGGCGGCATTGGCGACTGTTTGCGGATATGGAGTCGTGTGCTTGTTGAATCTAGCGGTTTTAAATCGGAAAAAATATAAGTTAGCTTCTTTCAAGGCTGTATGGAAAATGATTGGCTCTGCTGTTGTCATGTTTTTATCGATCAAGCTTTACTTTTTTCTATTTGATTTTTTTATATCAGACGAAACGCGTATGAGCGCTTCCATTCAATCATTGACAGCTGTCGTTTTCGGAGCGGCTGTGTATATGTTTTTCATCATCCAATCAGCCATTTTTACAGGGAAGGAAATAGAGAGCTTGCCTTTTAAAAATAAACTGGTTTGTTGGATCAGTGCATGGAAAGAGAGGAAGGAAAATGGATAAGCAAATTACGATTGTTGGCCTGGGCGCGGGGGATGTCGATCAGCTGCCGCTAGGGGTTTTTAAAATTTTGACCTCCAGTCTGCCGCTATTTGTAAGAACAGAGGATCATCCTGTTTTAAGTGAAATTAAAGACGAAATTGGCTCGTTTCAGTCTTTCGATTCCGTTTATGAAATGTTTGATCAATTTGAAGATGTTTATGCGGAAATTGCAAAAAAACTATTGGAGGAAGCAGAAAAATATCAGCATATCGTATATGCGGTACCTGGACATCCGCTTGTTGCAGAAAAAACCGTTCAGCTTTTGCTGAAGGAAATGGAGCAAGGAAAAGTAAATGTGTCGATACAGGGCGGACAATCGTTTTTGGATGCAATGTTTCAAGCTCTGCGCATCGATCCTGTCGAAGGCTTGCAATTCATTGATGCGCAGGATATGAAGCGGGAAGAGCTTTCCTTTCGGCAGCATTTGATTATTTGCCAAGTTTATGACAAGATGATTGCATCGGATGTGAAATTGACGTTAATGGAAGACTTGCCGTTCGATTATGAAGTTTACCTCGTAACGGCTGCAGGGAGCAAATACGAGGACATTAAAAAAGTTCGATTATATGAAATGGATAGATGTGTAGAACTGAGCAATTTAACATCGTTATACATCCCGCCGGTCAAGGATGAACAATTGCTGTATCATCGCTTTTCAGCGTTGCGAAACGTCATTCGAACACTTCGCGGGCCAAACGGCTGTCCGTGGGATCGAAAGCAAACCCATCAATCATTAAAGCGGTACTTAATTGAAGAATGCTACGAGCTGATTGAAGCTATTGATGAAAATGATATTGATCATATGATTGAAGAGCTCGGAGACGTTTTGCTTCAGGTGGTGCTTCATGCCCAAATTGGAGATGACGAAGGATTTTTTACCATTGATGATGTGATTCGCATGTTAACAGATAAAATGATCCGCCGCCATCCCCATGTTTTTGGCAATGTCGAGGCACAAAATGCAGAAGAAGCTGTAAAGAGCTGGGAGGAAGCAAAAAAATCTGAAAACAGGAATGAGAGCGAATCACTTTTAGATTCTGTTTCAAAGGCGCTCCCAGCTCTGTCAAAAGCTTATCAATATCAAAGAAAGGCGGCGAAAGTCGGTTTCGATTGGCCGGATGTACTGGATGCTTGGGAGAAGGTGTCAGAAGAACTGCAGGAGTTTAAAAAGGAAATCGATAATGGAGATGGTGGAACGGAAAAAGCAAAAGAAGAGTTCGGCGATATTCTGTTTGCTCTTATTAATGTTGGAAGATTTTACGAAATTGAGCCTGAAGAAGCATTAGTCATGACAAACGAAAAGTTTTCGCGGAGATTTCGGTTTATAGAACAAAAGGCCCGTAATGCTGGGAAAAATTTAAAAAGTATGTCTTTGGCAGAAATGGATCAATATTGGGAAGAGGCTAAAATGAAAGAGGGGGATCGGAAATGAGATTAGATAAATTTTTAAAAGTATCGAGGCTGGTGAAAAGACGCACGCTTGCCAAGGAAGTGGCAGATCAAGGAAGGGTGACAATCAACGGGCATCCAGCAAAAGCGAGCTCCAATGTGAAGGTTGGCGACGAGCTGTCCATTCAATTTGGACATAAGGTAGTGACAATAAAAATCGAATCTATAAATGAAACAGTAAAGAAGGAAGAGGCAAAAAATCTTTATACCATTTTGAAGGAAGAACAAAGGACAGATTTATAAAACGCTCCCTGTATTGTACAAGGAAACATCAAGGCTTGTTCTAAACCCTGCACATCTTACATAAAAATGTAAAAGGAAAGCATCCATTAATTAGAGTGCGGGGGGATGATAATGAGCCAGTATTATGGCGGTAACCATTCACATAAAGAAACCGTGCAGGAGCATAATGTAGTCATGAAGGACCGGAAGCTGTTAGATATTTCTGGCGTGAAGCAGGTGGAAAGCTTTGATAATGAGGAATTTTTGCTTGAGACGGTAATGGGTCCGCTCGCGGTTCGGGGAGAACATTTACAAATGAAAAACTTGGATGTCGATAAAGGCGTCGTATCCATAAAAGGAAAAATTTATGAAGTTTCTTATTTAGATGATTTCAGCTCGGAGAAGGCTAAAGGGATTTTTAGCAAGTTGTTTAAATGACCCTTACCACTCAATTTTACACCATGATTGCGATGATCGGCATGGGCAGTTTTCTAGGCGCCGCACTTGATACTTACAATTTTTTTTTAAAAAGATGGGATCGAAAAAGGTGGGTTGTTTTTTTAAACGATTTAGTATTTTGGGCGGTTCAAGGACTTTTAACTTTTTATGTTCTATTGTATGTAAATCAAGGGGAATTAAGATTTTATGTATTTTTAGCACTTTTATGCGGTTTTGCCGCCTATCAAAGCCTCCTACGGAACGGATACATGGCATGTTTGCGGATTATGATAAAAATCGCTGTTTCTATATACCAATTTTTTGTAAAAATCGTTTTACTGCTTCTTATCAATCCTATTAAATGGATAGTTCATATGGCGATAGCATGTTCTATGTCTCTTTTACTATTTTTATGGAAGGTTATCAAATGGTCTTCACAACTCTTATTCAAGTTATGTAAAATTTTATTAGCGCCATTACTATGGGGATTGAACATACTTTGGGGAAAAGCTCCTCAACCAATAAAGCAAAAGATGCTGCATTCGAAACAAATCATAGAAGGAATATTCATAAATATAAAGAATATGTTACGTAAGCTGTATCGTCGGTTCCGCTAAATTTAGGAGGGATTGCAGGAATGAGAGAGAAACGAGAGTTGAATGTAGCTATGCTGCAGCAAACAAATGAACCCGGACAAGAAGTTAAAGCTGAGATGAGACAAAGAAGAAAACGAGGGCTAATTCGACGGTTAGCTGCATTTGGTATAATGGCTGTTACTTGTATTGCGATTATGGCGTCAACGCTCGTTTCTCAATCAATTGCTATCAATAAGAAGCTTGAAGAAAAAAAACAGCTTGAAACAAAACTGGAGAATTTAAAAGAAGAGGAAAAAGATTTGAAGGCAGAAATCATCAAGCTGAAGGATGAAGAATATATCACAAAGCTTGCAAGAAAAGATTATTTTTTATCTGATGAAGGAGAAGTCATTTTTAATATTCCGGGGAATGAACAGTAATATTGACCCCGTTTTTTTATTTTTGTATAATTAAATAAATTATTTTTAATTTTTTTATGATTTAAGGAGGAGCATTTTTTTTATGTCAATTGAAGTTGGCAGCAAGTTACAAGGTAAAGTAACTGGCATTACGAATTTTGGAGCATTTGTGGAGCTGCCAGGAGGCTCAACAGGACTTGTTCATATTAGTGAAGTTGCTGACAATTACGTGAAAGACATTCATGATCATTTAAAAGTCGGCGATGAGGTTGAAGTCAAGGTTATTAATGTAGAAGAAGACGGAAAAATCGGATTGTCCATCAAAAAGGCAAAAGATCGTCCAAAAAAACATGATCATCGTTCCAAAGAAAGTTTTGAGCAAAAAATGAGCCGCTTTTTAAAAGAGAGCGAGGACCGTCTTGCTTCACTTCGGCGTCACACTGAATCAAGACGAGGAGGGAGAGGAGCAAGAAGGGGGTAACTTGCTGCTGTTAATGTTATAGATGATCGCAGACCGCCACCTGAAGATTCAGGTGGTGTATTTAAATTGTCCGAAAATTATTTTTTTATTTTATTGTTGACGGCTCTCATGTTCATATGTATTATAGAACATGTGCGTATTTTACATGAACATAAAGATGCAGTTGATTTGGCGGCGTAGCTCAGCTGGCTAGAGCGTACGGTTCATACCCGTGAGGTCGGGGGTTCGATTCCCTCCGCCGCTACCAATTGAATATTGGCCCGTTGGTCAAGTGGTTAAGACACCGCCCTTTCACGGCGGTAACACGGGTTCGAATCCCGTACGGGTCATGAGAAGAGGCTCTTTCTTTAAAAGAAAGAGTCTTTTTTTATGGAAAAGTTTAAAATTTTGTATTTATATAGGATAGATAAATTTAATTTTTCACCGATTTCAACAAGTTCCGACTCATGTTTTTCGGCTTTCGCTTTTAAAACGGACCAACACGCTGTTACAATCATCTCTTTGAAATGACGCGACTCAATGTCTCAATGGGCTGCTCTGTTCCTTTTAAAAGATTTGTCGTCTATAACAGAAATCGTCGAAATATTCTTATAAACAATTTCCTCCTTTTGACAAATTCCTTTATGAAAAGCTTGTATAATGACTATCAATTACGGTAGTAGGAGGAGTGTCGCTATAATGGAAAAAGTTGAGAGAAGATTTCTGATACCTTTTGCCAATGTCCAATTGGAAAGAACACAATCACTTCTATGGAGATCTTGGAAAAGAGCGGGGCTGCATTTGCATTCTTTTCTGTTTCACAAAGGGTTTGTTTATGTATTGGTCGGGTTTTTGCTGGGGAGAGCTTTTATTTTATCTGAAATTATTCCGTTCGCCCTTCCTTTTTTTGGAGCTGTATGGCTTTTAAAAAGGGACAAGGCATTGCTTGCTGCACTATCACTAATTGCAGGGGCATTCACCATCTCATTGGAATTATGTTTGTTAGTGCTTTCTTCTATATGTATATTTCTTTTGCTTCATAAAATGACTAGTTTTTTCATTAAAACAGATGAAATAAAAATATTGCCTTTTACGATTTTTTCGGGACTTGCTGCCAGCCGCCTTTTATATTCAAAGTTAACTGCAGGATTTATCAGCACGTACGATCTTTTAATGACAGGGGTTGAGGCAGGTCTGTCGATCATCCTGACGTTGATTTTTTTGCAGAGCATCCCGCTTCTTTCAGTGCGGAAATATAAACAAACTTTACGAGTCGAAGAGATTATCTGCTTGATGATTTTGCTTGCGTCCGTCATGACGGGCTTAGTTGGAATCAGTTACCAAAATATACAGGCGGAACACGTTCTTTCACGATATATTGTCCTATTGCTCGCTTTTACCGGAGGTGCAGGCATCGGATGTACAGTTGGTGCTGTAACAGGTTTGGTGCTTAGCCTGGCGAATGTCTCCAATTTGTATCATATGAGCCTACTTGCATTTTCAGGTTTATTGGGAGGTCTGCTAAAGGAAGGACAAAAAGCAGGAGCGTCAGTTGGCCTGATCATTGGCTCACTTTTAATCACGCTATATGGAGAAGGATCGGCTGATGTTTGGACAACCTTATGGGAATCGGGCGCCGCGGTTTTGCTGTTTTTACTGACCCCGAAAAGCTTTACAGAACAGTTGGCAAAGCATATTCCTGGAACAAACGAGCATGTTTTGGAGCAGCAAAAGTATGTTCGAAATATACGTGATATAACTGCTCGGCGGGTTGATCAATTTTCTAACGTTTTTCGGGCATTATCTGAGAGCTTTTCGACTTTTTACCCGGAGGATGGAGAGGATGTAGAAAGAGAAACGGATTTATTTTTAAGCAAGATCACCGGACAGACATGCCAAACTTGTTTTAAGAAGGAGAAATGCTGGGTCAACAATTTTGACCAGACATATCAATTAATGAAGCAAGTGATGAATGAAACGAAAGAAAAGACGTATGCAAATAATCGCAGATTGCAGAAAAAGCTTCACAGGCATTGTTCGAAAGCTAATCTAGTGGTCGGGACGATTGAGCAGGAAATGCACTTTTTAGAAGCGAATCGGAAATTAAAAAAGCAAGTGCAAGAAAGCAGAAGATTGGTAGCTGAACAGCTGCTAGGAGTTGCTCAAGTAATGTCCGACTTTTCTCGGGAAATGAAAAAGGAACGGGAACATCATTTTCTGCAGGAAGAGCAAATTTTCTATGCTCTTCAAAACTTCGGTTTAGAAATTGGCCATATTGATATATACAGCCTTGAAAAAGGGAACGTCGATATAGAAATGAGCATTCCGTATTGCGGCGGCCATGGAGAATGTGAAAAAATTATTGCTCCGATGCTTTCCGATATATTAAACGAAATGATCATCGTGAAAAATGAAGAATGTGCAGGTTATCCAAATGGATTTTGCCACGTTGTGTTCGGTTCTGCAAAAGCATACAAAGTAGAAACGGGTGTTGCTCATGCTGCAAAAGGAGGAGGTCTTGTTTCAGGCGACAGCCATTCCATGATTGAATTGGGCGTCGGAAAATTTGCCATAGCCATTAGCGATGGAATGGGGAACGGGGAAAGGGCTCATTTTGAAAGCAATGAAACGATTAAATTGTTGGAAAAAATTCTTCAATCAGGCATTGATGAAAAAATTGCTATCAAAACCATCAACTCTATATTGTCGCTGAGAACGACAGATGAAATTTATGCAACATTAGATTTGTCTATCATTGATTTACAAAGCGCCAATTGCAAATTTATGAAAATCGGATCTACTCCGAGTTTTATTAAACGAGGAAATAAAATTATCAAAATCGAGTCTAGTAATTTGCCGATCGGCATTATCGATGATTTTGAGGTGGACATTGTAGACGAACAGCTAAAAGCAGGAGATTTATTAATTATGATGAGTGACGGAATATTTGAGGGACCAAGGCATGTAGAAAATTATGATTTATGGATGAAAAGAAAAATAAAAGAAATAGAGACTGATGATCCACAAGAAATAGCCGATTTAATTATGGAGGAGGTGATCCGCTCCAGATCGGGGGCAATCGATGACGATATGACGGTTGTGGTGGCTCGAATTAATCATAATACACCGAAATGGGCGGCGATCCCTGTTTCAAATTTTTATAAATCGAAAAAGATAAGCTGATTTTCTGCCATGCTTAGTATAAAACGTTTTCCTTCTGGTGAGGATGGTAATAAATCATTGACCAGGAGGAGGAAAAATGAGAAAAGGGACATTAAAACAAATTTTGTTGTTAACTGACGGATGCTCAAATCATGGTGAAGATCCAATTGCTATGGCGGCTTTAGCTAAGGAGCATGGGATTACTGTCAACGTAATTGGGATTTTAGAAGAGAATGTGATAGATCAAGATGCAATGCAGGAAATAGAAGGAATTGCTGAGGCAGGGGGAGGAGTGAGCCAGGTAGTTTATGCCCATCAGCTTTCACAAACAGTACAGATGGTCACTAGAAAAGCGATGACACAAACATTGCAGGGAGTTGTTAATCGTGAATTAAAGCATATTTTAGGAAAATCAACTTCTATTGAAGAGCTGCCGCCTGAACAGCGTGGTGAAGTTATGGAGGTTGTGGAAGAGCTTGGTGAAACGGTCAATTTAGAAATTTTAATTCTCGTAGATACGAGTGCAAGCATGGGGCCAAAGCTTCCAACGGTAAAAGAAGCGCTTTTTGATTTATCCATTAGCCTAAATTCAAGAATAGGCAATAATCAATATTCGCTGTTTATATTTCCTGGGAAAAGATCAGAAACAGAAATTTTATTGGATTGGACTCCGAAACTGGATTCTTTATCAACCATTTTTCCGAAATTAACGACAGAAGGATTGACACCAACTGGTCCGGCGATAAAAGGAGCTATACAACATTTTAAACAAAAACGCTCATTGAGGGGAATGCTCGATGATGAATACCTCGATGAACAAAGCATGTAAAGTTCTTCCCGGTACCATTATTAAAGGAAAATGGCATGGAAACACGTATCGGATATTAAAAATGCTGGGGTGCGGAGCAACAGGGTCGGTTTACCTTATTGAATCCAGTAAAGGGTATGCAGCATTAAAAATAAGTGAAAATAGCATGGGAATCACTTCAGAAGTAAACGTGTTAAAGAGACTGGCCAAGGTCCAAGGTTCGTGCCTTGGGCCTTCTTTGATCGATGTGGACGATTGGTTTAACACAGCTAGCGGAAAGATGCTTCCGTTTTATGTTATGGAGTATGTTAAAGGTGAACATTTTATCCAGTTTATTAAAAATAATGGTGCGATTTGGATTGACGTGCTAATCTTGCAGCTTTTGTCCAATTTGGAGGAGCTTCATCAGTCAGGCTGGGTTTTTGGTGATTTAAAGCCTGACAATCTAATTGTTACAGGACCTCCTCCTAAAATTCGCTGTATTGATGTAGGTGGCACAACGATAAACGGAAGATCCATTAAAGAATTTACAGAGTTTTTTGACAGGGGATACTGGGAATTGGGGACGAGAAAAGCTGAACCGAAATATGATCTTTTTGCAGTCGGTATGATTATTATCAATGCTGTTTTTCAAAAACGCTTTTCAAAAAAAGGAAACAGTAAGGAGCAATTGATGCAAATCATTAACTCCCATCCTTTTTTAAACGAAAGAAAACAAGTGTTGACGAAAGCTTTATTTGGCTCCTATTCATCCGCTTTGGAAATGAAGCAGGATCTTTTGCATCATGTTTCAAACGCTAATTTGCAAAGAAAGAGAAATGTACAAGCACAATCTAAACCGAAAAGGACAGCTAACAATCGAAAAAGAAAGAAAAAGAAAAGCAAAGGGCTGATCGAAACATTGGTGATTATGGTTTGCCTGGCATTTCTATATTCTTTATATATTTTTGCGACACTTCTGTAAATGGCTGCTGCTTGTTTAAAGCGGCAGTGCTTTTCCCCCTTCTCATGCTTCCGCGAGTGCCCCGACTATTTCAAAAAATGTCCGATCTGAACTGCTTCCCTTTTAGGAAAATAACAGTAAAATGCAAAAGGCTTTGTCTTTGCAGAAGGCAGGCAAATAATGATAGGATAAAGATAACTAGAGAAATATTGGATGTGACGGTCTTTGATTCAAAATGTATGTGCGTTTATTGAAAAACATCAATTGCTCCAAAAAAATAGTACGGTCATAGTAGGTGTGTCCGGCGGCCCGGATTCACTGGCACTTCTACATTTTTTAAATACATTTAAAGATCAATTTGGCATCACTGTTATAGCAGCACATGTTGATCATATGTTCCGAGGCATAGAATCACAAAAAGAGATGGAATTTGTCATCAATTTTTGCCGGGAATTAAACATACCTTGTTACGCTAAGCAAATCAATGCGGCCCGTTATGCTGAGAAACACCGGTTGAATGCCCAGCAGGCTGCTAGAGAATGCCGCTACCAATTTTTCTTAGAGTTGATGGATCAGCTTCAGGCGGATGCTTTGGCTCTAGCTCATCATGGAGATGACCAAATTGAAACGATTTTAATGAATCTTGTTCGCGGAACAATAGGGAAGGGACTAGCGGGAATTCCTGTCATACGGCCTTTCGGCAGAGGGAGAATCATACGCCCCTTTTTAGCCGCAACAAAGGATGAAATTTTAAAGTATTGTGAAGAATTTCAGCTGGCGCCCCGATTTGATCCAAGCAATGAAAAAGATACGTATACACGGAACAGGTTTCGCAAATATGTTTTGCCGTTTTTGAAAAAGGAGAACAAAAGGCTGCATGAACATTTTCAATATTTCAGTGAGGTCTTTTTGGATGATGAGCGATTTTTGGAGGAATTAACGAAGGAAAAATTAAATAAAGTAGTGATAAGAAAAACGAATTCTTCCGTTACTATTCATAAACAAGAATATAAAAAGCTTCCTGATCCGATCAAAAGGAGAGCGGTTTATCAAATATTGAATGATCTGATAAAAAGCGGCTCCTTCTCGGCTGTTCATATTGAAAATGTAAACGAATTTTTGATGAAAGCGCACCCTTCGGGGATGCTTCATTTGCCTATGGGGCTCAAAGTCATAAAATCTTATGATGAATGCACCTTTACGTTTCAATCGCCAAATAGTGAATCTTTCTGCTACACGGTACCGGTACCGGGAAAAATACATTTGCCGAACGGAAAAATATTTTTTACTGAAACCTTTTTTGGGATTCCTTCGTATAAAGGTGATGACGTTTTCTATCTTCCAAAAAAATGGTACGTTCCGCCTTTAATTATTCGGAGCAGAAAAAAAGGAGACAAAATGACAATTAAAGGCATGAACGGCACGAAAAAGGTAAAAGATATTTTTATTGATAAAAAAATACCGAGGGAAGAGCGCAACCTTCTCCCAATCGTTGAAAATGGCAACGGCCAAATCATATGGATTCCGCTTGTAAAAAAATCAAATTTAGAGGAAATTAGCATTACCAATGAATCTTATATTGTATTACAATATAAAGAGCAGTGATCTCATCAGGAGGAAAGAAAATGATCGAGGATATTGAAAAAGTCTTAATTTCAGAAGAAGAAATCAAAGAAAAAGTGAAAGAATTAGGGGCGATATTAACGGAGGAATATAAAAATAAGTTTCCCCTCGCTATCGGGGTTTTAAAAGGCGCTATGCCGTTTATGGCGGATTTAATAAAGCATATTAATACATATTTGGAAATTGATTTTATGGACGTTTCCAGTTATGGAAACAAAACCGTTTCATCGGGTGAGGTGAAAATAATTAAGGATTTAGACACTTCCGTCGAAGGCCGGGATCTTTTAATCATTGAAGATATAATCGATAGCGGATTGACATTAAGCTATTTAGTCGATCTTTTCCGGTACCGGAAAGCAGCATCCGTTAAAATTGTAACCCTTTTGGACAAACCGAGCGGGCGAAAGGCAAATATTGAGGCAGATTATGTATGTTTTGAAGTTCCGGATGCGTTCGTTGTCGGTTATGGTCTGGACTATGCGGAAAAATACCGCAATCTTCCGTTTATAGGGATATTAAAGCCTGAAGTTTATCAAAATAAATAATGATCGTTGAAAGGATAGCGTATCAGTTGTGCTGGGATGATTTTCTATGATACTATTGAATATAGTTTGTTTCATTGTGGGAGGAGGTAAGGAATGAATCGGATTTTCCGAAACACCATATTTTATTTGCTGATTTTTTTAGTGGTTATCGGCGTTGTGAATTTTTTTCAGGGCGGTAACCAAAAAACTGAACAAATGACATATAGTACCTTCATCTCCAATTTGGAAAACGGAGATGTTGAAAATATAACGTTAAAACCAGTAAGAGGAGTATATGAAGTCAGAGGACAGCTGAAGGGATATGAAGAAAATCAATACTTTATCACCTATTTATCAGGCGATGACGCATTAAACCTCATCAATACGGCTGCTTCAAAAAATCAAACGGAAGTTAAATGGTCCCCAGCAGATGATACAAACGGATGGGTGCAATTTTTCACATCCCTCATCCCATTTATTATAATCTTTATTTTGTTCTTCTTTGTGCTCAATCAGGCTCAAGGCGGCGGAAGCCGAGTTATGAACTTCGGGAAGAGCAAGGCAAAGCTGTATAACGACGACAAGAAAAAAGTAAAATTTAAAGATGTTGCAGGAGCCGATGAGGAAAAGGCTGAACTAGTGGAAGTTGTTGAATTTTTAAAGGATCCCCGCAAGTTTTCTGAACTTGGAGCGCGCATACCGAAAGGAGTCCTTTTAGTAGGCCCTCCGGGAACTGGTAAAACATTGCTGGCCCGCGCGGTGGCTGGAGAAGCAGGTGTGCCGTTTTTCTCCATAAGTGGATCTGATTTTGTTGAGATGTTTGTCGGTGTAGGTGCTTCTCGTGTTCGGGATTTGTTTGAGACGGCTAAGAAAAATGCCCCATGTATCATTTTTATTGATGAAATTGATGCTGTTGGACGCCAAAGAGGAGCGGGATTAGGCGGCGGTCACGATGAACGTGAACAAACGTTAAATCAGCTTCTCGTTGAGATGGATGGATTTAGCTCCAACGAAGGAATCATTATTATTGCGGCGACAAACCGTCCGGATATTTTAGACCCAGCCCTTCTCCGCCCTGGTCGATTTGACCGTCAAATTACGGTTGATCGTCCGGATGTGAAGGGGCGCGAAGCAGTGCTCAAAGTACATGCACGCAATAAACCGTTGGATGAATCGGTGAATTTGCGGAACATTGCGATGAGAACGCCGGGCTTTTCTGGAGCTGACTTGGAAAACCTATTGAATGAGGCTGCTCTCGTTGCTGCTCGCCAAAATAAAAAGAAAATCGATATGGCGGATATAGATGAGGCAACCGATCGTGTAATTGCGGGACCTGCGAAAAAAAGCAGGGTTATTTCGGAAAAGGAGCGCCGTATTGTTGCCTATCATGAAGGCGGACATACCGTTATCGGTCTCGTTTTAGATGAGGCGGAAATGGTGCATAAAGTAACGATTGTTCCTCGGGGTCAAGCTGGAGGATATGCTGTCATGCTGCCAAAAGAAGACCGCTATTTCATGACAAAACCTGAGCTCCTTGACAAAATAACAGGATTGCTTGGCGGTCGGGTTGCGGAAGAAATTGTTTTCGGTGAAGTTAGCACCGGTGCCCACAACGACTTCCAGCGTGCGACAAATATTGCGCGCAGAATGGTTACAGAATTTGGAATGTCAGAAAAATTGGGTCCATTGCAATTTGGAAGCTCTCAAGGCCAGGTCTTTTTAGGGCGTGACATCCAAAGTGAGCAAAATTATAGTGATGCGATTGCTTATGAAATTGACTTAGAAATTCAGCGCATCATTAAAGAATGTTATGAAAAAGCAAAACGAATTTTGACAGAAAATCGCGATAAACTTGAACTAATTGCAAAAACGTTATTAGAAGTGGAAACACTTGATGCAGAACAAATTAAACATCTGGTGGAACACGGTTCATTGCCTGATAAGTCTGAACAAAAAGCAGCTTCAGAAAATGTGAAAAAAGAAGAGAACAACCAAAAAGATGAAGCTGTAAAAGTCAATATTCAGACAAAGAAAGATGAGGCTCCCTCTATCAAACCGGAGCTTAAAGAAGAATAAGTAATAAAGCCGTCAACTATACAAAGTTGGCGGTTTTCTATTGCCTTCGTGCCCGATAGCAGCCTACTGCGATCAATATGTGATATGATGATGAGGGAATGTTTGAACGAAGGGAAAAGGTGATGGACATGATTTTAGCTTTAGATGTTGGGAATACAAACACCGTGATTGGAGTATACGAAAAAGAACAATTGCTTTACCATTGGCGAATTGAAACCAATCGACATAAAACCGAAGATGAATACGGAATGATGTTTAAATCATTGTTTGAATACGTAGGATTAAAATTTTCGGACATAACGGGAATCATTATTTCTTCTGTCGTTCCACCGATTATGTATGCCATGGAAAAAATGTGCGAGAAATATTTTCATGTAGATCCGCTTATTGTCGGCCCAGGAATTAAAACAGGCCTTAATATAAAGTATGATAATCCGCGTGAAGTTGGGGCGGACAGGATCGTCAATGCAGTTGCCGGTGTTCATTTATATGGCTGTCCGCTTATTATTGTTGATTTCGGCACAGCAACAACTTATTGCTACATTAATGAAAAAGGACAATATGAAGGCGGTGCCATTGCACCAGGGATTAACATTTCCACCGAAGCTTTATACTCAAAAGCCGCGAAGCTTCCTAGAATCGAAATCGCCAAACCCGATCATATTATTGGGAAAAATACAGTAGCCGCCATGCAATCAGGAATTTTATTCGGCTATGTTGGCCAAGTAGAAGGAATTGTCAGAAGGATGAAAGCGCAAGCTAAAAAAGAACCGAAAGTTATTGCAACAGGCGGTCTAGCTGGGTTAATCGCCAATGAATCTGACATGATCGAAATCGTTGATCCATTGTTAACATTAACAGGCTTGCGGTTAATTTACGAACGAAATCTCGGAAGGGAGTAGGAAACAAATGAACGATTATTTAGTCAAATCTTTGGCCTATGACGGAGGAGTGCGTGCATATGCAGTGAAGACGACTGATACAGTGAGTGAAGCTCAACGTCGCCACCAAACATGGCCGACTGCTACCGCTGCTCTTGGAAGAGCAATGACAGCCGGCGTGATGATGAGTTCGATGCTGAAAGGTGATGAGAAGCTGACGATAAAAATAGAAGGCGGCGGTCCAATAGGAGCCATTGTTATTGACAGTAATTCAAAAGGTCAAGTGAGAGGTTATGTATCCAATCCTAAGACCCATTTTGAATTAAATAAACATGGAAAACTGGATGTAGCCCGCGCAGTCGGGAAAAACGGTACATTGTCGATTGTTAAGGATTTAGGATTAAGGGAGCATTTTTCCGGTAAAGTCCCTATTATTTCCGGGGAGCTGGGAGAAGATTTTGCCTATTATTTAGTGACGTCAGAGCAAGTCCCGTCTTCAGTAGGAGTGGGAGTTTTAGTCAATCCTGATAACTCTGTTCTGGCTGCTGGCGGATTTATTATTCAGCTTATGCCGGGAACTGAAGAATCAATCATTACGGAAATTGAGACGCGGTTAAAAACAATAGAGCCGATCTCTAAGCAAATTCAAAAAGGGCTGACTCCTGAAGAAATATTGGAAGGTGTTCTGGGCGAAGGGAATATGAAAGTGATCGATCGCATGCCTGTCAGCTTCCACTGCAGCTGTTCTAAAGATAGGTTTGCAAATGCCATTATTAGTCTAGGAGAAGAGGAAATTCAACAAATCATCGATGAGGATGAAAAAGCTGAAGCTCAATGCCATTTTTGTAATGAGATATATGTGTTTTCAAAAGAAGAGTTGCAGGAATTAAAAGAAGCGGCATCTAGAAAATAGCTTATGGCAGGGAGCTGGAGGAATGAGTAAAAAAGCGCTTTTGGTCATAATTTTCAGTCTTGTATTAACGAACTGCGTGACGATTGCCTTTTTGGTAAGTGCTTATACAAGAGAAGCGCAAAAAGAGAAAAATGATGAAATTGTTGCCAAAATCGGCGATAGCCGCATTACGAGGCAGGAATGGTTAAGTGAACTGGAAAAACGATTTGGGAAAACAACACTTGAGGAAATGATCAATATTCAAGTTGTGGACGAGCTTGCAAAAAAGAATCATATTGATGTAGATGAAAAAACAGTTGAACGTGAAATACAAATGTATAAAATATCGTCTCAATCATACGGCGATAGCGTGCTTAACGACAAAGAACTGAGAAAACAAATTCGCTATAGTATTTTATTAGAAGAGCTTTTAACGCAAGATGTTAACATTAGTGAGAATGAATTGAAGAAATTTTATGAAGAAAATAAACATCAATATATTATGAATGACACGTATCATCTTTCCCATATCGTGGTTGATTCAAAAAAAGAAGTCCAACAAATTATAAATGAATTAAAAGGCGGATCAAGCTTTGAAGGGATTGCAGCTGAACGGTCCAAGGATCAGTTGACGGCGAAGGAAGGCGGAGACCTCGGTTATGTTTCCGAAGGTTCCAGCGATGTACCGCCGGAATATATTGAACAAGCTAAAACAATGAAGGTCAATGAGTGGTCGGAACCAATACCGCTGGAAAGAGGATATGCGATTATATTTTTGCATGAGAAAATAAAAGGAGAACAGCTGGAGTTTGACGAAGTAAAGGATCAGATTCGCAGGCAAATCGCTTTGGAACAGATGGAAGGAAATGTATCAGCAATGCAGCTGTGGGATGACATCGGCGTAACATGGTTTTATGAAAAATGAAGAAAAAGATTGACAATTCATAAATTTATTGGTATATTATTTTCAATAAAACCAATATAATTACTCGGAAATAGAGGTGTATAAGATGGCAGTTGTTGCAAACTCTATATTAGATCTAATTGGAAAGACTCCTGTTGTAAAATTAGGAAAAATTGTAGAAGAGGACAGTGCAGACGTTTATTTAAAGCTTGAATTTTTTAACCCTGGATCAAGTGTAAAGGACCGTATTGCATTAGCAATGATTGAAGCGGCAGAAAAAGAAGGCAAACTAAAACCAGGAGACACAATTATCGAACCGACAAGCGGAAACACAGGGATCGGTTTAGCAATGGTGGCAGCTGCAAAAGGTTTACATGCTATTTTAGTTATGCCAGAAACAATGAGTTTAGAGCGCCGTAATTTATTGCGTGCATATGGAGCAGAGCTTGTTTTAACTCCTGGTCCAGAAGGCATGAAAGGGGCTATTAAAAAAGCAGAAGAGCTTGCGGAAAAACACGGCTATTTCATGCCGCAGCAATTTAAAAACCGTGCAAATGTAGAAATTCACCGTTTAACAACTGGCCCGGAAATCGTTGAGCAAATGGGTGATCAATTGGATGCATTTGTCGCCGGAATCGGTACTGGAGGTACGATTACTGGTGCTGGTCAAGTATTAAGAGAAAAATATCCGAACATAAAAATTTATGCTGTTGAGCCGGCTGATTCACCTGTATTATCGGGCGGAAAACCAGGTCCGCATAAAATTCAAGGTATTGGAGCAGGATTTGTTCCGGATATTTTAAATACAGAGATTTATGATGAAGTCATTACTGTTACAACTGAGCAAGCTTTTGAAACCGCTAGAAAAGCTGCGAGAGAAGAAGGAGTATTAGGCGGAATTTCTTCAGGTGCTGCCATTTTCTCTGCATTGAAAGTGGCGAAAGAGCTAGGAAAAGGCAAAAAGGTACTAGCAGTCATCCCAAGTAATGGAGAAAGATATTTAAGTACTCCATTATATAAGTTTGACGAAGAATAATAGAATGAATAATAGTTTAAAGGCTGTCGACGAAATTTGTCGGCAGCCTTTTGGATTTTATGTGAAGGGGAAAAATAATACTGTTGATGCCAAGCTCTCCTTCTTGTTGTAAAATAAGTTTATGGGTGAAGGAGAGTGAACGATGGAATCTGTGAGAAAACTGCTGGCAGTCCAAATACCTTTTGAAAAAGAACGATTTTTCAATCGCTTTGAAACGCTGGCAAAACAACAACAACATTACGCTCTTCTCGAAAGCGGAAGAGGCGGCCGCTACAGCATAGCTGGTTTAAACCCTTTTGCCGTCATACAAGGAAAAAACGGGGCAATTACGATCTATAGCGAAAACAAAAAAGAAGTAAAGGAAGGAAATCCGCTCTTGCTCTTTGAAGGATGGATGAAACAGTTTAAATGTGAAAGCGATCCTTCCCTTCCCGACTTTCAAGGAGGCGCTATCGGCTTTATTAGCTATGATGCAGTTCGTTATTTCGAAAAATTACCCAATATAGCTGTGGACGATTTACACGTGCCCGACATTTATTTTATCGTTTTTCAAGATATCGCCGTTTTTGATCATACTGAAAAAACACTTTGGCTGATAACGTATCATAAACATGGGGAAAAAGATGCTGCACAAAAGCGGCTGGAAGAAATGAAAGCTTTATGGTGTAAGCAAAGTGAGGAAACGATTTTCAGCTATACGAATTCAGCTGATCTCAGCTATGAGCCGATAATGTTTATGGAACAGCCGTTTAAAAAAGCTGTTGAAAGAGTAAAGGATTATATTGCAAGCGGTGATGTATTTCAAGTCAACTTATCCGTCAGACAAGCAAAACCGCTTTCGACGCATCCGTTTGAAATTTATAAAGCATTACGGAAAATTAACCCATCCCCATATATGGCCTATATTCATACTCCTGAGTTTCAAATTGCCAGTGGATCTCCAGAGCTGCTCATAAAAAAGAGGGGAAATGTACTGAATACCCGTCCGATTGCTGGAACGAGATCAAGAGGAAGAAGCGATGAAGAAGACCGCCAGCTTTCTGAGGAATTAATCACCAATGAAAAAGAACGTGCAGAACATATCATGCTTGTAGATTTAGAACGAAATGATCTAGGGCGGGTATGTAAATATGGCAGTGTTGAAGTTAACGAACTGATGGCTATTGAGAAATATTCACATGTCATTCATATCGTGTCAAATGTTCGCGGAGAGCTGCAAGAAGGAAAAGGATTTTACGACATTATGCGTGCTGTATTTCCGGGCGGCACAATCACGGGAGCACCGAAGGTTCGAACAATGGAAATAATTGAAGAGCTGGAGCCGACTAGAAGAGGGTTATATACTGGTTCGATCGGCTGGCTCGGCTTTAATGGAGATTTAGAATTTAATATTGTAATACGGACGCTACTGGCTAAAAACGGTTGGGGTTATGTGCAAGCAGGTGCTGGAATCGTCATTGATTCTGTTGCAGAATATGAATATAAAGAGTGTTTGAAAAAAGCAAAAGCGTTATGGAAAGCAAAAGATTTGAGCGAAGATGAGAATAAGTTAGTTAGAGGTGAGAAGAGATGATTTTAATGATTGATAACTATGATTCTTTTACGTACAATTTAGTTCAATACCTTGGTGAGCTCGGCGAAGAGCTTGTTGTCAGACGAAATGATGAAATTACGATTGAGGAAATTGAACAGCTCAATCCAGCCTATTTGATGATTTCTCCCGGTCCGTGTACGCCGAATGAGGCGGGGATCAGCATGGAGGCAATTAAGTATTTCGCAGGGAAAATTCCGATTTTTGGCGTATGCTTAGGTCATCAATCAATAGCTCAAGTGTTCGGTGGGGATGTTGTTCGCGCAGACAAATTAATGCACGGGAAAACATCGCAAATTTATCATGACGGAAAAACTATTTTCGACGGCTTAGACAACCCGTTCACCGCTACAAGGTACCACTCTTTAATTGTCAAAAAAGAAACGCTTCCGGATTGCTTTGAAATTTCAGCATGGACGAATGACGGAGAGATTATGGGAATCCGCCATAAATCTTTGCCGGTTGAAGGCGTGCAGTTTCATCCGGAATCAATTATGACTGAACATGGAAAACTGATGTTAAAGCATTTCCTTTCCTATTATCGTACGGAAGAAAAGAGTGTATAAAAGTGTACTTATATGTAAATGGTGAATATAAAAAGCAGGATGAGCTGCATATTTCTCCGTTCGATCATGGATTTTTATACGGAATCGGCGCTTTTGAAACATTAAGGACTTATAACGGTCATCCATTTTTACTGTATGATCATATCGATCGCTTAAATGCAGCGGTTCGCGAGCTTGGCATAGATTTTTCTCTTTCTTACTCGGAAGCAGAACAAATTATTAAAAGACTGCTTGAATTAAATCATTTAAATAATGCATATATCCGGATAAATGTTTCAGCGGGTGCAGAGGAGCTGGGGTTGTCGGCGGCTCCTTATAAAAATCCGGTGTTAATCTTTTTTATAAAAGAGTTAAATTTGCCGGAAAGATTGACAAAACAGGGGGTCATTCTTTCGGTTCGACGAAATACGCCGGAAGGATCATTTCGCATAAAATCGCACCATTTTTTAAATAATGTGCTGGCAAAGAGAGAAATTGGAGATCATCCGAAAACGGAAGGTATATTTTTAACACATTCAGGATATGTCGCAGAAGGGATTGTTTCCAACATTTTTTGGGTAAAAAACAACACTGTCTATACACCGGCTGTCAGCACAGGAATATTAAACGGAATTACTAGACAGTTCGTGTTAACCATCCTTGAAAAACATCGCATCCCTTATGAAGAAGGATTGTATCCATTGGATCATCTGTTATCTGCACAAGAAGCTTTTATCACAAATTCCTTGCAGGAGATTGTCCCAATTACACATATTGGTCAGACTGCATTTGCAGGTGAACAGGGAATTTTGACCAATCGATTAATCACCATTTATAAGAAGGTGCGGCAGCATATTTTGACAAGATCTGAATTCGAAGTGGGTGATGAACAATGGGTGTAATAGAGAAAGAAAAAATATTACAGTGCGGACCGTATCAATTACACTACGAAGATAAAACCCAAGTAATGGGAATATTAAACGTTACGCCTGATTCTTTTTCGGACGGCGGAAAATTTAATGATATCGAGAAAGCTTTAAAGCATGCAAAAGAAATGGTGGAAAATGGCGCCGATATCATTGATGTCGGGGGTGAATCAACCCGTCCGGGCCATGAACCCGTTTCAGAAGAGGAGGAGCTGGCCAGAGTTCTTCCAGTCATTGAAAAATTATCAAAAGAAATTCATGTTCCTATTTCCATTGATACGTACAAAGCGAATGTGGCAAAAAAAGCGGTGGAAGCTGGAGCAACCATCATCAATGATGTTTGGGGGGCGAAAAAGGAGCCGGACATCGCTCGCGTGGCAGCAGAATATAACGTCCCAATCATTCTAATGCACAATCGAGAAAAAGAAGGGTATAACGATCTGATTAAAGACATGATTTCCGATTTAATGGAAAGTGTCGAGATCGCCAAAAAAGCAGGCGTTCGGGACGAACAAATCATCCTTGATCCAGGAATCGGTTTTGCCAAAACTTTTGAAGATAATCTCTACGTCATGCGTCATCTGGAGGAATTTACAAACCTTGGTTTCCCTGTTTTGCTGGGTACGTCGAGAAAAAGATTTATCGGACGAGTTCTCGATCTACCGGTAGAGGAGCGTATGGAAGGCACAGCGGCTACCGTATGCTTAGGAGTGCAAAAGGGCTGTCAATTCGTTCGGGTTCATGACGTTAAACCGATTGCGCGGATGGTGAAAATGATGGATGCGATGCTCGGAAAGGGGCGCGATCACGATTGATAAGATCTATGTAACGGGAATGGAGTTTTGGGGCTATCATGGCGTTTATCCTGAAGAGAATAAACTTGGACAGCGATTTCGAGTTGATGTTATTTTAGAGACGGATCTAAAGCAAGCAGGAAAAACGGATGAACTAGATGATACAGTGAATTATGCGAAAGTGTACACGGTTTGCAAGGAAATTGTGGAAGGCAAGCCCTATAAGCTTATTGAAGCCGTTGCAGAAAATTTAGCATCTGAACTGTTAAAAGAGTTTTCGACTGTTTTGTATTGCACAGTAAAAGTGGTAAAGCCGGATCCGCCAATCCCGGGTCATTACAAGTCTGTAGCAGTAGAAATCAAAAGGGGAAGAACATGAAAAACTATGCATATATTTCTTTAGGATCGAATATCGGCGATCGGGAATATTATTTGGAAGAAAGCATCAATCAATTGAACAGGCATCCAGATGTTGAGGTTATCAAAATGTCTTCTATTTATGAAACCGATCCGGTTGGTTATATTGACCAAGAATTGTTTTTGAACATGGTCATTAAAATCGCGACGAATTTCACGCCGTATGAGCTGCTGGCATTTACGCAAAAAATCGAATATGATTTAGGAAGATCAAGGGAAGTTAAATGGGGGCCTAGAACGATAGACCTTGACATTTTATTATATAATAACGAAAATATTGAAACAGAACAGCTTACCATACCTCATCCGAGAATGTTTGAACGATCTTTCGTATTGATTCCTTTGTTTGAAATTGATCAAGATGTACAATGGCCTAATCAGCATCGTTCTTTACTGGTTTTAATAGATCAATTAAAAGATAAAAAAGGAGTGCGAATATGGAAGCAGAAAAATGGGGAAGAAGGATTCGCGCTTTTAGAAAGCTAAAAGGCTATACACAAGAAAGCCTTGCAAAAGACTTAGGCGTTTCTGTATCGGTTCTTGGTGAAGTTGAAAGGGGCAACAGACTTCCCAGCAAGGAATTAGTAGAAATTATTGCTGCTAAGCTGAATGTAAGCGTGAACGAGCTGATGCCTGAGGATACTGAAAAATAAAGGAGGCAGGTGAAATTGTTTAAAATAGGAGATATTCAATTGAAAAACCGTGTTGTGCTTGCTCCGATGGCCGGCGTATGCAATTCGGCTTTTCGGCTGACGGTCAAAGAATTTGGAGCGGGTTTAGTTTGTGCTGAAATGGTCAGCGATAAAGCCATTTTATATAAAAATGCGAAAACAATGGACATGCTCTATATTGATGAACGGGAAAAACCATTAAGCTTGCAAATTTTTGGCGGTGAAAAAGAAACATTAGTGGAAGCGGCAAAATTTGTCGATAACAATACAACAGCAGATATCATCGATATTAACATGGGCTGTCCTGTACCGAAAATTACGAAATGTGATGCCGGAGCAAAATGGCTTCTTGATCCCAATAAAATTTATGACATGGTTGCCGCTGTTGTGGATGCAGTGAAAAAACCGGTAACTGTCAAAATGCGCATGGGTTGGGATGAAGAACATATTTATGCGGTGGAAAATGCCCAAGCCGTTGAGCGGGCAGGGGGCAAGGCTGTTGCATTGCATGGGCGGACCCGTGTTCAAATGTATGAGGGAGAAGCCAACTGGGACATTATTAGAGAAGTTAAGCAGGCTGTGAATATTCCGGTGATTGGCAACGGGGATGTCAAAACCCCTCAAGATGCAAAGAGAATGCTGGACGAGACGGGTGCAGACGGGGTTATGATCGGCCGTGCTGCATTAGGCAACCCATGGATGATCTATCGCACTGTTAAATATTTAGAAACGGGAGAATTAATTGAAGAGCCGACAGTTCGGGAAAAGATTGATGTATGCAAACTGCATTTAGAACGTTTAATCAATTTAAAAGGTGAGCACATCGCTGTTAGAGAGATGCGTAAACATGCCGCTTGGTATTTAAAAGGTATTCGAGGCAATGCAAAAGTGAGAAATGCTATTAATAACTGTGAAACAAAAGAAGAACTGGTCTCCCTTCTTGAACGTTTTGCAAGTGAAGTGGAAGAGAAAGAGCGTCAATCCGCATAAAGACAATCTGCTTTCTCTTATACTTTGACGGCTGCCAGTAATCTGGCAGTTTTCTATGTTAAATTTTAAGATTATTGGAGTGGATACGTATGAGCAAAGAAGGTTTGCATAACCAAGAAGAGTTGAATGATCAATTGCAGGTTCGCAGGGAAAAGCTTCATGCATTAAAAGATAAAGGAATCGACCCTTTCGGAAAAAAATTTGAACGCTCGCATCAGGCGATTGAACTAAAAGAGCAGTACGGCGAGTTTACAAAGGAAGAACTTGAGGAAAAAAATATTTTTGTTTCTATAGCTGGCAGAATTATGACAAAACGTGGAAAAGGGAAAGCAGGTTTCGCCCATATCCAAGATTTGTCGGGCCAAATTCAAATTTATGTTCGGAAGGACAGCGTCGGCGAGGATCAGTATGAAATTTTTGATATGGCTGACTTAGGTGATCTTATTGGCGTGAAGGGAACGGTTTTTAAAACAAAAGTAGGCGAGCTCTCGGTAAAAGCAACGGAATTTGTGCTGCTCACGAAAGCTTTGCGCCCTCTTCCTGATAAATACCATGGCCTTAAAGATATTGAACAGCGCTACCGCCAGCGTTATTTAGATCTTATTATGAACCCTGACAGCAAAAACACATTTATAACAAGAAGCAAAATCATCCAATCCATGCGCCGTTATTTAGACAGTCACGGGTATTTGGAAGTAGAAACACCAATGATGCACTCCATTGCTGGAGGAGCGGCAGCACGTCCGTTTATCACTCATCATAATGCTTTGGATATGCCTTTGTACATGAGAATTGCTATTGAGCTTCATTTGAAAAGGCTGATTGTCGGCGGTTTAGAAAAAGTTTATGAAATCGGCCGCGTTTTCCGCAACGAAGGCGTTTCAACAAGACATAATCCCGAGTTTACCATGCTCGAACTGTACGAGGCATATGCAGATTTCCATGATATTATGGAATTGACAGAAAACATGATTGCTCATATTGCACAAGAAGTATTAGGTACAATGACAATCCAATACGATGAATATCAAGTGGACTTGAAACCAAAATGGAAGAGACTTCACATGGTAGATGCGATTAAAGAATATACAAATGTTGATTTTTGGAATGTTACATCTACCGAAGAAGCGCGGGTATTAGCTAAAGAACACGGAGTAGAAATTAACGAAAATATGCAATACGGCCATATTGTCAATGAGTTCTTCGAGCAAAAAGTCGAGGATAAACTAATTCAGCCGACATTTATTTACGGTCACCCTGTTGAAATTTCTCCGCTCGCCAAAAAGAATGAAGCGGATCCAAGATTCACAGATCGCTTTGAATTGTTTATTGTCGGCCGCGAGCATGCAAATGCCTTTACGGAATTAAACGATCCTATTGATCAACGTGAACGCTTTGAAGCTCAATTAAAAGAAAGAGAGCAGGGAAATGACGAGGCGCATATGATGGACGAAGATTTCATTGAAGCTCTTGAATATGGCATGCCTCCAACAGGTGGGCTTGGCATTGGCATTGACAGATTAGTCATGCTTTTAACCAATTCTCCGTCTATTCGCGATGTTCTTTTATTCCCGCAGATGAGAAACAAATGATGATTTTCAAAAGGGAGACGGCTGTCTCCCTTTTGTCTTCCTGCTGGAAATTGAATAATTTTTTTATATAAAATAAATTTTTTTATGCAAAACTATTGATTTGTTATGAAAATGGTGTTATATTAATACCCGTCCTTATTGATGACCAATGATACAATGATAAAAAAATCTGTTGACAAAATAAAAATTTAAGGATATTATAAAAAAGTCGTCTTTTTTTCAACATGATCTTTGAAAACTGAACAAAACGAAAAGCGTGCCTGTTGATTCTAAAAGAGCATTTGGTGACAAACTTTTTTTGGAGAGTTTGATCCTGGCTCAGGACGAACGCTGGCGGCGTGCCTAATACATGCAAGTCGAGCGGACCGAAGGGAGCTTGCTCCTTTAGGTTAGCGGCGGACGGGTGAGTAACACGTGGGCAACCTGCCCTGCAGACTGGGATAACTTCGGGAAACCGGAGCTAATACCGGATAACACCGAAAACCGCATGGTTTTCGGTTGAAAGGCGGCTTTTAGCTGTCACTGCAGGATGGGCCCGCGGCGCATTAGCTAGTTGGTGAGGTAACGGCTCACCAAGGCGACGATGCGTAGCCGACCTGAGAGGGTGACCGGCCACACTGGGACTGAGACACGGCCCAGACTCCTACGGGAGGCAGCAGTAGGGAATCTTCCGCAATGGACGAAAGTCTGACGGAGCAACGCCGCGTGAGCGAAGAAGGTCTTCGGATCGTAAAGCTCTGTTGTCAGGGAAGAACAAGTACCGTTCGAACAGGGCGGTACCTTGACGGTACCTGACGAGGAAGCCACGGCTAACTACGTGCCAGCAGCCGCGGTAATACGTAGGTGGCAAGCGTTGTCCGGAATTATTGGGCGTAAAGCGCGCGCAGGCGGTTCCTTAAGTCTGATGTGAAATCTCGCGGCTCAACCGCGAGCGGCCATTGGAAACTGGGGAACTTGAGTGCAGGAGAGGGGAGCGGAATTCCACGTGTAGCGGTGAAATGCGTAGAGATGTGGAGGAACACCAGTGGCGAAGGCGGCTCTCTGGCCTGTAACTGACGCTGAGGCGCGAAAGCGTGGGGAGCGAACAGGATTAGATACCCTGGTAGTCCACGCCGTAAACGATGAGTGCTAAGTGTTAGAGGGTATCCACCCTTTAGTGCTGCAGCAAACGCATTAAGCACTCCGCCTGGGGAGTACGGCCGCAAGGCTGAAACTCAAAGGAATTGACGGGGACCCGCACAAGCGGTGGAGCATGTGGTTTAATTCGAAGCAACGCGAAGAACCTTACCAGGTCTTGACATCCCCTGACAACCCTAGAGATAGGGCGTTCCCCTTTCGGGGACAGGGTGACAGGTGGTGCATGGTTGTCGTCAGCTCGTGTCGTGAGATGTTGGGTTA
>NZ_CP134501.1:95000-385000 GCF_031760945.1 Aeribacillus composti
ATTCCTAAGGTTTTTTTATTGCCCATGAAAAATGGACATGGACGTATGGATGCGAAAAATTATCAATAGCTGCTAACATATTCGAAACAGTTGTCAAGCAATTATTTGTGTTGCTTAACATAGTGCTTTGAAGCCGTTAGTATGATCCGAAAAGTGTATAGCGATGGGGGCAAATAAAACTATCGATATCGATCGAAACATAAAAAATGGGAGAATTTCTAATAAATCGCTAAATATGGTTGATTAATGGTATATTTGGTAATATTATTTAATTGATCAGATGAAGAGAAAGTGGAGAGTTTAAATATGAGGTCAGCTACACAATGGCTCAGCAGCTTCATTATTTTTTAGGAAAAATTTAAGAAAATAGATAAACATCGCGTAATGAACATTGTTTCTAAATTTCGTTTTATGGTTTTATTGATGAGGTGCAGACTATGTCATATGTAAGAATTTTTTTTCTTATTGCAATCAATGCTTTAAGAGCATATCAAAGCAATTTGTATGAAAAATTTGAAAAAATTTTACCTGAATTTAAGTATCTGGCGAAATATTATATATACTTTTATGCAGCGTCAAATATTTTATTATTAGGGATTATTCTTTTACTAGACCCTTCTCAAAATGTACATATTCATCGTATATTAAATGACTATAAATGGGAAATTTTAATCGCAAAATATTTAATGGAATTATTTATCATTATAAATTTGTTAAGATTTGAAGTTCCAAAAGGATTTAAAAAAGTTTATGGATTAATACCGTCTATTTTTTATGTAATCACTGCTAATTTTAAAAACGTTTATACATGGATACTGATACAGTTTATATATTATACATTTTTAGATAAACAACTTTTTTTGATCTTATTTATTTTAAGCTGTATCATCATTTATCTTTCTTTGTTTGCTAAAATATCAGAATTTCAATACATATTAAATATTTTAAAAATGGCTCGTCTCATGTTTGTAATATTGTTAAGTTATCAAATCATTCAAGAAGTATCGCAAAAAGCAGGTTTTAGCTTCGTGAGTGCAAGCAATAAAATCGAGGTTTTATTATTTTTATGGGTGGCTTTTCTATTAATTCTGTTAATATCTAACTATTTTTTATTAAGATATATTAAAGCTACTACACGAATTTTCCAGGAAAAACAATTAATCCATTATTTCAAACTATTTTTTATACCCTTCATATTTTTGACTTTGATACAGATCACATCCAGCTTGTTTGTTTTCATCAGCAATATCGAAGAATCACTGATAATCATATCCTATTTAATTTCATCTCTTTTTGTAAAAATCAAATTTATTGATTTTTTAACTATGGAAACTTATGGTTATTATTTGTTTTATTTAAAGTCTTTAGACAAAAAAATTCAATCTGAGTTTATGATGAATATTAACTTAAATAATTTCTTCTTATTATTGCCCGTTTTACTATTTCACCTCTGTTATCTCATTTTAAATCAGCAATATATTTATGCTTTCCTGCTGATGCTTGTATACATATTAGACATTAAGGCAGATGAACTAATCATTTTAATCACGAGAAAAATATTGAAGAAAAGTGAATTGCCTAATTTGTTTATACACACAAAAAAAGGTTTATCCAACGTATTATTAATAGCGTTTGTTCCCAGTGCCATTATTAGCATTCTTGTAAACAGTAGCAGCATAAAGAGCTCCAGCTTAGCTACAACGATGTTGCTGCTTGTTTCCGTCATACTATTTTGTGTGTCAATATTGGCGCATTATTGGAGGAAGAGCTTTTTTGACGAATTACATAAGTGAGGTAAAAAATAAATGTTAGAAATTAAAAATTTAACGTATAGCATAGGGGAGAAAAAAATTTTAGATCATATATCTTTTTCAATACCTGAAAATAAAGTGACAGCCATTGTCGGGCCTAATGGCGTGGGCAAAACTACAACCGTGCAAATATTGTCGAATATAATCAAAACGGAAAATGCTTCTGTTAGGAGCCTAAATCGTAATAAGAAAATCGTTTACTTGGATATTGAATATTTAGTTTTTGATGAGTTGACAGCACAAGAGTTTCTCGAGTTACATTCACGAATTCATAATAAAAATAAAGAAGAGCTTGAAGAACTATTAAACGAATTTGAAGTATTGAATATTAAAGAATTTTTACCGAACAAGTTAAAGGGTCTTTCTTTAGGGCAAAAGCAAAAATTGATTATATTAATGGGATTTATGTCCAATGCAGATATTTTAATATTTGATGAGCCATTTAACGGTTTAGATTATAAATCTGAAATGAATTTTAAAGAGCTGCTCAGAAAAAATAAGTTTAACTTCACAATTATCATCACTACCCATAATTTTCATGATATCGAAAGGTACACTAAGCAGTGCATTGTGATGGAAGATAGCAAAACGATTAAGCAGATTACAAACGTAAATACTCAAAGTTATAAAAAAAATATATTTCAGTATTTAGGTTTAGAACAGGAGCAGTATAAATGAATCGTCAGTTCGTCATAAAAAGGGAAGAGTTCATGAAAATTCCTCTGCTTATATTTGGTTTTTTATTGGCAGGATTCTTCTTTGGCGCATTATTAGAAGTCGATTTAAAAAGGGAAGCTCTCGATCTAAATTTTATTGATATTTTTTTCAATAACGCCTCAATCGGCATTATGTTAGTTCTGCTAACAAGTTTCATATCTTATCCGATTATTTTATATAATTCATTTTTTTTAGGGTTAAACATATATTTTGGCATAGAGCTCTTTGGCGTATATAAAACTTTCATGACTTTAATTTTCCATGCGCCGATAGAAATAGTAGGATGGATCATATGTATCATCGCTTCGAAAAGAATGAAAGATTTTTATAAAACTGTGTTAAAAAAAGAAATAAACAAAGAAAATGTCAAGGCTGTTTGTATGTTATTGCTGACAATGATAGCTGTTTACTTTGTTGCAGCCATAGTGGAATATTATGCTTTTGAATTTCTGGGGGGACATAAATGGTTAAATTAAAAGCAAATGAAAAAATATTATTAATACTGTTTACGCTTTGGTATTTATTATCCATACAATTTATCAGTCAATACATGATCATGAATCAAGGCAGTGTAATCTATGAAAAGAACATTTTTAAAACGAAAGAAATCATGTTTGTATTCCTAAATTTTGTCATAATGATCTTTTCGATTGTTTTTCTTTTCTTTCAAGCTTTTATCTATCGATTTATCATACTATTATTTAAACCGCAGAAATATCCATCCATATTTTCAAGCTTTTTTTATTTAATGATTGGATATTTGCCATTTTCCATTACGATCATTATCACAAACTTTATTCATCAAGAGTATGTTTACAATATTTCAACGAATATATACGCAAAAATTTTCATAACGATTATTGTAAACGTAATATATATATTCATCATTGTTAAAAAAAATATCATCGATTCCAAAAAGGCGCTATTATTGTGTATGTTTTTAATCGTAATAAATGCTCTAGTTTTATTCATTAATTTCAATTCACTATAAAAGTCGTTCGCATCATCATTGCCTGTTTTCCAGAGGAACTTGGCAAAATATATGAGAGGATATGAAAATGGTTAATGAAATAAAAATGTATTTTTCTCGTCACAAACCAATTTATGTTATACTTGCTGCAATCATGATAGGATGCGGACTGCAATATTTCATACTTAGCAATGAGAATATGAAGTCTGTACAGGATGCTTTATCGGAAGAATCGGAGTCATTGATTTTCCAAAGCTTCTCTGTCGATATCATTGCCCTCATTGCCTTGCTATATTATATTTTTTGCTCTGCTGCTTCAATCATGAAAGATGGAGTTTTTGAAAAAAATAAAAGCACCCGTAAAATGATTTTACATAAAATATACGCTTCTTATTTGTTCGTATTTATTTGCAACGGAATCATTGTATTATCGACTAGCATAATCGTTATCATACTTTATGGATTTCATCATGATATTTTTTATCATGCATTGTTATTACTTATTGCGAAGTCCTATACCGCAATTTTTTATGTAACATGATCTATGTTTTTGGCTGTTCTATTCAAAAAGTATATTTTTATTTTTTCCATGCTTTTTGTTGTGGAGATTGCCAAAATTGCGGTTTTTGCATTTCTGCGTAAATTTGCTGTTTTTGATTACGTTATATTCAATCATTTAGATATTTCTTCTTATTTCCATTTGCCGTCTTCGGGAATTGATAAGGGATATAACATAGTATTTTCCATTGCCATATATTTAGCGTATATATTCCTTCTGCAAGCTTTGAGTGTTTATATATTCAACAAGAAAAGAGAGCGTGTAACCGATTAATTAACATTTATCGTTGTTATGGATGGCATTATCACCATTGTAAAGATTTTGAAAAGGCCGTTTAGCTCGCTAGGCTAGCTGTTAAAAATACTTTTGCTTCATATCAAAAGAAAAGAAAAGTCAGACCTGTTCTCTTTTGTCCATTATATGATTAACTGAATATACCAATGGAAAATTTCCGTTTCATAAAAATATGAAAGCACGGCTCCAATACTGATGAAAGGTCCGAATGGTATTGCCGATTTACGGCTTAATTGTTTCGTGATGATGCCAAATAGACCAAATAATGCACCAATTAAGGTAGACAGGAAAAAAGCTAATAAAACTCCTTTAAGACCTAAAGCATATCCTAAAACAGCAAATAGTTTAATATCTCCGCCTCCCATTCCGCCATTGCTTACAATGGCAATGATATAAAGAAGGATAAAACCGACAGTCATTCCAATTATCGAATCATACCAAGGATGAAGCGGAATCCAGGTCCGCAGGAGAACAAATAGAACGAAGAAAAAGATTAAAATTCGATTCGGAATCAATTTGTAAGATAAATCACTCACCGTAATAATGATCAGGAGTGAAACAAAGGGTAGTGCTACTAAAAGCTCCTCGTTAAATCCAATTTTGTAGAAACTAAAAACAAATAGTAAACCTGTAAACAGCTCCATCACTGGGTAAATAGCCGAAATCGGAACACGGCAGCTGCGGCATTTTCCTTTCTGAAGCACATATGAAAAGATGGGTATTAATTCATACCAGGATAAGAAATGGCCACAATGCGGGCAGTGCGACCTCGGCTGAACGATTGAGCGTTTTTTCGGGATGCGAAGACCGACAACATTAAAAAAAGACCCGAAAATGATTCCGATAGCAAAGAAAAAAAGGTAAACGAAAACCATTGCCAAACTCCTCGTACATTAGTATTTAGGGCTGTTTTTACCATTTTGCGATTCCTTATTTGTTTCTGATGAATGACTTTTATCTGCTGAATCAAAATAAAAAGTAGTTAATTGAATTTCCATTGTAATGGTTTGATTCGTTTCGTCCTCTAAAAGCTCCTTTTCCCCCGGTTTCGTGAATGAAAGGACGTCCACTCGGGTGATTCGCTCCAATTTTTCTATTTCTTGTAGGAATTGTAAAAAATGCTTGAAATCTGGTGAAACAACCGACAGATTAAAGGTAATTAGTTTTACGTTTTTATATTTTTCTTTCTCTGTCGATTCGTTCGAAGCTGATTGGTTTTCGCTTTGATTAGACGGAGCATCTGCACTTTCATTTTCAGATTGATTAGTTGCAGACTCCATTTCGGTTGATTCATTTTGCTCCTTATTTTCGTTCGTATTGTTCGTATCTGTTTTATTGTTTTCCGATAATAATTCCGATTCAGACAGCGTTTGCTCATCTTTAAAGGAAATGTTCTGGATTTGGCTGCCGCTGACGTATTCCGCTTCCTGTAAATCAAGCAGCAGCTGGTCCATATTGCGGCTTAACGGCATTTTTTTCTCTAATTGAGCAGTATTTTCTTCCTTATCCGTTTTACTTTTATTCAATTGTGCTTCCAATTGCTTCATTTCCACTTCAAGCTGATTGGCATCTAACTGTGCAAGCGCAACATCGTCTTTCAAAGGCTTTACCGTATACATATACACAACGCCAATAAGCAAAAACAGTAAAACGATTAAACAATAAAAAAAGATTTTCCTTTCTTGGAGGAAATCACTCATCTTCTTCACCCCCGTTTTCGTCCTCTAACGCCGAAGAATGAGTCTCAAGAATAATATTCACATCATATCTCGGAATCTCCTTGAACATTTCTTCATCCACTTGTTCCTCTGAAGCTTCTTCAAATGTGAAGGTTTTAATTTCTTTGATCCTTACATTTGTAAAAAGAGGGGAAGAGACAAGCTTTGAAACATAAGATGCGGCAACATCCAATGATTCGAATTGGGTTTGGATCGACAATTGTTTATTTTCATATTCATAATGGCTTAAATAGCTATGATTTGGCAGCAATTCCAGCAATTCTTCAATGAGATGTGAGGTAGGTGCGGTCAATTCCTCTGCTTTAGCGACCGCTTCTTCTAAGCTGCCTGATTGTCCATTTTTTTGATTTTCTACTTGAGTTTCTAAAATTTCCTTATCCATTTTTAAATTTTCAATTCTCGTATCGGCCAGTTCTTTCTCATTTTTCGTATGAATATATTGATAAACAATGATCGATAAACAGATTAGCCAAATAACAAGAAAAGAGATAAAAATAATCAAAACCGTCGAACTTTGTCTTTCGGATTTCGGCAATAAATTTATTTCAGGGATCACTTAACTTCCCCCTTTCAAGGCAAGCCCTAAAGCAGGTATAAAATGACGAGGAACTTTATCCATTTTTTCAGGAGAAAGGTAAGCATCTAAAATCGTAACGGGAATTTGAAATTGATCTTCTATTTTTTTTCTAATCAAATCTAGGTTTGGAAAATCTCCTAACAGCATAATTTTCGATACAGCTTTCTGACCTTTATGAATGGAGTAGCGGTAAAAATTCATAATCCGCTCCAATTCCATTATTTGATCATCAATTAAACCTAAAAATTGCGCTTCGTCTCCATTATACGTCCAGGTGAGCAGATCATCATCGTATTGGTAGCTTGTCCAATCCTTCATTTGAATATCTAAATCTTGAAATCTTAAAAATTCAGGCTGGTTCTCCGAAAAAATACTGATCATGATTGAGTTTAAATTCAACTCAAAAAATAAATATGCTTCATCTGTGTTTTTTGTCATATATGTATATTGGAAATACCGATATACGCCAATTGAACGAATATCAGCAGCTACTGGCTTCAGTCCTGCATCAATCAAAATTTCCGTATATTTTCTCATTTCATCTTCTGGAACGGCAAAAAGAAGCCCTTCCCGTTCTTGTGTATCAGCCTTTCCAGGCAATGGTGATACATCGAAGATTGGATTGTCAAATGGAAGATAAAGTGTATGTCCTAATTCCATAATAAAGTGGCCGTTGATTTCTTTATCTTTTAAATGAGCAGGAAACTTTACCTTTCTCATAATGACAAGGGAATCAGGCGCATAAAACTGGACATTCCGCCTTTTGATTCCCCACTCTTTGACGGTTTCCTTCATAAAATGATAAAACTCCATCTCATCAAGAATTCGCCCATGCTCTAGCAGGCCGTTCGGTATAGACTTTTCTTTGAAATGTTTAATATTTGTTAAATCGCCGCCGGAATGATCCACCATCCGAAGCGCGTAATCATCGATGACTAAGTTGATTGTTTTTTTAGCCGAAAGAAAAGTGAGCATAGGCGAACCCTCCTGTGACCAAATATTTTGGAAAAGAGAAATACTTCAGCTTTTGATAGAAAGTATTCAGGCAAATTATTATGTTTACATGTTCCAAGTTAAAACGAAAAGGATTCTTTAATCATCTTCATTTAAGAAAGCTCGTAATCGTCCTTCAGTAGCAGGATTACCAACACCATTTATACTATTTGCAGGATGATCAGTAATTGACCAAGTAGTGCCGTTATATGAAACTTCAAAATCATCATCATCATCTGTATCAATATCAATATACCTTGCGAGTTCATCGGCAGTATAAGGCAGATCATTACCACCTTCTTGTGCATGTTTTAGTTTTGCAGCTGAAATAATATTTAATGCCTCTGATACAGTAGCCCGGTCTCTAGACTGGCCAATGACATTTGCGATAATCGGGATTGCAATAGCTAGTATGATTGCAATGATGATAATAACAGCCAATAGCTCAATTAATGTCATCCCTTTTTCTTTTTTGAGAAGTTTTACATGTTTTCTCATTTCATATTCCTCCTTTGTTTTTAGTTTTCCTAAATTTACTTTCATAAAGCAAAACGGCAAGCGCTTGTCATGTTCCCGCAAACTTTATTAACTCGATTTCTTGACCACCTCCTAAAGGGATTTTTTGGAATCTAGTACAATACGTTTCTTTTAGGTGCTTTATATACGAAAATGCTGCAAGCTTCGTCATCTATTTACATTTGCTGATAAATGCTAAACATAGGAATCATAATGGCAAGAACAATTGTCCCAATGACAAAGGCTAAAATGACGATCATAATTGGTTCGATCAGCGATTTCAAAATTTCAACGCTGCGGTCAACTTCCGCTTCATAGAAATCAGCTATTTTGGTTAACATGAAATCTAATGAACCAGTCTCTTCGCCGATCGCCGTCATATGGGTGACGAGCGGCGGGATTACCCAGCTTTTTCTAAACGGTTCGGATAAGCGGTCTCCTTTTTCTAAACTATCACGTGCGTCCAACACGACTTTTCCAATGACTGGATTGTTGACAACCCGCTCGACAATAGTTAAAGCTTGTAAAATCGGCACTGAACTAGAAAAAAGGGATGATAATGTCCGCGTCATTCTTGCAATAGCTGATTTTTGCAGCAATTTGCCGAAAACGGGCATTTTTAACAAAATAACATGGACAGCGTAATAAAAGGTTTTATTGCTCTTCATTAACAAGCTGAAAGCAAGAATCGCTGCTAATAAGACAAGAAGTACAATCCACCAAAAGTTTTGAACTACATGGCTTGCGCCAACTACGAATTTCGTAATGGCAGGCAGTTCACTGTCAAATTGGGCAAAAATTTCGGTGAATTTAGGCACAATCGTTAGCATCAGAAACACAACAACTGCAATGATGATAATGATTAATGTGATTGGATAAGCAAGGGTTGATTGAATTTTTTTCTTCAAATCGTATTGCTTTTCAAAATAAGCCGCCAGCCTGTCCAATGTTTCGTCCAAACTCCCGCTGGCTTCCCCGGCGCGAACCATATTGACAAAAATGGCCGGAAAAATTTTCGGATATTTGCTCACCGCATCTGAAAAAGCATTTCCTGTCCGCAATTCCGTTTCAATCTCAGCCAATACTTTGGCCAATGCTTTGCTTTCCGTCTGCTTTGATAAAATATTCGTTGAATCTACAATAGAAACTCCTGCACGGATCAGTGTTGCAAATTGCCGGCAATAAATGACAAAATGTTGGTTTTTCACAGGTCTGCCAATCGATACTTCCTTATAGATCAAGCCTTTTGCTTCATTGATCTCACGGGGGCTTATTCCTTGTTCTCTTAATTTTGCTATCGCATTTGTTTTATTTAGTGCATCAATCGTACCTTTCTTTAGCTGTCCTGTTTTCGTACGACCGACATATTTATAGATAGCCATTTTCATCACCTTTATTGATATATGGCATGGCGCTTTCGTAAGAAATTTTTCCTGAACTTAATAAGCTTTGAACGGACATTTCCAATGTATGCATTCCTTGAGCTCTATTCGTTTGCAAAACATTGTGGATTTGATGAATTTTTTCATTGCGAATCAAGTTTGCAATGGAAGGATTATTAATTAAAATCTCCGTCGCAACCGTTCTCCCGGATCCGTCCTTTAGCGGAAAAAGGCGCTGTGATATGATTCCTTGCAAAACGTTTGCTACTTGGAGGCGGATTTGCCTTTGCTGATGGGGCGGGAACACATCTATGATCCGGTCGATCGTCTGGGCTGCACTGCTTGTGTGCAATGTGGCCAGCACTAAATGACCTGTTTCAGCAGCAGTAATAGCTGTCGATATCGTCTCAAGATCCCGCATTTCCCCCACTAAAATAATATCCGGGTCTTGCCTTAAAGATGCGCGCAGTCCGTTTGCAAAGCTTTTCGTATCTGAACCAATTTCCCGCTGATTGATAATGGATCGCTTATGGGAATGAATATATTCTATTGGATCTTCTAATGTAATAATATGTTTGGAATAGTTTCGATTAATATAATCGATCATCGCTGCCAATGTCGTTGACTTACCTGAACCGGTTGGTCCCGTGACGAGAATTAACCCTTGGGGCTTTTCCATCAATTTCTCGACAATGGAAGGTAATTTAAGCTCTGCGATCGTTGGGATCTTCGTCGGTATAATTCGGATCGCGACACTTATATGATTGCGTTGGCGAAAAGCGTTTAATCGAAACCGTGAAATTCCCTCTAATTCATAGTTAAAATCAAGCTCGCCCTGCTGCTCGAACGTATCCCACATCATCTCCGGAATAAGCTCTTTCGCCATTCTTTCCGTGTCGTTTTTAGACAATGAATGGTCTCCGTAAGGCTTTAGCTCGCCGTTTATGCGAAAAACCGGAGGAGAGTCGACAATTAAATGGAGGTCTGAAGCATGATCCGTAAAAGCTTTTTTAAGTAAATCTGATATATTGTATGACATGAAGCCCACCTCCTACTCGAGGACAGCGACGCGTAAAATTTCTTCTGTTGTCGTTAATCCTTCTTTTACTTTCAGCAAACCGTCATCGATTAAAAATTTTAATCCTTTTTCCCGCACAAAATTTTGCAAATAAGAAGTTGACGTATTATTCATGATGAGTTCACGAATCTCCGCATCGATCGGCAATACCTCTTGAATGGCTAGGCGCCCGCGGTAGCCGGTCATGTTGCAGCTTGGACAGCCTTTGCCTTTTGCAACCGTCTCGATTTCAAGGCCTCTATTCGCAAAAATTTCTTTTTCTCTTTCAGTCGGGCGGACGATTTCGCGGCAATCCCGGCACACTCGTCGAACTAAACGCTGGGCTACAATGCCAATGATTGAAGACGATATGAGATACGGTTCAATACCCATATCGATTAATCTCGTTAAAGCAGCAACTGCACTATTCGTATGTAGAGTACTTAATACTAAATGACCTGTAAGTGACGCCCGAATGGCAATTTGTGCTGTTTCTGTATCACGAATTTCGCCGATCATAATAATATCCGGATCCTGGCGTAAGATCGAGCGAAGCCCATTGGCGAATGTCAGGCCGATATCTTCATTTACTTGAATTTGATTGACTCCTTCGATCTGGTATTCGACAGGATCTTCAACCGTGATGATATTTATATCCTCTGAATTTAACTGATTTAAAGCAGCATACAATGTCGACGACTTCCCGGATCCTGTAGGTCCAGTGATTAATATTATTCCATTTGGCTGATTTAGCATAGTAATAAATTTTTCCAAATTTTCATCTGTAAAACCGATTTTTTCCACACTGTTTAATACATTGCTTAAATCAAGAATCCGCATCACGACTTTTTCGCCAAAAATTGTCGGCAGCGTGGCGACACGAATATCCACCGGTTTAAAATTAATCGTTGTTTTAATTCGGCCGTCCTGCGGCAATCTATTTTCTGTAATATTTAAGTTTGCCATAATTTTAATCCGGGCAATGATGACATTTTGCATATGTTTTGGCAGTGACCGCTCTAAACGTAAAATGCCGTCGACCCGGTAGCGGACCTTTACGTCCGTTTCTTGCGGGTCAAAGTGGATATCACTGGCACGCTGGGCAAGACCGTTGGCAATGATTTGGTTGACAAGACGAACAACAGGAGAATCTTCATCCGTTACTTTTGCTTCATCCATTGAATCCTTTGGTGAAAGATCACTCATGATCTCTTCCATCGATTCTTGAAGATCATAATATTTTGTGATCGTTCGATATAATTCATCTTTTGTCGCAATAGCGGGTTCAATATGGCATCCTGTTGCCATTCTCAATTCTTCTATAGCGAAATAGTCCATCGGATCCGCCATTGCAACAAAAAGTTTATTTTTATCTTTTCGGATTGGCATCACATAATGCCTTTTTGCCAGCTCTTTTGGAATTAATTGAAGAACATCTTGATCAATTGGATATTGATAAATATTGATATGCGGTATTCCTAATTGGAATTCCAATACTTCAATCAGCTGCTGCTCGGTAATAAAGCCTTCTCTCAGCAGGGCATCCCCTAATTTTTCATCCGGTAACTTATTTTTTAATGTTTGGTTTAATTGTTCATTTGTAATGAGCCCAGCTTCTAAAAGCAAGTCTCCTAAACGTTTTCTGGACAATTTCCGTTCACCTCCAAAGATGCTGGCTTTATCGAATTCATTCAGATTTTTTCCGCTAACGGGCGTTGCCCTTATTTCACATATTCCGGCTCTTCCTCCACACTTTCCTCCATTAATTGCTTTTCAAATTCCTCTTCGTCTTGAAAACGGTCTTGCCCCATGCTTTCAGTCCCGTCGGTACCATTGTCCGTATTTATATCCTTTTGCTTCGTTTGGTCCGTATTTGTTGAATGATCAGGATTTGCATTACTAGGATCCGCTTGGCTATTATTCGTATTTGTTTGGTCATTTTCGCTATTCGCATTATTATTTTGATTTTCAGAAGAAGGTAATGCTAATAAAATGATTTCAGGTACAGGCAAGTAAAAATCAGTGCTAATCAACTCACGGGAAAGCTCCGCGCCGTTTTCGGCTACTGACACTCGGTATACTTCCACTCGCTGACCATTTACACCGTTTTGTATAACGCGCTTGCAGCATGGCTGTAAATCCTTTTTATAACGATAAATGGTGCGATAATGAATATCTTCTTTATTTTCAATTTTGTATTGATATTTTGTTTTTTGAGGTGCGGACAAGATCGCCATTTTCAATTTTGACCCGTTTTTTTCAGCTTGAATTGTGTATATATAAGGTCCAGGATTTGAAACGACGAAATCTTTATCATCTGTTTGACTGACTTTTGCTTCAATCCCTGCTTTTGAATAGACCGGAATCACTCGCTGCGAATGGCGCTCAATAATCTCTACATTTGTTTGCAGGAGCAAAGAATACAGCATAGAAACGACGAAATTTCCATCATCCTCCCTAAAATAACTCACCTCATTTGCCACTTGCTGCAAAAACGAAAATGAATTTCCAGGTGTTATCTTTTTTCCATTTAATTCTTCTACTAACTCATCTAAAAAGATATAGTCTTTCGGAATATTCCAGCTTGCTTCAGCAATTACATCATTTTGTTCGTTTGCTTCTGTTAAAACCGCTTGAATGTTATGTTCTCCTAAATAAGAGGCCGTTGTTTCAACGTTGTTTATCGTTTTGACTTTATCAATATGGTTCGGCCATTCTGAAAGTTCTTCATCCGTTATATTCACTTTTACAACCAACGGCAGATCAACTGATTTTTTTTTAATAAAGAAGGCATACCACGGTGTTTTTGTTTTTTCGAGCAATTGATCCATCGTTTGATTCAGGTCATACTGAATATCTTCAGATGGAATGGTTAATATTTCCGTGGGTGATTCAATCGTCATATCACTTTGATTTTTCCACTCATTGATCTTATCTGATAAAATGTCTTTAGCTTCATCAACAGTCATTCCACCGACATCAATTCCTCCGACTGTAGAACCATCAGGAATTGTAAAGGCAGCGTTTGCGATATGGGGAGTTCCGAAACTAATGGTCGCAGCTGATATAGCGATTATGAAAGAAAAAAACAAAGCCATTAACCTTTTCATCCTGCTCATAAAGAACCTGCCTTTCTATGTATCATTTGTCTGATCAAGCTTAGAAGACTGAAACCGGCAAATAAATATATATTACTAAGGTTGACTTTTCATTTCAATGCCAATATTCGGGATCTTTTAGAAGCGCGGTTGATTGCGCAAGGCTCCAGTTCCTTAGAGCTTGTTTCTTTATCGTATGAGTAAAAGAAGAAGTACAATTGATTTGTCTAATTCAGCCAGTAAAAATATAAAATTTTACAAAATAGGTAAAAAATACAGCTTTATTTAGTTAAAAAGACCTATTTTGGAGTAAAATGAAAGCAACGAAGATGAAATATTTTGTATAATAATAGCAAAATTACAGCAATTCATCCACAATAAAATGTAAAAATTTGAATAAATAGTAAAAATATTGTTTTCTTTTAGTCTAAAAGGCTTTATTTTGAAGTAAAATAAAAGTAATAAATAATGTATTTTTGTATAATCATAGCAAATTTTGGAGAGAAAAATTTTTACGGATTTAGTAAAAATGTTCCATATACTTACATTCTATTATTATGATTCGTTTAAGACAATGGTTTTTTAGTTAAAAAGTCCAATTTCAGAGGATATAGTTCCAATTCACTACAGCCATTGCGACTATTACTTAATATTTAAAAAAATGGGTGAATATTCTATGAAAATGAAGATTGTGAAGAAAATGGACGGGTTTACACTTGTGGAGATACTAATTTCTCTCGTCATTCTTTCCATCATTATTTTGGCATTTCTTAATCTTTTTGTTTTTACAAATAAAACAACTGTAGTAAACAATGATCAATTAGTGGCAATTCATCTGGCGAAATCAACAATGGAAAGAATTAAGATGAATCCTTTTTCTTATATTGATGAACCAGATAATGATCGCTTTAATCAGCCGCAAGTTTATACTTCTGACAGCTGCTCGAACCGTCCAGATCCCGATGAATGTGAACTTTTGTTTTCTCCACTTATAAATAATAAAACGTATGCAGTTCAAGTAACGGTCAGTCAAACTGCTAATGAAAAAGCGATTCGATTAATGAATGTACTTGTTGAAGTGAATTTACAAAATTCAAAAACACCCATTACTTCAAAGGTTGAAGGGTATGTGAGCTATGAGTAAAAAAATCATATCCTCTAGTAAAGGAATTACGTTAGTAGAAGTTCTTTCAGTGGTTTTATTGGGTTCTGTTATCGGACTGATCGCTTACTCTGTTCTTTTTAGCGGATTAAAAACATATGACCGTGCTATGGAAGAAGCAGCATTGCGCGATGAAGCAGATTATATACTCGCCCATTTAATTGATGAGCTGTTTGTGTTAAAGGTTAGTGAGATTAAGGAGCGGAAATTGCCGGATCCAAGCGGGAATTACTTTTTGATCAAAAATGACGGCAGCAAAATTGGTTTTGATCATGAACATTCACGTGTAGTGATTAATAACAAAGAATTGTCGTTAACAAACGGAAATATCGTGCTTTCTCGCGAATCAAAATTGATAGAAACTGAACGAGAAGATGTGTTTGAAATTTTGTTAGTTTTACAATCTGCTAAAACACAGCAAACAATGAAACTCAAAAGTATTGTGAGCATTATTAATGATCGAAAAGGAGTGCAAAATAATGAAAATCTTAATGAATGAGAAAGGATACTCCTTGATCTTAACCATGTTGATCTTTTTACTATTTACAGTCTTGTCTGTTTCCGTTTTGACAGTTGCTTTATCTGGAGTGAAAAGAAATCAAACAAGCGAGGATTATGTTCAAGCTCGTGAATTAGCCAATAAAGGAATTGAACATATTACGAATCAGATTCAAAGCGATTTGAAAAATGAACTAGGAGAAGAAGGAATCACCCGCAGCGAGTTTATAACGAAATTAAATACGATTTTAAATCGCTATAAAGACGTGATAAATAGTGTTCACAATACTGGCGCAACTGGTGAATATCGAGTATATATACGAAATATAGAAAATGTAATAGAAAATGGTGAAGAAAACCCGCTAAAGAAGAAGATAACCTTTTTAAGCAGAGGATTTGTTGATGGCAAGGAAAAAACGGTTATTTCAGAAGTTGAAATTGGTGCACAATCTGTTTTGGAGACATTACATTATGCGCTCGGTGCCAACAAATTATGTAAAACTCCAAATGCCTGTATACCTGGTGAAGGAAATATGTTTTTGCACGGCGGGGTTTCAATCACAGGGGATATGAAGGTAGACGGGAATTTAATCATAACGAACCGCGGATATGCATTTTTAAGTGGTGAGAAATGGATTGCGTCCGTTTACCCGAGCATTTTACCAACACAAGGAAAAGCAAACGCAAACTTAATACTTGGCGGAAATATTTTTACCTTTAATCATACCCCTCCATATGGACAACATATTACAACTTCTAATTTTGGAAGTTCTTATACAAAGCTAACAGATCGTATTGATGATGCTTTTTACAATCGGCAAGCCCCGGTTATTGTAAAAAGGCAGCCGATCCGTGATGACATTCAAATTCCTGCACAAAAATCGGTTTTTTATTATAAACATAATTCTCCCGGTGTAACGATCATAAAAGCTAATAATAGAATAATCTCAAACCAAAATCGGCCTAATGACAAAGTTTATGCGAGTCATGATGAATGTTTTTTATGGTGTAATCAGAAATACGATGGAGATTACACATTTACTGGGAATAATCTTTTTAAAAGCTTTGCCACTGCAGGTTCATTAACAATTCGCAATTCAAATAATCAATTCAGACAGACCACCTTTAAGGAGGGGGCCTATATAGAGAAAGATTTAACAATTGGCAACGGGTCTGATTCGTACAACCCAAATAATTATGACAAAATTCGGGTGGACGGCCCCATATTTGTGAACGGTGATCTGACGATTAAAGGGGCTGATGCGGAATTTAATTCAATTATGTACGTAATGGGAGATGTGACGATTGAATATTCGCGCATCAATGGATTAGGCCAAAACGGTTCGTTAATTATTTTTGCAAAAGGAAATATAAACATTAGAAATAATAGCGTTAACCAGGATGAACCTAGTAATATTAAAGGGTTTTTCTATTCAGAACAAGCATTAGAAATGTTTGGAGTGGGGTCAAATATTCGAATAGAAGGAGGAATATCAGCGAGGCGCATTGTTTTAAATGCGATAAGAGGACGGGCCAGCAATCAAAATTTTAGTGGGGCGCAAAAAATTACGAATAACGATTATTTTGAAGGTGCACAAAACCAAATAGGCAAGCCTTCTAGGCTGCAAATTATTTATGATCCGGAAATTATCAATACGTATGCAGATATAAAGTCTAGAGAGCCCGTTATTAAAAACCTGGATCCGCCTAAAATTATTAATCGTGACATAGAATAAATACCTTTCATCTTATTTTATTGCCGATATGACCGCCGCCTCTCGTGTATAGCGAAGGCGGTGGAGGAATCGGCCTCTTTTTTAGCTTTTTGTGATGTTTTTCCGTTGCAATACTTTCCGTTATGATCATAAAATGAAAAATTAAGAAATGACAGTCTAAAAGCCAATTTTTCGAGAAAATTGTCGAAAGCCGAAATGGATATTTTTGCTGTTACAAAAACATCTTTAATTGATTTGAATGATGCAAACCGTTTTAATTAATCTGAGAAAAGCGATTGAGGCGAGATTTGCTTATCCATGTAAAAAAGTATGGACGAAACGATTATTCGCTGCAATGCGGTTTGAGAAGCTCAAGCCTCTTTTATCCTCTTGTAAATGGAAATATATAACAAACAAAACAGCTTAAAACAGAACGAACAAAAACGACAAATTTACGAACAACTAAGAGCTCGCTTCTTCTGAAGATCCTCCGCATCTATTGCAATCAAGCTCGCTTTCTTTAAAACCTTCAATCGGAGTATAATTAATTGATCGTTACTTCAGAAACATAAACTGTTCCATTCTTGAAGCATATGAGCAGTGAAAGCTTCGTTTGATTTTAAAGCCAGCTCTAAAAGTGCTTTTTTGTTTCATATCATTCTTAGTCTCATACTCAAGAACAATTGAATATTGAGCACTGTTCATCGCATATAATGGGAAAGTATAATACTGTATCATTTCAAAATTCATATATGGCCAAAACAGAAAAAGTCATTTGGATGGTAAGGAGGAATGATAATGCCTGAGGAATGGCAAATTATGTTGATTCGCATTGTTTTAGCAGTCATTTTAAGTGGATTTATTGGCCTTGAACGAGAATTTAAACGGCATCCAGCAGGCTTTCGCACGCATTTGTTAGTTGGTGTCGGCTCCTGCATGATGATGCTGCTGTCTCTTTATGGCTTTGAAGAATATATGGATCGTTATGAAAATATTCGTTTTGACCCAGCAAGAATTCCTTCTTATGTCATTAGCGGCATTGGTTTTTTAGGTGCTGGAACGATATTAGTGAGAGGGGTTACGGTAAGAGGATTAACGACGGCAGCCTCGATTTGGGTTGTTGCAGGACTTGGCCTTGTTGTTGGGGCAGGAATGTATCCGTTGGCGATTTTTTCTACCTTGATTGTATTGTTGAGTTTGATCTTTCTCAATAAGGTGGAGGCTTTTTTTGCTGAGAAGTCAAGCAAAAAATGGATACAAGTTAATCTTCCAGAAGATGATTTGGTGGAATTTACTCGGAAACTTGAACAATTAAATATTTCTGTTTATAAAATTCATTTTACATTGTCAAAGCCAAAAGAAACTAAACATGCGAAGCGTTCATATTTACTTGAAATTGGCCTTCCAAAAGATGAAATGCCTGAAATCATAAACGAATTATTGAAATTTCAAGAAGTTAAAAAAGTTTTTTAAAGAGCGGGTTTTTTCCATATTGTAAATGGCAATATTATTAGTGAGCTTTTTTGTTGAAATGACACAAAAAAAAATTTATATTATAATTAAGGTCAAATATAGTCAAAGTCAAGTGACTAGTTGTTATCGTTTAGGAAATAAGCATTACGTAAACATCTTGCCTCCTATCCCTCAAGGATATTGCACATTTCTTGAGCGTTTTGCAATTCCAATCAAAAAGTTGAAGGAGGTGTTTTTCGAGGTGCGGAATATATCTGATATTATCGAGCAATATTTAAAGCATGTATTAGATTCAAGCGGAAAAGAAATTGTTGAAATTAAAAGAAGTGAAATTGCGGATAAATTTCAATGTGTTCCATCGCAAATCAATTACGTGATCAACACTCGTTTTACAATTGAACGGGGTTACATTGTCGAAAGCAAAAGGGGTGGAGGCGGTTATATCCGAATTATGAAAATTCGAATCAATGACCGTATCCAGCTGATCAATCAAATTTTAAATGCCATTGGTAAAAGGCTGTCACAATCGTCGGCGGAGGATATTATTTTGAGATTGGCTGATGAAGAGGTTATTTCAGAAAGAGAAGCGAAAATTATGTTGAGCGTAATTGATCGGTCTGTTTTATATATTGATTTGCCTGATCGAGACGAATTGAGGGCAAGGATGATGAAGGCGATGCTCACCTCGTTAAAATACAAGTGAGGATGTGATGGACGATGATTTGTCAAGAATGTCATGAAAGGCCCGCTACTTTCCACTTTACAAAAATCATCAACGGCGAAAAAACTGAAGTGCATATATGTGAAAAATGTGCACAGGAAAAAAGTGATGTATTCATATTCAATATGAATCCAGGCTTTTCTATAAACAACTTATTGTCCGGATTATTAAATATGGACAGCGCCATTAGCAGCCAAGGGCAAAATGTTTTCAAGAAAAATCAGGTCATTCAATGTGAGAAATGTAATATGACGTTTGATCAATTTACGAAAATTGGTAAATTCGGGTGCTCCCATTGTTACAAAACGTTTTATCACCAAATTACCCCGATTTTAAAACGTGTTCATGGCGGGAATACAACTCACGGCGGTAAAGTACCGAAACGGACCGGTGGAAGTATTCATTTGAAAAAGCGCCTGAAAATGCTTAAACAGGAACTGCAAGAATTAATTGCGAAAGAGGAATTCGAAAGAGCAGCTCAAGTTCGGGATGAAATTCGGTCCATTGAAGCGAAGATAAATGGACGGAACGAAAGGGGAGTATGACATGTCCTTTCAAAAATTTATTCGTTCAGCCATGAGCCCTTGGATGAATCAAGAAGGACCTGATTCCGATATTGTGCTGAGCAGCCGAGTCAGATTGGCGCGAAATATAGAAAATATCAGCTTTCCTACCATTATGTCGAATGAAGAAGCCTTGGTTATTTTAAATACATTTGAAGAATCATTTTCACAAAGAGTGTTTGACGGTTTAGGGACATTCGTGCTGCTGAAAATGAATGAACTTCAGCCTATTCAAAAACGCGTACTTGTAGAGAAGCATTTGATTAGTCCTTATTTAATGGAAGAATCAGCACTTGGAGGGTGCCTTTTATCTGAAAACGAAGAAGTGAGCATCATGATAAACGAGGAGGATCATATTAGAATTCAATGTTTGTTCCCGGGCCTTCAGCTAAAAGAAGCGTTGAAAATGGCAATGAATCTTGACGATTGGATTGAGGAAAAAGTAGATTATGCATTTGATGAACATAGGGGCTACTTAACTAGCTGTCCAACAAATGTCGGTACCGGCTTGCGGGCTTCCGTGATGATGCACCTTCCAGGACTTGTCTTAACACAGCAGATTAACCAAATTATACCTGCTATCAATCAATTAGGATTGGTTGTGAGAGGTCGGTACGGAGAAGGAAGTGAAGCGATAGGTAATATATTCCAAATTTCGAACCAAATTACGCTAGGCAAATCAGAAGATGATATTGTCGATGATTTAATAGGTGTTGTCGGGCAATTAATTGCTCAAGAACGGGCTGCAAGAGATGCTTTATATAAAACGAATCCGCATCATCTAGAAGACCGTGTATATCGTTCCTACGGCACTCTCAAATACAGCAGGATTATTCCATCGAAAGAAGCAATTCAATGTTTATCAGATGTGCGCTTAGGAATTGACCTGGGAATTATTCAAAATGTTCCACGCAGTGTTTTAAATGAGCTTATGATTTTAATTCAGCCCGGATTTCTGCAACAATATTCAGGAGGAGTTCTACGGCCGAATGAACGGGATATTCGCAGGGCAACATTAATTCGTGAAAGGCTTCAATTAGAAAGGAAGCAAAGGGAGGATGATGAACAATGATGTTTGGGAGATTTACGGAACGGGCGCAAAAAGTGCTTGCTTTAGCTCAGGAAGAAGCTGTACGACTCGGACATAACAATATCGGCACAGAGCACATATTGCTTGGGCTCGTGCGCGAAGGAGAAGGAATTGCCGCTAAAGCGCTTCACGCTCTAGGATTAAGTCCAGAAAAAATCCAAAATGAAGTGGAAAGCCTGATAGGACGGGGACAAGAAATTTCGCAAACGATCCATTACACACCGAGAGCAAAGAAAGTCATTGAACTGTCAATGGATGAAGCAAGAAAATTAGGACATTCTTATGTCGGAACAGAACATATCCTATTGGGATTAATTCGAGAAGGCGAGGGAGTTGCTGCGCGTGTTTTAAACAATCTCGGAGTAAGCTTGAACAAAGCGCGTCAGCAAGTTTTACAGTTGTTAGGCAGCAACGAAGTATCCTCAAGCCACCAAGGAAGTTCGATGACAAACGCAAATACTCCGACGCTTGATAGTCTTGCGCGGGACTTAACGGCTGTTGCACGGGAGGGCGGACTTGATCCAGTCATCGGCCGAAGCAAAGAAATTCAGCGTGTCATCGAGGTTTTGAGCCGAAGAACAAAAAATAATCCTGTCTTAATAGGTGAACCTGGTGTTGGGAAAACTGCCATAGCAGAGGGACTTGCTCAGCAAATTGTGAATAATGAGGTTCCTGAAATTTTGAGAGATAAGCGCGTTATGACCCTTGATATGGGAACAGTTGTAGCTGGCACAAAATATAGAGGGGAATTTGAGGACCGCCTTAAAAAGGTAATGGATGAAATTCGCCAAGCAGGAAACATCATTTTATTTATTGACGAGCTTCATACACTGATCGGCGCAGGCGGGGCGGAAGGTGCAATTGATGCTTCCAACATTTTAAAACCTGCTTTGGCTCGGGGAGAATTGCAATGTATTGGGGCAACAACTTTGGATGAATACCGTAAATATATTGAAAAGGATGCTGCACTTGAACGGCGCTTCCAGCCAATCCAAGTCGACGAACCGTCCATTGAAGAGAGCATTCAAATTTTAAGAGGATTAAGAGACCGATATGAAGCACACCACCGGGTATCCATTTCCGATGAGGCGATTGAAGCTGCTGTTAAACTTTCAGATCGGTATATTTCCGATCGGTTCCTGCCTGATAAAGCGATTGACTTGATTGATGAAGCAGGCTCCAAAGTCCGTCTTCGTTCATTTGCAACACCTCCGAATTTAAAGGAATTGGAGCAAAAATTAGAAGAAGTGCGAAAAGAAAAAGAAGCTGCAGTCCAAAGCCAAGAATTTGAAAAAGCAGCTTCATTAAGAGATACAGAGCAGCGGCTCAGAGAGGAATTAGAGGAAACGAAAAAATCATGGAAGGAAAAACAAGGTCAAGAAAATTCTGAAGTGACCGTAGAGGATATTGCAATGGTTGTTTCAAGCTGGACGGGAATTCCGGTTGTTAAACTTGCCCAAACAGAATCAGAGCGGCTTTTGAATCTCGAAGAAATTTTACACTCGCGCGTTATTGGTCAAGAAGAAGCTGTCACTGCAGTCGCAAAAGCTGTCAGACGGGCACGTGCAGGCTTAAAAGATCCGAAGCGTCCGATCGGTTCATTTATCTTCTTAGGACCGACAGGTGTAGGGAAAACGGAATTAGCCCGTGCATTAGCTGAAGCAATGTTTGGTGACGAAGATGCTATGATTCGAATCGATATGTCAGAATATATGGAGAAGCATTCTACGTCAAGGCTCGTTGGTTCGCCTCCTGGATATGTAGGCTATGAAGAGGGAGGACAATTGACGGAAAAAGTGCGCCGCAAGCCATACTCAGTCGTATTATTGGATGAAATTGAAAAAGCTCATCCAGATGTGTTTAACATTTTGCTGCAGGTGCTTGAAGACGGAAGACTCACAGACTCAAAAGGGCGCACCGTTGATTTTCGAAATACGATTTTAATCATGACTTCAAATGTAGGGGCAAGCGAATTAAAACGGAATAAATATGTCGGCTTTAATGTTCAAGACGAAAATGAAAATTATAAAGATATGAAAAACAAAGTGATGGATGAACTGAAAAAAGCATTTCGTCCTGAATTTTTGAACCGGATTGACGAAATTATTGTGTTCCACTCTTTAGAGAAAAAACATTTGAAAGAAATTGTTTCGCTGATGGCGGATCAGCTGACAAAACGATTAAAAGAACAGGATATAGAACTCGAATTAACGGATCGTGCAAAAGAAAAGCTGGCTGAAGAGGGCTTTGACTTAGAATATGGAGCACGTCCGTTGCGGAGAGCGATTCAAAAATATGTCGAAGATCGCTTATCAGAGGAATTATTGAAAGGCACGATCTCGCAAGGTCAAAAAGTTGTATTGGACGTGCAAAATAATGAATTTGTCGTAAAAACTGCAGAAAAGGTTCAATAATCCAATGGGCATACTGCTTCACGTATGCCCCTCTCTTTCATTATATTGTCGTTTATCGATTGAACAAAGTGGGGAATAACCGAATGTCAAAGATCAAATCAAAATATATTTGTCAATCGTGCGGATATGAATCGCCGAAATGGATGGGAAAATGTCCAGGGTGCGGCGCATGGAATTCAATGGTTGAAGAAGTTATCAAGCCAAAGGGAAAACACCGCATTGCTTTTAGTCATTCCGAATCATCCACTGTCAGCAAACCTTCTCCAATTCATCAAATCCAAGCTGCGCAAGAACCTAGAATGCTTACAGGACTTCATGAGTTTAACCGCGTATTGGGAGGCGGAATTGTAAAAGGGTCTCTCGTTTTAATTGGAGGGGATCCTGGAATTGGAAAATCCACTCTCTTATTGCAAGTCTCCTCACAGCTGGCAGAGAGAGGGAACGATGTTTTATACATTTCGGGAGAAGAATCTTTAAAACAGACAAAACTTCGCTCCGACCGACTCGGGGTAAAAGGCGAAAGACTTTTCGTGCTTTCTGAAACGGACTTAGAAATCATCATTCAATCCATAATGGAAACTGAACCGGCTTTTGTCATCATTGATTCCATTCAAACGATTTATAACAGTGAAATTGCTTCTGCTCCTGGAAGCGTATCTCAGGTTCGAGAATGTACGGCTGAATTAATGAGATTGGCAAAGACAAAAGGAATTCCGATTTTTATTGTCGGTCATGTAACAAAAGACGGCACAATTGCAGGGCCGCGCATTTTAGAACATATGGTTGATACTGTATTGTATTTTGAAGGTGATCGACACCATACGTACCGAATTTTACGGGCAGTTAAAAACAGGTTCGGATCCACTAACGAAATAGGAATTTTTGAAATGAAGGAAACAGGTCTTAAAGAAGTGCTCAACCCGTCAGAAGTGTTTTTAGAAGAGCGTGCAAAAGGGGCATCTGGTTCAACAGTAGTCGCTTCCATGGAAGGGACAAGACCTGTTCTAGTCGAAATACAAGCTTTAATCACCCCGACAAGCTTTGGAAACCCAAGAAGGATGGCAAACGGGATTGATCATAATCGTGTTTCTTTGTTGATGGCGGTATTGGAAAAACGTGTTGGTTTATTGCTCCAAAACCAAGATGCCTACTTAAAAGTTGCCGGCGGGGTGAAATTAGACGAGCCTTCAATTGACTTGGCAATTTGCATCAGTATAGCTTCAAGCTTTAAAGATGTTCCGACGAACATTTATGATGTTTTTGTAGGTGAGGTTGGTTTAACAGGAGAAATTAGAAGGGTTTCACGAATTGAACAGCGTGTACAAGAAGCTGCCAAACTGGGATTTAAGCGGATTTTTTTACCGAAAGCCAATCTGGGCGGTTGGAAATGGCCGGAAGATATAGAAATTGTCGGTGTGCAAAACATTTCAGAAGCGCTCGAACTTGCAATAGGGGGATAAGCTATGAAACAAGAAAAATCGCTTAAGGAAATCTTGCAATTTGTAGCCCCAGGCACACCAATCCGGGAAGGAATTGAAAACGTGCTGCGCGCAAAGACCGGGGGGCTAATTGTTGTAGGATATAACGAAAAAATCAAACAAATTGTAGACGGGGGATTTTATATCAATTGCCCTTTTTCCCCCGCCTATTTATATGAACTAGCTAAAATGGATGGAGCCATTATTTTAAGCGACTCAGGGCAAAAAATTTTATACGCAAACGCACAGCTCGTTCCGGATACGAGCATAGAGGTAAGAGAAACAGGCATGAGGCATAGAACAGCTGAACGAGTAGCAAAGCAAACAGGAAATCTCGTAATTGCTATTTCTGAAAGAAGAAATGTCGTCACATTATATTTTGGCAATTCCCGCTATGCTTTGAGGGATATCGGCGTCATTTTGACGAAGGCCAATCAAGCTTTGCGGACGTTGGAAAAGTATAAATCTGCCACTGACCAATCCATTAATAATTTAGGATCTTTAGAGTTTGAAGATTTAGTCACGATCGACGAAGTGATCCAAGTTTTACATAGAATAGAAATGGTGCTGCGAATTAAGAGTGAAATTATTAATTATATTTACGAACTCGGTACAGAAGGGCAGCTGATTCAGCTTCAGATGACCGAGCTTTTAGCAGATATTGAAAAAGAAGCGGCTCTGCTTATCAAAGATTACAGCATGGAGCGGCTGAATGATCCTATTCCTGTATTAAAGCAGCTGCAAGAATTGTCCAGCTCAGCATTATTAGATGATGCGGTTTTATTGAAGCTGCTCGGATATCCCCATTTTACCAATATGAATGAACCTGTTGTTCCTCGAGGTTACCGGTTTTTGCATAAAATACCAAAGCTTCCTTCCGTTATTATTGAAAATTTAGTGACAACCTTTGAAAATTTGAAACAAATTGCAAATGCTACCGTAGAAAAGCTTGATGAAGTGGAAGGAATAGGTGAAGTTAGGGCGAGGAAAATTAAGGAAGGATTAAGGCGCCTCCAAGATCAGTATAACATTGCAAGGGAGCTCTAACACATCCTTTACAGTAATTTATCAATATTTTTACAATCCTTGTTTTTAGATGTTTGAAAGGTTTGAAAGTGTATATAATGAAATAAAGGAGGTGGAGGTATGTTAAAACGAATTGTTCAAATATTTTTCTTTTTTGTTGGCGGAACGTTAGGTGTTTTGTTTATACCGGAATTATTATTTCTCTTAAGTCTTGATGATGTTCCATTTCTGATGACACCATATACATTGGCGATATTAGGTGCAATTTTATTTTATATAACCTCCTTCTGGCTAGTGGATTATGTGGTGAATTGGATAAAATTTATAGAAGAGAAATTAGTGAAAGCTCCGGTTACGGATGTATTATTTGGCAGTTTAGGATTAATTTTTGGTCTGATTATTGCTTATTTAATTGGAATTTCATTATCTGAACTTCCATACCCAATTATCAATAACATTGTTCCGATCTTTTTAACCATAATTTTAGGATATTTAGGTTTTCAAATCGGATATAAAAAGCGCGACGAACTGTTGAACTTGTTTTCGATTACAGCAAGAATCAGCAAGAAGAAAGCCTCTCAAGAAGAAGAGGAAAATGTTGAAAAGAAAAGCTTAAAAATATTAGATACAAGTGTTATTATAGATGGCAGGATTGCAGATATTTGTCAAACAGGTTTTTTAGAAGGGACCATTATTATTCCTCAATTTGTGTTGGAGGAACTTCAGCATATAGCGGATTCTTCAGATGTGCTAAAAAGAAATCGAGGAAGAAGAGGTCTGGATATTTTAAATAAAATCCAAAAAGAGCTGGACATTAAAGTGGAAATATGGGAAGGCGACTTCGAAGATATACAAGAAGTCGACAGCAAGCTTGTAAAACTGGCAAAAATCATTCAAGGCGTTGTGGTCACAAACGATTTCAATTTAAATAAAGTATGTGAGCTCCAAAACGTCTCTGTTTTGAACATCAACGATTTAGCCAATGCGGTAAAACCGATTGTACTACCAGGGGAAGAGTTAAATGTCCAAGTAATTAAGGATGGAAAAGAGCATAACCAAGGTGTTGCTTATCTTGATGATGGCACGATGATTGTTGTCGAGGACGGAAGGGACTATATCGGGAAAAATATTGATATTCTCGTTACAAGCGTTCTTCAAACATCTGCCGGACGAATGATTTTTGCAAAGCCAAAGCTGCTGGAAAAAGCATTGTAATAAGGGAGAAAGAAGATGGAATATCGGGTTGTCATACCAGCTGCAGGGCAAGGGAAAAGAATGAGGGCAGGAAAAAATAAACAGTTTATCAAACTTAATTCTTTACCTGTGATTGTTCATACTTTAATGGTGTTTGAAAAAGATCCTCAATGCACCGAAATTGTTCTAGTCATAAACGAGAAAGAGCGTGAAGAATTTCTTTCTTTACTGAAAAAATATAAAATAAAAAAAGTGCAAAAACTAGTTCCCGGAGGACAGGAACGCCAATATAGTGTTTACAACGGGTTAAAAGCTGTTGAAGAAGATGGTATAATATTAATTCACGACGGTGCAAGGCCTTTCATTCGCAGGGAAACCATTCATCAGCTTGTTGAAAAGGCTCATTTAGAGGGCGCAGCGGTCGTAGCCGTTCCTGTAAAGGATACTGTGAAAAGGGTTCGCAATATGGAAGTCATTGATACTGTTGAACGTTCTAGCTTGTGGGCAGTTCAAACGCCACAAGCTTTTCGTCTTTCCATCGTATTAAAAGCTCATGAAGCGGCCAATAGGGATCAATTTGTAGGAACAGACGATGCAAGTCTTGTAGAAAGAATTGGCGAAAAAGTTTGTATTGTACATGGGGATTATTCAAATATAAAGCTTACAACCCCTGAAGATTTGATTTTTGCCCGTGCGATTTTAGAGAGTGAAAGAGGGGAAAGGGAATGATTCGGATTGGACAAGGTTTTGATGTTCATCAGCTTGTGGAAGGAAAACCGCTTGTGATCGGTGGAGTCAACATTCCTTATGAAAAAGGATTGCTTGGACATTCTGATGCTGATGTTCTTCTTCATGCATTGACAGATGCCTGCTTGGGAGCGATTGGAGAAGGAGATATCGGCAAGCATTTTCCTGATACGGATCCTGCATATAAAGATATTGACTCGGCGAAATTGCTTCAAGAGGTATGGAACTTGGTAAAGGAGAAAGGCTATATATTAGGCAATGCGGATTGTACAATTATTGCTCAAAAACCAAAAATGGCGCCTTACATCCATCAAATGCGTACTAGAATTGCGGAGCTCTTGGAGGCTGAACTTGACCAAGTGAATGTTAAAGCAACGACGACGGAGGAGCTTGGGTTTACAGGACGCGGGGAAGGAATCGCTGCACAGTCAATCGTTTTATTGCAAAAGAAAAAGTAATCTTTGAACATCAATGGTTTGGTGGTACAATATTTTAAAGAATTACGGTTTGATTATTGGAGGGACAAAATATGGCTGACAATGGAATACGGGTTCGCTATGCACCGAGTCCGACGGGGCATTTACATATTGGAAACGCACGCACTGCATTATTTAATTATTTGTTCGCTAGAAGCCAAAATGGGAAATTTATTATTCGAATTGAAGATACCGATCAGAAGCGGAATATCGAAGGAGGAGAACAAAGCCAGCTTTTTTATTTAAAATGGCTTGGAATTGATTGGGACGAAAGCATAGACAAGGGCGGAGATTACGGTCCTTATCGACAATCGGAGCGGACAAGCATTTATAAAAAATATTATGAAGAGCTCTTGGAAAGAGACCTGGCGTATAAATGTTATTGTACGGAAGAGGAGCTTGAAAACGAGCGTCAAGCGCAAATCGATCGCGGTGAAATGCCAAGATATTCAGGGAAATGCGCGCACCTTTCTAAAGAACAGCAAGAGGCACTCGAAAAAGAAGGACGGAAACCAAGCATTCGTTTCCGGGTTCCAAAAGGAAAAATATATAAATGGAACGATATCGTAAAAGGAGATATTTCTTTTGAGTCCGATGATTTTGGGGATTTTGTCATCGTGAAAAAAGACGGAACACCGACTTATAATTTTGCCGTCGCCGTCGACGATCATTTAATGGAAATCAGTCATGTGTTGCGCGGAGAAGACCATATCTCCAATACACCGAAGCAAATGATGATTTATGAAGCTTTTGGATGGGAACCGCCTGTTTTTGGTCATATGACGTTAATCGTCAATGAAAACAGAAAAAAATTAAGCAAGCGTGATGAGAGCATCATTCAATTTATTGAACAATATGCTGAATTAGGGTATTTGCCTGAAGCGCTCTTTAATTTTATCGGTTTGTTAGGATGGTCTCCTGTTGGGGAAGAAGAGATTTTCAGCAAAGAAGAGTTTATTAAAATTTTTGATCCAAACCGATTATCAAAATCACCTGCTGTTTTCGATACACTGAAATTAAAATGGATGAACAATCAGTACATGAAAAAGCTTGATCTCGAAAAAGTAGTCGACCTTTCGCTGCCCCACCTTGTAAAAGCCGGGCGCATCAGTGAAAATATGTCAGAAGATGAAAGAGATTGGGTGCAACGTCTCATTTCCCTGTATCAAGAGCAAATGAGCTACGGTGCAGAAATTGTCGAATTAAGCGAAATGTTTTTTAAGGAAGAGATAGAGGTCGATGAAGAAGGAAAGCTTGTGCTTCAAGAAGAACAAGTTCCTTCCGTGTTAAGCGCATTTTTGGAAGAAGTGAAAGCAATTCAAGATTTCAAAGCAGATGAAATCAAAAAAGCGATTAAGTCAGTTCAAAAGGCGACAGGTCAAAAGGGGAAAAAATTGTTCATGCCGATTCGCGTTGCGACGACCGGGCAGACACACGGTCCTGAGCTGCCGCTTGCCCTTGAGCTCTTAGGAAAAGAAAAGATTATCACAAGGCTGGAAAAAGCACTAGATTAACTTTTTAAAAAAATTGTAATATAGTATGTATGAACAGATGACGGAAAAACGTTGAGAAGGAGAAGTAAGAAAGCAAACGGCTTTTCAGAGAGAACCTCCTTTGGCTGAAAGAGGTTTAAGTACGCGCTTTCTGAAATGCCCCTTCGAGTCTTTTGTCGAAACCAGCGGGAGTAGACAAAAGCGGAGACTCACCGTTATAAGAGTTAAAGTTGAGGGAAAAGAAAAGCTATACTTTTCCCTAAACAGAGTGGAACCGCGCTTATTTGCGTCTCTGTATCTATACAGAGGCGCATTTCTTTTTCAGTAGGGTATTATGATTACTTTTTATGGGAGGGAGAAAAATATGTGGAAAATATTAAAAGAAGATGTGGAAGTCGTTTTTGACCAAGACCCTGCTGCGAGATCTTATTTAGAAGTGATCTTAACTTATTCAGGCCTTCACGCCATATGGGCTCATCGGTTGGCGCATGCGTTTTACAAACGGAAATTATACTTTATCGCCAGGGTCATTTCGCAAATAAGCCGCTTTTTCACGGGAATTGAAATCCACCCTGGTGCCAAAATCGGTCGTCGTTTTTTCATCGATCATGGCATGGGTGTCGTTATTGGCGAGACTTGTGAAATTGGCGATAATGTTACTGTATATCAAGGAGTTACATTAGGCGGAACAGGTAAAGAAAAGGGGAAACGGCATCCTACCATCAAAAATAATGTTCTCATTGCAGCTGGCGCGAAGGTATTAGGATCTATTACGATTGGAGAAAACTCGAAAATTGGCGCAGGTTCTGTCGTTTTGCGCGATGTTCCGGATAATTCGACTGTTGTAGGCATTCCGGGGAGAGTTGTTGTGCAAAACGGGAAAAGGGTGAGAAAAGATTTAAATCATAGAGATTTGCCGGATCCTATTTCAGATAAATTAAAAGAGCTTGAAAAAGAAATAGGAAAATTAAAGGCAGAATTAGATAATCTGAAAAAAAAGGAGGGCGTTCAATGAGTATCAAAATTTATAATACATTATCCAGGAAAAAGGAAGAATTTATTCCTTTAGAGGACAACAAGGTAAAGATGTATGTTTGCGGTCCTACCGTTTACAACTATATTCACATCGGAAATGCTAGACCAGCCATTGTATATGATACAGTTCGTCGATATTTGGAGTACAGAGGGTACGATGTGAAATATGTGTCGAATTTTACCGATGTGGATGATAAATTGATTAAAGCTGCAAATGATTTGGGCGAAACGGTTCCGGAAATTGCAGAACGATTTATTAAGGCCTATTTTTCTAATATTGATGCACTGGGATGCAAAAGAGCGGATGTTCATCCTCGTGTAACGGAAAATATGGAGACAATCATTGAATTCATCCAAGCTCTCATTGACAAAAATTATGCCTATGAAGTCGACGGAGATGTGTATTATAAAACACGGTATTTTAAGGAATACGGAAAGCTTTCGCATCAATCAATAGATGAGCTTCATGCCGGTGCCAGAATACAAATTGGCGAAAAAAAGAGAGATCCGCTTGATTTTGCACTTTGGAAAGCAGCAAAAGAAGGGGAAATTTCATGGGATAGCCCTTGGGGAAAAGGACGTCCTGGCTGGCATATTGAATGCTCCGCAATGGCAAGAAAATATTTAGGGGATACAATTGATATTCATGCAGGCGGCCAAGATTTAACTTTTCCGCATCATGAAAATGAGATCGCACAATCCGAAGCGCTTACCGGCAAACCTTTTGCGAAATATTGGATGCATAACGGTTATATTAATATCAACAATGAGAAGATGTCTAAATCACTCGGAAATTTTATTCTTGTTCAAGACGTTTTAAAGCAGTATGACCCACAAGTATTTCGATTTTTTATGCTGTCTGTACACTACCGACATCCTATCAATTATTCGAAAGAACTTTTGGATAGTACAAAAAACGGATTGGAAAGAATCCGCACCTCATATATCAATTTAAAGCATCGGCTGGAAAGTAGTGCGAATCTCACTGATGATGATGAAAAATGGCTGGAAGAAATCAGCCGGCTAAAGAAGGAATTTATTCATGAAATGGACGACGATTTCAATACGGCGAATGCTATATCTGTCATTTTCGATTTAGTGAAAAATGCAAACTATTATTTGGAAAGAAAAAACACCTCCGAAAAAGTAATTAAGGCATTTTTGCAGCTATTTAATGAATTTGGCGATGTATTAGGTTTGACATTTGATGTTCAAGAGCTGCTGGACGAAGACATTGAAAGGCTGATAAACGAGCGAAATCAAGCTAGAAAAGAAAGAAATTTTGCTTTAGCCGACAAAATTCGAGATCAGCTCAAGGAAATGAACATTATATTGGAAGATACGCCTCAAGGAACAAGATGGAAAAGAGGATAAATATGATTGAGCTTGAAAAAATAAAAGAAGCACGGCAGCTTAATGGTCTTGTTTTAGCATATATGGGCGATGCTGTATATGAAGTATTTGTCAGGCATCATCTGTTATCAAAAGGAACTGTCAAACCGGGCCAGCTTCATAAATTGGCGAAGTCGTTTGTTTCGGCCAAAGCGCAGGCAGCGATTTTAAAAACATTAACTGACAACGGCTTTTTCAATGAAGAAGAGCTGGAAATAATGAAAAGAGGGCGAAATGCCAAATCAAACACGGTGCCGAAAAATACCGATGTACAAACATACCGATACAGCACGGCTTTCGAATCTTTAATCGGCTATCTTTTTTTAACAGGTGATCAAGATCGGCTAAACAACGTCATAGATGCTGCAATCGCTGCAACATACGAGAAAGGGGGAGTTGAACGTGGCGGATGAATATATATACGGGAAGAATTCGGTTATCGAAGCATTGAAATCGAACAGGGATATTAACAAAGTGTTTATTGCGGAAAATTCATATACTAAACAAGCGCAGCAAATTATAATGCTGGCGAAAAATAAAGGGGTAGCAGTTCAATTCGTTCCAAAGAAAAAGCTCGATCAGATCGTTTCGGGCAGCCACCAAGGAGTCATTGCGCAAGTTGCTGCATATAAGTATACGGATTTTGAAGATTTGTTCAAATTGTCTGACGAACGCGGGGAAGCGCCCTTTTTTCTGATTCTAGATGAAATTGAAAATCCGGCAAATCTCGGCTCGATTATGAGAACAGCTGATGCTGCTGGAGTACACGGCATTATTATTCCAAAGAACCGGGCGGTCGGTTTAACCAATGTAGTGGCAAAAACGTCAACGGGAGCAATTGAATATGTTCCCGTAGTCCGTGTGACAAACTTGGCACGCACGATTGACGAGCTGAAAAACAGAGGTATATGGATTTACGGCACTGATGCAAAAGGGGAAGACGATTATCGGACAATTGACGGGAAACTGCCCGTTGCATTAGTAATCGGCAGTGAAGGGAAAGGAATCAGCCGCTTAGTAAAAGAAAAGTGCGACTTCCTTGTGAAAATCCCGATGGTTGGTCATGTTACTTCTTTGAACGCCTCCGTTGCTGCCAGTCTATTAATGTATGAAGTTTTTCGTAAACGGCGGCCATCAGGAGAGTAGCCAATGGATATTTTATTAGTCGATGGATACAACATTATTGGTGCTTGGCCTGATCTGCAAAAATTAAAAGATGAAAACAATTTGGAGGATGCAAGGAAGATCCTGATCAACAAGATGGCCGAATATCAAGCATACACGGGGATGAAGGTGATTGTCGTTTTTGATGCTCATTTAGTGAAAGGAATTGAAAAAAAATATTTGGATAATCGCGTGGAAATAATTTTCACGAGAGAAAATGAAACCGCTGATGAACGGATTGAAAAGCTGGCCAAAACATTAAAAAATATTAAGACGAAAATTTATGTAGCAACATCCGACTATATAGAACAATGGACGATTTTTTCCCAGGGAGCTTTGAGAAAATCGGCGCGCGAGCTATATAACGAAGTGGTGTCTATTGAAGAAAGCATTCGAAAAAAAATTCAGCAAATTCAGGGCGAGCGCCCCGCTTCGAAAATTCGCCTTTCTTATGAAGTTGCCGAAAGGTTCGAAAAATGGAGAAGAGGAGATTTATCGTAATTTTGACATAAGTTGACGTTTATGGAAATCTTGCAGTATAATATTTCTAATAATTGTATGCGCGGTCGGGGTGATTTGCATGAGTGTTCAAGACAACAAGGGGGAAAAAATAAAAAAATTGCAGAAGCTTGAAGATGAACAAATTGTAGAGCTCGTCCACAAAGGCGACAGCGCTGCATTGGATTTCTTGATCACAAAATACCGGAACTTTGTGCGGGCCAAGGCAAGATCCTACTTTCTCATCGGGGCGGATCGTGAGGATATAATTCAAGAGGGGATGATTGGATTATATAAAGCGATTCGTGACTTTAAAGAGGACAAGCTTACCTCCTTTAAGGCATTTGCCGAGTTGTGCATTACCCGCCAAATGATTACTGCCATTAAAACTGCTACCCGTCAAAAACATATTCCTCTAAACTCGTATGTTTCATTGGATAAACCCATTTATGATGAAGAGTCAGATCGCACACTGATGGATGTAATATCTGGAGCAAAAGTAATGGATCCAGAAGAACTCATCATTAACCAGGAAAAGTTTGATGATATAGAATTGAAAATGGGGGAAATATTATCTGATCTTGAACGGAAAGTGTTGTCCCTTTATTTGGAAGGTCGTTCCTATTTAGAAATTTCAGAAGAATTAAACAGGCATGTAAAATCTATTGACAATGCCTTGCAGCGGGTGAAAAGAAAGCTAGAAAGATACTTAGAGCTGAGGGAATTTACTTCATAACTCATTGACATAAAAATTGCCATTATGTTACTGTTTAATAGAGTAAGTATCGGTAGGTGTAATATGAGAAAAAAAATAGTTCTAGCTTGTTCTCAATGCGGCAGCCGAAATTATTCAACGATGAAAAAGGCGACCGAAGAACGGTTGGAAATCAAAAAGTTTTGTAAAACGTGCCAAGCTCATACCACTCATCGGGAAACAAAGTAAATTGCACGATTCTTGGATTTCTGGAGGTAAACAAATGCAGCGCTTGACTGGATTTTTTCGAGATGTCGTAAAAGAAATGAAAAAGGTCAGCTGGCCGAAAAGAAAGGAATTGGTTCGCTATACGATTACGGTCATTACAACGGTAGCCTTTTTTGCTATATTTTTTGCTATTGTCGACTTAGGAATTTCTGAGTTATTAAGGCTTATTCTTGAATAAAAGCCTTTTATCCATGATATAATAGATATTATTCATAAGTCCGTCAGTAAACCCGGTAAACGGGTTTTTTCATTGCCTAAAAATGAAATGGGGAGGGAAGGACAAGGTCCTCTGATATGGAAAAGAACTGGTATGTTGTGCATACATATTCCGGCTATGAAAATAAAGTAAAAGCGAATTTAGAAAAACGCGTAGAGTCAATGGGCATGCAGGACAAAATTTTTCGTGTGATCGTCCCTGAAGAAGAAGAAATGGATATGAAAAGCGGAAAGAAAAAAGTGACGAAAAAAAAGGTTTTCCCTGGGTATGTTTTAGTAGAGCTCATCATGACGGATGATTCATGGTATGTGGTTCGCAACACTCCCGGAGTTACCGGATTCGTCGGCTCTGCAGGGTCTGGATCTAAACCAACTCCGCTTTTGCCGGAAGAAGTACAGGCAATTTTCAAACGCATGGGAATAGAAGAGGCTCGTGTGGAAGTTGATTTTGAATTAAAAGAAACGGTAAAAGTAAATGACGGCCCGTTTGCTAATTTCACGGGCGTTATCGAAGAAATCGATACAGATAGAAAAAAAGTCAAAGTTCTCGTCAATATGTTTGGGCGTGAAACACCAGTTGAACTAGATTTTTCCCAAGTTTCCAAATTGTAAAATGTAGAAAAACAAACTTGAAATCATTAATTAAAAATGGTAATATTTCTTAAGTCGATATGTCTCTGAAAGAGACTGAATGATGCATTAATCTTTCTCTCATTCATATAAAGAAGGATGTTGCATGAGTGGGAGGGTTTTACCCTATTACCACATCACGGACTTAAGGAGGTGTGTCTCGTGGCTAAAAAAGTGATTAAAATCGTGAAATTGCAGATTCCTGCAGGTAAAGCTAATCCTGCGCCGCCAGTAGGACCTGCTCTCGGTCAAGCTGGGGTTAATATCATGGGATTCTGTAAAGAGTTCAACGCTCGCACGGCTGATCAAGCTGGCTTAATTATTCCTGTTGAAATTACGGTATTTGAAGACCGTTCATTTACATTTATTACGAAAACTCCGCCTGCTGCCGTTCTTTTGAAAAAAGCAGCTGGAATTGAATCAGGTTCTGGTGAACCAAATCGTAATAAAGTGGCAACAATTAAACGCGATAAAGTTCGCGAAATTGCCGAAACGAAAATGCCTGACTTAAATGCAGCTAGCGTTGAAGCAGCAATGCGTATGGTTGAAGGCACAGCCCGAAGCATGGGCATTGTGATCGAAGACTAATCAATATGCATTGGTGTAGTAGGTTGCGAGTTTGTTTATTCAAGTTCGCAACCTTTATTCGTGGGAGGTTATTCCGCTAAAACCACATAAGGAGGAAAATGATATGGCAAAAAGAGGTAAAAAATATTTAGAAGCTGCAAAGCTTGTTGATCGTTCAAAAGCTTATGACGTAAAAGAAGCAATTGAATTAGTAAAGAAAACGAATATCGCAAACTTTGATGCGACAGTTGAAGTTGCATTCCGCCTTGGCGTTGATCCTCGTAAAAACGATCAGCAAATCCGCGGGGCTGTTGTGCTGCCGAACGGTACAGGTAAAACACAACGTGTATTAGTGTTCGCTAAAGGGGAAAAAGCAAAAGAAGCGGAAGCTGCTGGTGCGGATTATGTTGGCGACAGCGACTACATCAATAAAATTCAACAAGGCTGGTTTGACTTCGATGTTGTTGTGGCTACCCCTGATATGATGGGTGAAGTCGGTAAACTTGGACGTATTTTAGGTCCTAAAGGTTTAATGCCGAACCCTAAAACAGGAACGGTAACATTTGAAGTTGAAAAAGCTGTCAAAGAAATTAAAGCTGGTAAAGTTGAATACCGTGTAGATAAAGCTGGGAACGTTCATGTTCCAATCGGAAAAACTTCTTTTGACAGTGAAAAATTAGTTGAAAACTTTACAACAATCTACGATGCGCTATTAAAAGCAAAACCGGCAGCGGCAAAAGGCACTTACATGAAAAACGTTTCTGTAACGTCTACAATGGGCCCTGGAATTAAAGTAGATCCTTCCAGCTTTGTCGTGAAATAATAAACCGGTTTGACAAGCAGGGTGTATTTTAGTAAAATAAAAATGTTGTGTAATTAAATAGAATTCATTTATACCGTAGACAGTAGGTGCCGAAAGGCTTAATATCCTACCGAGGTGTATGATATAGATTAAGCGGAACGTTTGCTTATTTGTACGATACCTCCATGTCTGCGGGCATGGAGGTATTTCATTTCACCGGCGGTATAAGTGTTCATTTTCAATTTGCAGGAGGTGTAAACAAATGAGCAGCGCAATTGAAAAGAAGAAACAGATCGTTGAAGAAATTGCAGCCAAATTCCGTGAAAGCGTCTCTACTGTTATCGTAGATTACCGCGGTCTTAATGTAGCGGAAGTAACGGAATTGCGCAAAAGACTTCGTGAAGCAAATATAGAGTTCAAGGTTTACAAAAATACGTTAACTCGCCGTGCTGTTGAACAAGCAGAAATTTCTGGATTAGAAGAAGTGCTGACTGGTCCAAACGCTATCGCATTTAGCACTGAAGATGTCGTGGCGCCTGCTAAAATTTTGAATGATTTTGCAAAAGAGCATGAAGCGCTTGAGATTAAAGCTGGCGTCATCGAAGGCAATGTTGCAACAGTTGATGAAATTAAAGCGATTGCTGACCTTCCATCTCGCGAAGGCTTGCTTTCTATGTTGCTTTCTGTACTGCAAGCTCCTATTCGCAACTTTGCACTTGCAACAAAAGCAGTTGCAGATCAAAAAGAAGAGCAAGGCGCTTAAAGCAAATTTTCGTATTAAACTATTAGCAATTTAAAACATAAGGAGGAAAAACAAATGACAAAAGAACAAATTATTGAAGCGATAAAAGAAATGACTGTTCTTGAACTTAACGACTTAGTAAAAGCAATCGAAGAAGAATTTGGCGTAACTGCTGCTGCTCCTGTTGCTGTGGTTGGTGGCGCTGGCGGCGGTGAAGCTGCTGCAGAAAAAACTGAATTCGATGTTATTCTTGCTAATGCAGGTGCACAAAAAATTAAAGTTATCAAAGTTGTTCGTGAAATCACTGGCCTTGGCTTAAAAGAAGCAAAAGAATTAGTTGACAACACTCCAAAACCATTAAAAGAAGGCGTATCTAAAGAAGAAGCTGAAGAACTTAAAGCAAAACTTGAAGAAGTTGGAGCAGAAGTTGAAGTTAAGTAAAAGCTGTTAAATAAATAGAAAAGCTCGCTGATTCATTGGCGGGCTTTTCTTTTATGTATGAATTTCTGCCCGTAGAAAATACTCCTAAAAAAGGGGTGCAGAAAATGAGCGAACATTATTTTTCGGAAAAACCGGAAGTGGAAAGCAATAGGAGAAAAATTGAGTGCACGTTGAGAAATCATCCATTTGCGTTCATGACCGACCGCGGAGTTTTTTCAAAACGGGAGGTTGATTTTGGAACGCAGCTATTAATTGAAACTTTCGCTGCTCCCGAAATTCCAGGAGATATTTTGGATGTAGGCTGCGGATACGGACCGATCGGATTGTCAATTGCAAAATCGGAACCCGATAGAATGATTGATATGATCGATATAAATGAAAGGGCAATCGAACTTGCAGAACTGAATGCTCGAATAAACAACATTCAAAATGTCCGTGTGTTTCAAAGCAATTTGTTTGAAAAGCTGGAAGGGAAATGGTATGCTGCTATTTTAGCAAACCCTCCCATTCGGGCTGGAAAACAAGTCGTCCATCATATATTTGAAAAAAGCTTTGATCATTTAAAAGACCATGGAGAGCTTTGGATCGTTATCCAAAAAAAGCAGGGGGCTCCTTCCGCTAAACAAAAGCTGGAGACTCTGTTTCGTTCGGTAGAAGTGGCAGAGAGAAAAAAAGGGTATTATATTTTTAAAGCAAAAAAAGATTGACCTGCAATCCAGGATATGTTAACATTATAAAATGCCAATATATTAATTTCCATTTGTAGCTAAATTTTTTCTTGGATGTATAGAACCAATCCATTAAGGGAAAAATAATAAAATCAACTATTTCTGCGCAGTGGTTTTCTTTTTTCATAAAGAAAATCCTTTTTCTTTTTACTTGTAATAGTATTTATTTTATTATATAAAACATGGAATGCTATTTACAAGATATTATTATGCTGATTTGAGGGGTGACTCAGTTGACAAGTCAACTAGTTCAGTACGGACGACACCGCCAACGCAGAAGTTATGCGCGTATTAAAGAAGTGTTGGAATTACCTAATCTTATTGAAATCCAAACCTCTTCGTATCAGTGGTTTCTTGATGAGGGTCTTCGTGAAATGTTTCAAGACATATCTCCTATCGAAGATTTCACTGGTAACCTCTCGCTTGAGTTTATTGACTACAGCTTAGGTGAACCGAAATACTCCGTTGAAGAAGCAAAAGAACGCGATGTTACTTATTCTGCCCCGCTGCGGGTAAAAGTGCGCCTAATTAATAAAGAAACAGGCGAAGTGAAAGATCAAGATGTATTTATGGGCGATTTTCCGCTTATGACGGAAACCGGCACATTTGTGATCAATGGCGCAGAACGAGTAATTGTTTCCCAATTAGTCCGTTCACCTAGTGTTTACTACAGCGACAAAATTGATAAAAACGGTAAGAAGGGCTTTACAGCTACCGTCATTCCAAACCGTGGCGCTTGGTTAGAGTACGAAACAGATGCAAAAGATGTTATATATGTCCGCATTGATCGCACTCGCAAATTACCAGTTACGGTTCTTTTACGTGCCCTTGGGTTTGGCTCTGATCAAGAAATCATCGATGTGTTCGGAGAAAATGAATATTTAAGAAATACGTTGGATAAAGACAATACCGAAAGCCCAGAAAAGGCGCTTCTTGAAATTTACGAACGCCTGCGTCCTGGTGAACCGCCAACAGTTGAAAACGCAAAAAGCTTATTGATCTCCCGTTTCTTTGATCCAAAAAGATATGATTTAGCAAGTGTCGGCAGATATAAAATTAACAAGAAACTTCATATTAAAAACCGACTCTTTAATCAACGATTAGCAGAAACTCTAGTCGACCCTGAAACTGGAGAAATCATTGCTGAAAAAGGAACTATTATTGATAGAAGAACGCTGGATAAAATTTTGCCTTACCTTGAAAAAGGAATAGGTTTTAAAAAATTTACTCCTGATGGTGGAGTAGTTGATGAAGACATCACGTACCAATCTATTAAAATTTATGCTCCAAACGATCCGGATGGAGAAAAAATTCTCAACGTTGTTGGCAACGCAAACATTGATGAAAGTGTAAAAAACATTACGCCAGCAGACATTATTGCGTCCATCAGCTACTTCTTTAATTTGCTATATGGAGTAGGAAATACAGATGATATTGACCATCTAGGAAACCGCCGTCTTCGTTCGGTAGGGGAGCTTTTGCAAAACCAGTTCCGAATCGGACTTTCACGGATGGAGCGTGTTGTGAGGGAAAGAATGTCCATTCAGGATGCCAATACGATTACTCCGCAGCAATTAATCAACATCCGTCCAGTAATTGCAGCCATTAAAGAATTTTTTGGCAGCTCCCAATTGTCCCAATTCATGGATCAAACAAATCCTCTTGCAGAACTGACGCATAAGCGCCGTTTATCTGCATTGGGACCTGGCGGACTCACACGTGAACGAGCAGGCTTTGAAGTTCGCGACGTCCATTATTCCCATTATGGACGCATGTGTCCAATTGAAACGCCTGAAGGTCCCAATATCGGATTGATTAACTCATTATCAACATATGCAAAAGTAAACCGTTTCGGTTTTATTGAAACGCCGTATAGAAGAGTTGACCCTGAAACAGGGAAGGTAACAGACCGAATTGACTATTTGACAGCTGACGAAGAAGATAACTATGTTGTTGCTCAGGCTAACGTGCCAGTAGCGGAGGATGGAACGTTTTTAGAAGATAATATTGTTGCCCGTTTCCGCGGGGAAAACATAGTGGTGAAAAAAGACCGTGTCGACTACATGGACGTTTCGCCTAAGCAAGTTGTATCAGCAGCAACAGCTTGTATCCCGTTCTTGGAAAACGATGACTCCAACCGTGCATTAATGGGTGCGAACATGCAGCGCCAAGCTGTTCCTTTGCTTCAACCAGAAGCGCCTATTGTTGGTACCGGAATGGAGTATGTATCGGCTAGAGACTCTGGAGCAGCTGTCATCTGCAAGCACGCAGGCGTTGTCGAACGAGTTGAAGCCAACAGAATTTTAGTTCGCCGTTATGAAGAAGTGGACGGCCAAAAGGTTAAAGGTGATCTCGACGAGTACAAATTGTTGAAATTCGTCCGTTCCAACCAAGGAATGTGCTACAATCAGCGCCCAATTGTATCTGTTGGAGACGAAGTCGAGAAAGGCGAAATTTTAGCTGACGGTCCTTCCATGGAAAAGGGAGAGCTTGCTTTAGGCCGAAATGTACTTGTCGCCTTTATGACATGGGATGGATATAACTATGAAGATGCCATCATCATGAGCGAGCGTCTTGTAAAAGAAGACGTCTATACTTCCATCCATATTGAAGAATATGAGTCTGAATCCCGTGATACAAAATTGGGTCCGGAAGAAATCACTCGTGATATTCCAAATGTCGGAGAAGACGCTCTTCGCAACTTGGATGAACGAGGCATTGTCCGAATTGGAGCAGAAGTTAAAGACGGCGACTTGCTTGTTGGGAAAGTAACGCCAAAAGGAGTTACAGAACTGACTGCTGAAGAACGATTATTGCACGCTATTTTTGGAGAAAAAGCACGTGAGGTTCGTGATACATCACTTCGTGTTCCGCATGGGGGCGGAGGTATTGTTCTTGATGTAAAAGTGTTTAACCGTGAAGACGGAGATGAACTGCCTCCAGGTGTCAACCAGCTGGTGCGTGTATACATTGTACAGAAGCGTAAAATCTCTGAAGGGGATAAAATGGCAGGCCGCCATGGAAACAAAGGGGTTATTTCCCGAATTCTCCCTGAGGAGGACATGCCGTTTTTGCCGGATGGAACACCAGTTGACATCATGTTAAATCCATTAGGAGTACCTTCCCGGATGAACATCGGGCAAGTATTGGAATTGCACCTAGGAATGGCGGCTAAGAAGCTGGGCATTCATGTTGCAACTCCGGTATTCGATGGTGCGACAGAAGAAGATGTATGGTCAACAATTGAAGAAGCTGGGATGGCTCGTGATGCGAAAACGGTCCTTTACGACGGCCGCACTGGGGAACCTTTCGATAATCGCGTGTCTGTCGGAATCATGTATATGATCAAACTGGCGCACATGGTTGACGATAAACTGCATGCTCGTTCCACAGGTCCATACTCGCTTGTTACACAGCAACCGCTCGGCGGTAAAGCACAGTTCGGTGGACAGCGGTTCGGAGAAATGGAGGTTTGGGCTTTAGAAGCCTATGGAGCAGCATATACATTGCAAGAAATCCTTACTGTAAAATCAGACGATGTTGTCGGTCGTGTAAAAACATACGAGGCAATCGTAAAAGGCGAAAATGTGCCTGAACCTGGAGTTCCTGAATCTTTCAAAGTATTAATTAAGGAGCTTCAAAGCTTAGGACTGGATGTTAAAATTCTCTCAAGCGATGAACAAGAAATCGAAATGAGAGAATTGGAAGATGAGGTAAATTCCACCCAGTCAGATGGCCTCTCTTTAACGACTGATACAATCGAAGAGGAAATTGTTGATAAAGAAGAAAAAGATGCAGTTGCCAAAGAGTAAAGGAATTTTTTGCTACGGAAGATAAAAAGGGAGGTAGGCCCCTTGCTGGATGTAAATAATTTTGAGTATATGCACATCGGTCTTGCTTCACCTGATAAAATTCGTTCATGGTCATATGGTGAAGTGAAAAAACCAGAAACGATCAACTATCGTACTTTAAAGCCTGAAAAAGACGGTTTGTTTTGTGAACGTATATTCGGTCCGACAAAAGATTGGGAATGCCACTGCGGAAAATATAAACGGGTTCGCTATAAAGGCGTAGTATGCGATCGATGCGGTGTTGAGGTTACGCGAGCAAAAGTGCGTCGGGAGAGAATGGGGCATATCGAACTTGCTGCCCCTGTCTCTCATATTTGGTATTTCAAAGGGATTCCAAGCCGTATGGGACTAGTTCTTGACATGTCACCTCGAGCATTGGAAGAAGTTATTTATTTTGCCTCTTACGTCGTGACAGATCCTGGGGACACACCACTTGAAAAGAAACAGCTTTTATCTGAAAAAGAGTATCGCACATACCGCGAGAAATACGGAAATGCCTTCCAAGCATCAATGGGTGCGGAAGCAATTAAAAAATTATTGCAAGATATCAATCTTGATAAAGAAGTAGAAGCGTTAAAAGAAGAGCTTAAATCTTCTCAAGGCCAGCGGCGCACAAGAGCGATTAAACGCCTTGAAGTGATGGAGGCATTCAGAAATTCCGGAAATGACCCTTCATGGATGGTGTTGGATGTACTTCCTGTCATTCCGCCTGAATTGCGGCCGATGGTTCAATTGGATGGCGGACGCTTTGCAACTTCCGATTTGAACGATTTGTATCGCCGTGTTATTAACCGAAACAATCGTTTAAAAAGACTGTTGGATCTTGGAGCGCCAAGTATCATCGTGCAAAATGAGAAACGGATGCTTCAAGAGGCTGTTGACGCACTTATTGACAATGGACGCCGTGGTCGTCCAGTTACTGGACCGGGAAATCGTCCACTGAAGTCACTCTCTCATATGCTGAAAGGAAAGCAAGGACGCTTCCGTCAAAACCTGTTAGGAAAACGGGTTGACTACTCTGGACGTTCCGTTATCGTTGTCGGCCCAAATCTGAAAATGTATCAATGCGGTTTGCCAAAGGAAATGGCGCTTGAGCTCTTTAAGCCTTTTGTCATGAAGGAGCTTGTTGAAAAAGGGCTGGCACATAACATTAAAAGCGCCAAACGGAAAATTGAACGCGTCCATCCTGAAGTTTGGGATGTGTTGGAGGAAGTCATTAAAGAACATCCGGTTCTGCTTAACCGGGCACCGACTTTGCACAGATTAGGAATCCAAGCGTTCGAACCGACGTTAGTCGAAGGGCGTGCCATTCGTCTACATCCGTTGGTATGTACAGCCTATAATGCTGACTTCGACGGTGACCAAATGGCTGTTCACGTTCCGTTATCGGCAGAAGCACAAGCAGAAGCAAGGCTGTTAATGCTTGCGGCTCAAAACATTTTAAATCCGAAAGACGGAAAACCGGTTGTTACGCCTTCACAAGATATGGTGTTGGGGAACTATTACTTAACAATGGAACGTGAAGGAGCGATCGGAGAAGGGAAAATTTTCAAAGATCCTGATGAGGCGCTCATTGCCTATCAAAACGGCCATGTACATTTGCATACACGAATTGCAGTACATGCCGGTTCCTTAAAGAACGAAACATTTACAGAAGAACAAAATAAAAAGCTTCTGATCACAACGGTAGGAAAATTAATATTCAACGAAATACTGCCGAATTCGTTCCCGTATATTAATGAGCCATCAACTAAGAACATTCAAGAATGCACGCCTGATAAATATTTTGTTGATCCGGCACAGGTAGATGTGCGGGAGCACATTAAAAACCAAGAAATCATTCCTCCATTTAAAAAAGGAATTTTAGGAAAAATTATTGCCGAAGTCTTTAAGAGATTCCATATTACTGAAACATCGAAGATGCTTGACCGCTTAAAAGATTTAGGCTTTAAATATTCGACTAAAGCCGGAATTACAATCGGTGTTTCTGATATTGTTGTGTTGGCGGAAAAAGAAGCAATTTTAAAAGAGGCGCAAGCTAAAGTTGACAATGTCTTGAAGCAATTCAGACGCGGATTAATCACTGAAGATGAGCGGTACGATCGTGTTATCTCTATTTGGAGTGCTGCTAAAGACACCATTCAAAGCAAGCTGATGAATTCATTAGATAAGCGGAATCCGATTTTCATGATGAGCGATTCAGGAGCTCGCGGAAATGCATCTAACTTCACACAGCTTGCGGGAATGCGCGGACTGATGGCTAACCCTGCTGGACGAATTATTGAGCTTCCGATTAAATCGAGTTTTAGAGAAGGTTTGACAGTGTTAGAATACTTCATCTCGACCCATGGTGCCAGAAAAGGTCTGGCAGATACAGCATTAAAAACTGCTGACTCCGGTTATTTAACACGCCGCCTTGTAGATGTTGCGCAAGATGTGATTATTCGTGAGGAAGACTGCGGAACAGACAGAGGAATTTTAGCGAGAGCGCTGAAAGACGGTTCAGAAGTTATCGAAAAACTCGAGGAACGGATTATCGGACGATATGCAAGAAGATCGGTTATTCATCCTGAAACGGGCGAAGTGCTTGTCAGGGAAAATGAAATGATTACCGAAGACATAGCAGCTCAAATTGTCAATGCAGGGATAGAAGAAGTTTGGATTCGCTCTGCATTCACATGTAATACAAGACATGGTGTATGTAAAAAATGTTATGGACGGAACTTGGCTACCGGCACTGATGTCGAAGTAGGCGAAGCGGTAGGAATTATCGCTGCTCAATCGATCGGAGAGCCGGGTACACAGCTGACGATGCGTACTTTCCACACCGGTGGGGTTGCCGGCGACGACATTACCCAAGGTTTGCCGCGTGTTCAAGAATTGTTTGAAGCCCGTAATCCAAAAGGGCAAGCGGTTATTTCAGAAATTGACGGGGTAGTTGCTGAAATTAATGAAGTGAGAGATAAGCAGCAAGAAATTGTCGTCCGCGGTGAAGTGGAAACACGCACATACACGGCGCCATTTAACGCCCGCTTAAAAGTAGCTGTGGGGGACCGTGTAGAACGCGGCCAAGAAATTACGGAAGGTTCAATAGATCCAAAAGAATTGTTGAAAGTAAAAGACATTTTAGCCGTTCAAGAATATTTGCTTCGTGAAGTGCAAAAAGTGTACAGAATGCAAGGTGTGGAAATCGGCGATAAACATATTGAAGTAATGGTGCGGCAAATGTTGCGGAAAGTCCGTGTCATCGATTCCGGCGATACGGATGTTCTGCCGGGAACACTCCTTGACGTTCATCAATTTACAGAAGCAAATAAAAAGGTGCTTTTGGAAGGAAAACGCCCTGCAACAGGACGTCCGGTATTGCTCGGTATTACAAAGGCATCGCTTGAAACGGAGTCCTTCTTGTCTGCCGCATCATTCCAAGAGACAACACGCGTATTAACGGATGCGGCCATTAAAGGAAAACGGGATGAACTGTTAGGCTTGAAGGAAAATGTTATTATCGGTAAGCTTGTTCCGGCTGGAACAGGAATGCAGCTCTATAGAAAAATAAAACCGGTCATGAATAAAAAATCCGTTGACGAAACGATTTCGGTTGAATAATTGTCGGGGAAAAGATGGATGCCGTAAAATGCACAGTTGACATCCATCTTTTCCAATGTTAATATTATCAAGGTGTGTAAATATCACCTGTCACTTTGGAGGATATGAAATATGTCTTATGAAAAAGTAGCACAGGCTGAAAAGATTATTATTGGTACAAAGCAAACAGTGAAAGCTCTGAAAAATGACACTGTAAAGGAAGTTATCATTGCAGTGGATGCTGACCCGAAAGTGACAAACAAAGTGGTTCAGCTGGCTGAAGAGAAAGAAGTTCCTTTAATTAAGGTCGATTCTATGAAGAAGCTCGGAAAAGCTTGCGGAATAGAAGTTGGAGCGGCAGCTGTTGCAATTATAAAATAAACATTGTTTTTGTAGATTTCTGCAAAAACAATTGTTTTTACCAAATTATGAACCGCCTGGATGTGTGGGTTTGAAAAAACGTTTGAAGGGAGGAAATGTATATGCCTACAATTAACCAATTAGTGCGAAAAGGCCGCACGCGCAAAGTAGTAAAATCAAAATCTCCTGCGTTAAACAAAGGATACAACAGCTTCAAAAAAGAACAAACAAATTTATCTTCGCCGCAAAAACGAGGAGTATGTACACGTGTTGGAACAATGACACCTAAAAAACCAAACTCAGCTCTTCGTAAATATGCACGTGTCCGCTTGTCAAACGGAATTGAAGTAACAGCTTATATTCCGGGGATCGGACATAACCTGCAAGAGCACAGCGTTGTGCTAATCCGCGGCGGACGTGTAAAAGACTTGCCTGGTGTCCGCTATCATATCGTACGCGGAGCTCTTGACACAGCTGGAGTTGAAAACCGTAAGCAAGGCCGTTCCAAATATGGAACGAAACGTCCTAAAAACTAAAAGATAATATAATAAATACAGAATGAAGGGAGGAATTTAGTGATGCCACGTAAAGGACCTGTACCAAAACGTGACGTACTACCAGATCCAATTTACAATTCAAAATTAGTAACTCGTCTGATTAATAAAATCATGATTGACGGTAAAAAAAGCAAAGCGCAAAAAATTCTTTACAATGCATTTGATATCGTGAGAGAACGAACTGGCAAAGATCCAATGGAAGTGTTTGAACAAGCATTGAAAAATATTATGCCAGTATTAGAAGTTCGTGCACGCCGTGTAGGGGGCGCAAACTACCAAGTACCTGTAGAGGTTCGTCCTGAACGCCGCACAACTTTGGGTCTTCGCTGGTTAGTAAACTATGCCCGCCTTCGTGGTGAAAGAACGATGGAAGAACGTCTTGCGGCTGAAATCATTGACGCAGCAAACAACACAGGTGCGGCAGTGAAAAAGCGTGAAGATACACATAAAATGGCTGAAGCGAATAGAGCATTTGCACATTATCGCTGGTAATAAACATAATATTTATCAATACCCATGAAGGAAGGAGAAATTACCCGATGCCAAGAGAGTTCTCCTTAGAAAAAACTCGCAATATCGGTATTATGGCGCACATTGATGCTGGTAAGACGACAACAACTGAGAGAATTTTGTTCTATACAGGCCGCATTCACAAAATCGGGGAGACTCACGAAGGAGCTTCCCAAATGGACTGGATGGAGCAAGAACAAGAACGCGGTATTACCATTACATCTGCCGCTACAACAGCTCAATGGAAGGGACATCGGATCAATATTATTGATACGCCAGGGCACGTAGACTTCACGGTTGAAGTTGAACGTTCTTTGAGAGTCCTAGACGGAGCAGTTGCAGTTCTTGATGCTCAGTCTGGTGTTGAGCCGCAAACGGAAACAGTTTGGCGCCAAGCAACAACATACGGAGTGCCGCGCATTGTATTTGTTAACAAAATGGATAAAATCGGCGCAGACTTTTTATACTCTGTCAAAACACTTCACGATCGCTTAGAGGCTAACGCACACCCTATTCAGCTCCCGATTGGAGCAGAAGATCAATTTGAAGGTATCATTGACCTTGTGGAAATGAAAGCATATTACTATCTGGATGATCTAGGTACGCGTTCGGAAGCTCGTGAAATTCCAGACGAGTATAAAGAACAAGCAGAAGAGCTGCACACTCGATTGATTGAAGCAGTTGCAGAGCTTGATGAAGAATTGATGATGAAGTACCTTGAAGGAGAGGAAATTTCCGTTGACGAGCTTAAAGCAGCTATCCGTAAAGGTACTTGTAACGTTGAGTTTTATCCTGTTTTATGCGGCTCAGCTTTTAAAAACAAAGGCGTGCAGCTAATGCTGGATGCGGTAATTGATTACTTGCCATCGCCAATCGATGTGCCACCGATAAAAGGCGTCATCCCTGATACAGAGGAAGAAACAGTTCGCAAATCAAGCGACGATGAACCATTTGCTGCATTGGCGTTTAAAGTAATGACAGACCCATATGTAGGAAAATTAACTTTCTTCCGCGTATATTCAGGAACATTAAGTTCCGGTTCATACGTATCCAATTCCACAAAAGGTAAACGTGAACGGATTGGACGTATTCTACAAATGCACGCGAATCACCGCGAAGAAATTCCAATGGTATATGCAGGTGATATTGCTGCTGCAGTTGGTTTAAAAGATACAACAACTGGAGATACTCTATGTGATGAAAACCATCCGGTTATTTTAGAATCGATGGAGTTTCCAGAGCCTGTTATCAGAGTTGCGATTGAACCTAAATCAAAAGCAGACCAAGACAAAATGTCAACAGCATTGCAAAAACTATCTGAAGAAGACCCAACATTCAAATCGCATACGGATCCGGAAACTGGCCAAACAATTATTGCCGGTATGGGCGAACTTCACCTTGACATTATCGTTGACCGTATGAAACGTGAATTTAAAGTTGAGTGTAATGTCGGTGCGCCACAAGTTGCGTATCGCGAAACATTCCGCTCATCCGCACAAGTTGAAGGTAAATTCGTACGTCAATCAGGCGGACGCGGACAATACGGTCACGTTTGGATCGAATTCAGTCCAAATGAAGAAGGAAAAGGATTTGAATTCGAAAACGCAATTGTCGGTGGTGTCGTTCCACGCGAGTACATCCCAGCGGTTCAGGCTGGTTTGGAAGATGCTATGCAAAACGGTGTGCTTGCAGGCTATCCGTTAATTGACATTAAAGCTAAACTTTTTGATGGGTCTTACCACGATGTTGACTCAAGTGAGATGGCGTTTAAAATTGCCGCTTCACTTGCCCTTAAAAATGCTGCTCAAAAATGTAACCCGGTACTCCTTGAGCCAATTATGAAAGTTGAAGTAATTGTACCTGAAGAGTACATGGGAGACATCATGGGTGATATCACTTCACGCCGTGGACGTGTGGAAGGAATGGAAGCACGTGGAAATGCACAAGTTGTAAAAGCAATGGTTCCACTTGCTGAAATGTTTGGTTATGCAACCGCACTTCGTTCCAATACACAAGGACGCGGTACATTTACGATGCACTTCGATCATTACGAAGAGGTGCCTAAAAACATTGCAGAAGAAATTATCAAAAAAAATAAAGGCGAATAATTGATTTTCAACCATTGTTCAAGTATAAATACTTATGTAGCCCTTGGATGCGGATGCACTTGCGCCGCCTCCAAGTATTCTATATATTTATTTAAAATGAAACATATTTTTTTAAGGAGGAAAAATTACTTATGGCTAAAGCGAAATATGAACGCTCTAAACCACATGTTAACATTGGTACAATCGGCCACGTTGACCATGGTAAAACTACTTTGACTGCAGCTATTACTACTGTTCTTGCAAAACAAGGTAAAGCTGAAGCTCGTGCATATGATCAAATTGACGGTGCTCCAGAAGAGCGTGAACGCGGAATCACGATTTCAACTGCACACGTAGAATACGAAACTGACAACCGCCACTATGCACACGTTGACTGCCCTGGACACGCAGACTATGTTAAAAACATGATCACTGGTGCTGCTCAAATGGACGGCGCTATCCTAGTTGTTTCTGCTGCTGACGGTCCTATGCCGCAAACTCGTGAGCACATTCTTTTATCTCGCCAAGTAGGTGTGCCTTACATCGTTGTATTCTTAAACAAATGCGACATGGTAGACGACGAAGAATTATTAGAACTAGTTGAAATGGAAGTTCGTGACCTTCTTTCTGAATATGACTTCCCTGGCGACGATGTACCTGTTATCAAAGGTTCTGCGCTTAAAGCACTTGAAGGAGATGCTGAATGGGAAGAAAAAATCATTGAATTAATGAACGCAGTTGACGAATACATCCCAACTCCAGAACGCGATACAGAAAAACCTTTCATGATGCCTGTTGAAGACGTATTCTCTATCACTGGTCGCGGTACAGTTGCAACTGGTCGTGTAGAACGCGGCGTTGTAAAAGTTGGTGACGAAGTAGAAATCGTTGGTTTAGCTGAAGAATCTAAGAAAACAACTGTTACTGGTGTTGAAATGTTCCGTAAGCTTCTTGATCAAGCTGAAGCTGGAGACAACATCGGTGCTTTACTTCGCGGTATCGCACGTGACGAAGTAGAACGCGGTCAAGTTTTAGCAAAACCTGGTTCTATCACACCGCACAAAAAATTCAAAGCACAAGTTTACGTTCTTTCTAAAGAAGAAGGTGGACGTCATACTCCATTCTTCTCTAACTACCGTCCACAATTCTATTTCCGTACTACAGACGTAACTGGAATTATCACTCTTCCAGAAGGCGTAGAAATGGTAATGCCTGGAGATAACGTTGAAATGACTGTTGAACTCATTTCTCCAGTTGCGATTGAAGACGGTACGAAATTCTCTATCCGCGAAGGCGGTCGTACTGTAGGTGCAGGATCTGTTTCAGCTATCCTTGACTAATTGAAAAAAGCGAGTCGAATAGGCTCGCTTTTTTTATTATAAATATGAAGTCTGCAACGCTTTAACTTTTAAAGAAACAACACTAAATTTTATAGGAAATCCTGAATTTTTCTTGCATTAGACACCTGTTTTTTATATAATGTATAACGTTGGTCTTTGACTGCGATGAAGCGGGAGGTTGCTGATACACCCGGCCGCTTTGCCATGGCGGGCGTACAGGAAATTCTCGTGGAGAATTGTCTATGGAAAGTAGGCGAAAAGGAGGGAAAATAATGGCAAAACAAAAAATTCGAATTCGATTAAAAGCGTATGATCACAGAATCCTTGATCAATCTGCCGAAAAAATTGTAGAAACTGCAAAACGTTCGGGAGCAAATGTTTCTGGTCCAATTCCGCTACCGACTGAAAAAACAGTTTATACAATTCTTCGAGCAGTGCACAAATATAAAGATTCTCGTGAACAATTTGAAATGCGTACACATAAACGTTTAATCGATATTGTCAACCCTACACCGCAAACGGTTGATGCGTTAATGCGTTTAGATTTGCCTTCTGGTGTAGACATTGAAATTAAACTGTAACGATAGATTAAAACATTTGAAATTTAGGAGGTGTGACTCATGACCAAAGGAATCTTAGGAAGAAAAATTGGAATGACGCAAGTATTTGCAGAAAACGGTGAATTAATTCCTGTTACTGTAGTTGAAGCATCCCCAAACGTCGTTCTTCAAAAGAAGACTGTTGAAACAGACGGCTACGATGCTATTCAACTAGGTTTTGAAGACAAGCGTGAAAAGCTTGCAAACAAGCCGGAAAAAGGTCACGCTGCAAAAGCAAATACTGCTCCTAAGCGCTTCATTCGTGAAGTTAGAGGTGCTAATGTAGACGAGTATGAAATTGGTCAAGAGGTTAAAGTAGACATTTTTTCTGCTGGGGAACTTGTTGATGTGACAGGTATTTCTAAAGGGAAAGGATTTCAAGGTGCGATTAAACGTCACGGACAATCACGTGGCCCAATGTCTCACGGTTCACGGTACCACCGTCGTCCTGGTTCAATGGGAGCCATTGCACCAAACCGTGTTTTTAAATCAAAAGAACTTCCTGGAAGAATGGGCGGTGAACGCGTAACCGTTCAAAATCTTGAAGTTGTAAAAGTAGATGCTGAACGCAATCTTCTTTTAATCAAAGGGAATGTTCCGGGACCGAAAAAATCATTAGTTATTATTAAATCTGCAGTAAAAGCGAAGTAATTTCAACAGGAAAGGAGGAAACGGAAAAATGCCGAAAGTTACGTTATATAACCAAAACGGATCAGCAGTTGGCGAAATCGAATTAAATGATTCTGTTTTTGGTATTGAGCCGAATAAACACGTATTATTTGAAGCTGTCATTATGCAAAGAGCTTCTCAAAGACAAGGCACTCATAAAGTAAAAAACCGTTCTGAAGTTAGTGGCGGTGGCCGTAAGCCATGGCGTCAAAAAGGTACAGGACGCGCACGTCAGGGATCCATCCGTTCACCTCAATGGCGCGGAGGTGGGACAGTATTTGGACCAACACCTCGCACATATGCATACAAATTACCGAAAAAAGTCCGCCGCTTAGCAATCAAATCAGCTTTATCTTCTAAAGTTCAAGAGAACAATATTGTTGTATTAGAAGATTTAGTGTTGGAAGCTCCAAAAACGAAAGAAATGGCTGGAATTCTCAAAGGGCTTTCCGTTGACAGAAAAGCGCTGATTGTAACAGGAGACGAAAACGAAAATGTAATCCTGTCTGCACGCAATATTCCAGGTGTAACAGTTGTTACGGCTAATGGAATCAACGTGTTGGATGTGTTGAGCCATGATAAACTTGTTATTACAAAAGCAGCGGTGGAAAAAGTAGAGGAGGTGCTTGGATAATGAAGGATCCTCGAGATATTATTAAGCGCCCCATCATCACTGAACGTTCAATGGATCTAGTAGCTGACAAAAAATATACATTTGAAGTAGATGTGAAAGCAAACAAAACAGAAGTGAAGGACGCTATTGAAAAAATTTTCGATGTCAAAGTTGAAAAAGTCAACATTATGAATTACAAAGGAAAACTTAAACGTGTTGGCCGGTTCAGCGGTTTGACAAATCGCCGTAAAAAAGCAATCGTGAAATTAACGGCAGACAGCAAAGAAATCGAATTGTTCGAAGCATAATTTTGAAAGTGAAGGAGGGAAACTGAGATGGCGATTAAAAAATATAAACCAACCTCTAACGGTCGCCGCGGCATGACAGTATCTGATTTTGCTGAAATCACTACTGACAAGCCGGAAAAGTCGTTGCTTGCTCCGCTTCATAAAAAAGCAGGACGCAACAACCAAGGTAAGCTAACTGTTCGTCATCAAGGCGGAGGCCATAAACGTCAATATCGTATTATTGATTTTAAGCGCGATAAAGATGGAATACCAGGACGCGTTGCTACTATTGAGTACGATCCAAACCGCTCCGCAAACATTGCATTAATTAACTATGTTGACGGAGAAAAACGCTATATTCTGGCTCCTAAAAACTTAAAAGTAGGAATGGAAGTAATGTCAGGACCTACAGCTGATATTAAAGTTGGAAACGCACTTCCTCTTCAAAATATCCCAGTAGGTACTGTCATTCATAACATCGAATTAAAACCAGGAAAAGGCGGACAATTGGTTCGTTCTGCAGGTACTTCAGCTCAAGTGCTTGGTAAAGAAGGAAAATATGTATTAGTTCGTTTAGCTTCTGGTGAGGTCCGCATGATTTTGGCAACTTGCCGTGCCACTGTCGGCCAAGTAGGGAATGAGCAGCATGAATTAATTAATATTGGTAAAGCAGGACGTTCCCGCTGGTTAGGCAAACGTCCAACAGTTCGCGGATCTGTTATGAACCCTAGCGATCACCCGCACGGTGGGGGAGAAGGAAAAGCACCTATTGGTCGTAAATCTCCTATGACGCCTTGGGGTAAACCGACTCTTGGGTTTAAAACTCGCAAAAAGAAAAACAAATCCGATAAATTTATCGTTCGCCGTCGTAAAAAATAACGGGGTTGTTCTACGGTTCATCAGAACCGTAGCGCAATCACGAAGGGAGGTAACATTATGGGTCGTAGCTTAAAAAAAGGACCATTCTGCGATGATCATTTAATGAAAAAAATCGAAAAATTAAATGAAACTGGAAGCAAACAAGTCATCAAAACTTGGTCTCGCCGTTCAACTATTTTCCCATCTTTCATCGGTCATACCATTGCGGTCTATGATGGAAGAAAACATGTTCCGGTATACATTACTGAAGACATGGTAGGACATAAGCTTGGAGAGTTTGCTCCAACTCGTACTTACAGAGGCCATGCCGGCGATGACAAGAAGACAAAACGCTAATATGAGAGGAGGATTTTAGGATGCAGGCTAAAGCTGTTGCGAGAACAGTACGAATTGCTCCTCGTAAAGCTCGTTTAGTTATTGACTTGATCCGAGGAAAGCAAGTTGGTGAGGCAATTGCCATTCTTCGCCATACACCTAAAGCTGCTTCACCAATTATTGAAAAAGTGTTAAAATCGGCTGTTGCAAATGCAGAGCATAACTATGACATGGACGGAAACAATTTATATATTGAAAAGGCTTATGTTGATGAAGGACCAACTTTGAAACGCTTTAGACCACGTGCACAAGGTAGAGCGAGCCAAATCAACAAACGCACAAGCCATATTACGATCATTGTTTCGGAAAAAAAGGAGGGATAATTAGTGGGTCAAAAGGTAAATCCAGTCGGTCTTCGAATTGGCATCATTCGTGATTGGGAATCGAAATGGTATGCAGAAAAAGATTATGCAGACCTGTTACATGAAGACCTCAAAATTCGTGAATACATTAATAAACGTTTAAGCGATGCATCCGTTTCCCGCATTGAAATTGAACGTGCGGCAAACCGTTTAAATATCACTATCCACACAGCTAAGCCAGGAATGGTTATCGGTAAAGGTGGTACAGAGGTCGAAGCTTTAAGAAAGGCTTTGAACCAACTAACTGGCAAACGTGTGCACATTAATATTTTAGAAATTAAAAAAGCTGATTTAGATGCAAAACTTGTTGCGGAAAATATTGCACGTCAGCTAGAAAACCGCGCTTCGTTCCGTCGTGTTCAAAAACAAGCGATCCAACGTGCAATGCGCGCAGGTGCATTAGGTATTAAAACAATGGTATCCGGCCGTCTTGGTGGTGCAGATATCGCACGTTCTGAACATTACAGTGAAGGAACGGTACCGCTTCATACTCTTCGTGCAGACATCGATTACGGAACTGCAGAAGCGGATACAACGTACGGAAAATTGGGCGTAAAAGTTTGGATTTATCGTGGAGAAGTTCTTCCAGCTAAAAAGAACAATGAGGAAGGAGGCAAATAATTATGTTAATGCCTAAACGCGTAAAATATCGTAGAGAACATCGCGGGAAAATGCGCGGACGTGCAAAAGGCGGCACTGAAGTTCATTTCGGTGAATATGGCATTCAAGCTCTTGAGCCTGCTTGGATCACCAACAGACAAATTGAAGCAGCACGTATCGCGATGACGCGTTATATGAGACGTGGCGGAAAAGTTTGGATTAAAATTTTCCCGTCTAAACCATACACGGCTAAACCTTTAGAAGTACGGATGGGTTCCGGTAAAGGGGCACCTGAAGGCTGGGTTGCCGTAGTGAAGCCGGGCAAAGTATTGTTCGAGGTTGCGGGTGTTTCTGAAGAAGTTGCACGTGAAGCACTGCGTCTTGCATCTCATAAATTACCGATCAAAACAAAATTTGTAAAACGTGAAGAAATTGGTGGTGAATCAAATGAAAGCTAAAGAAATTCGTGATCTAACCACTGCCGAAATTGAACAAAAAGTGAAATCTTTAAAAGAAGAATTGTTTAACTTGCGCTTCCAGCTTGCGACTGGTCAGCTTGAAAATACTGCCCGCATCCGTGAAGTACGCAAAACGATTGCTAGAATGAAAACTATTATTCGCGAAAGAGAAATTGCTGCAAACAAATAATCGTGAGAGGAGGTTTGCCAAATGAGTGAACGCAACAAGCGCAAAGTTTATACTGGACGCGTCGTGTCGGATAAAATGGATAAGACCATCACTGTTCTTGTTGAAACTTATAAAAAACACCCGCTTTATGGAAAACGCGTGAAATATTCTAAAAAGTTCAAAGCTCATGATGAGCAAAACAAAGCGAAAGTCGGCGATATCGTTCGCATTATGGAAACTCGCCCGCTATCTGCAACAAAACGTTTCCGTTTAGTTGAAATTGTAGAAGAAGCAGTTATTATTTAATTTGGTTCGGATGAAAAAAATTCCGAAGGGAGGTCACGAACATGATTCAACAAGAATCTCGTTTAAAAGTTGCTGATAACTCTGGTGCACGTGAATTGTTAACAATTAAAGTTCTTGGCGGATCTGGTCGTAAAACAGCAAATATCGGTGATATTATTGTCGGTACGGTTAAACAAGCAACACCAGGAGGCGTTGTTAAAAAAGGTGATGTAGTAAAAGCTGTTGTTGTGCGTACAAAACGTGGTGTGCGCCGTCCTGACGGTTCGTACATTCGTTTTGACGAAAACGCATGCGTCATCATCCGCGAAGACAAAAGCCCGAGAGGTACTCGTATTTTTGGACCGGTTGCGCGTGAACTTCGCGATAAAAACTTTATGAAAATCGTTTCTCTTGCTCCAGAAGTACTTTAATTATGAGTTTGGCTTACCAAGGAGGTGTGTAATCGATGCATGTTAAGAAGGGTGACAAAGTAATGGTGATCGCCGGAAAAGATAAAGGAAAACAAGGCGTGATCCTTGCAGCATATCCGAAAAAGAACCGCGTGCTTGTGGAAGGCGTGAACATCGTGAAAAAACATGCGAAGCCTTCTCAAGATAATCCACAAGGCGGAATTATCAGTAAAGAAGCGCCTATTCATGTATCAAATGTAATGCCATTAGATCCAAAAACAGGTGAACCGACTCGTGTCGGTTATAAAATTGTGGACGGCAAAAAGGTGCGTGTAGCAAAAAAATCAGGTGAAATTTTAGATAAATAATTTGGAAGGGAGGTCTATTTATGAACCGCCTTAAAGAAAAATACGTAAAAGAAATCATACCTGCACTAATGAACAAGTTTAACTATAAATCTGTTATGCAAGTTCCTAAAATCGAAAAAATTGTCATCAATATGGGCGTCGGTGATGCAGTCCAAAATGCGAAAGCGCTGGACAGTGCTGTTGAAGAATTAACTCTCATTTCTGGTCAAAAACCTGTAGTGACTCGTGCGAAAAAATCCATTGCCGGCTTCCGGCTTCGTGAAGGAATGCCGATCGGTTGCAAAGTTACGCTTCGTGGAGAGCGTATGTACGATTTCTTTGACAAATTGATTTCCGTTTCTTTACCACGTGTGCGCGACTTCCGTGGTGTATCTAAAAAATCATTTGATGGCCGCGGCAATTATACGCTTGGTATTAGAGAACAACTTATTTTCCCAGAAATTGATTACGATAAAGTAAATAAAGTAAGAGGTATGGATATCGTAATCGTTACAACAGCAAAAACCGATGAAGAGGCTCGCGAGCTATTAACTCTGTTCGGCATGCCGTTCCAAAATAATCGCTAATTTAGATTGGAGGCGAAAATGTGGCTAAAAAGTCAATGATTGCGAAACAAAAACGCAAGCAAAAATTTAAAGTGCGTGAATACACACGCTGTGAACGCTGCGGCCGTCCGCATGCAGTCATCCGCAAATTTAAGCTTTGCCGTATTTGTTTCCGTGAACTTGCTTACAAAGGTCAGATCCCTGGCGTGAAAAAAGCTAGTTGGTAGTATCGATAAATGGGAAGGAGGTTATTTATAATGGTGATGACAGATCCTATTGCAGATATGCTTACTCGCATTCGCAATGCGAACATGGTTCGTCATGAAAAACTGGAAGTTCCTGCTTCCAAAATTAAACGGGAAATTGCTGAAATTTTGAAGCGTGAAGGGTTTATTCGCGATTATGAATATATTGAAGATAATAAACAAGGTATTTTGCGCATTTTCTTAAAGTACGGGCCTAACAACGAACGTGTTATAACTGGCCTTAAACGAATCAGCAAACCAGGCTTGCGCGTTTATGCAAAAGCTAATGAAGTGCCACGTGTGTTGAATGGATTAGGAATAGCAATCGTTTCGACTTCTCAAGGCGTTTTAACTGATAAAGAAGCACGCGCGAAGCAAACAGGCGGAGAAGTGCTCGCATACGTTTGGTAATTTTTTAACACGAAATGGAGGTGTCATTCATGTCACGTGTAGGGAAAAAACCGCTTGAAATTCCTTCAGGTGTCACTGTTACGATTAATGGAAATACAGTAACAGTAAAAGGACCAAAAGGAGAATTAACCCGTACATTTCATCCAGATATGGATATAAAAGTTGAAGATCAAGTATTAACTGTTACTCGTCCATCTGACAATAAAGAGCACCGTGCTCTTCACGGGACGACTCGCAGCCTTCTTGCCAATATGGTTGAAGGTGTTTCCAAAGGCTTTGAAAAAAGTTTAGAACTGATCGGGGTCGGATACCGTGCATCAAAATCAGGAAAAAAACTAGTATTGAATGTCGGATACTCTCATCCAGTCGAATATGAACCTGAACAAGGCATTGAAATCGACGTTCCTTCTCAAACAAAAATCGTCGTTAAAGGTACAGATAAAGAGCGTGTTGGCGCAGTCGCTGCAAATATTCGTGCGGTTCGTCCGCCTGAACCATATAAAGGAAAAGGCATCCGCTATGAAGGAGAATATGTGCGCCGCAAAGAAGGTAAGACTGCTAAGTAATGCCGCATAAAGAAAGAAAGGAGTGACGTAGATGATTACAAAACCTAGTAAAAATGCGGTTCGCAAAACTAGACATGCACGCGTGCGTTCAAAGGTTTCCGGTACAGCCGCTCGCCCGCGTTTAAACGTATACCGCTCCAACAAGCACATTTATGCTCAAGTGATTGATGATACAAATCACCAAACGCTTGTGAGTGCTTCTACTTTGGATAAAGAGCTTAACTTGGAATCAACTGGGAATGTAGAGGCAGCTCAAAAGGTCGGCGAACTTGTTGCAAAACGTGCGCTTGAAAAAGGTATTAAATCTGTTGTGTTTGACCGTGGTGGATATTTATATCATGGACGTGTGAAGGCTTTAGCTGATGCAGCTCGCGAAGTTGGCCTTGAATTTTAATCGACAAAGGAGGGAAAAGTGATGCGTCGTATTGATCCAAGCAAACTTGAACTTGAAGAACGTGTTGTTACCGTAAACCGTGTTGCAAAAGTAGTAAAAGGTGGCCGTCGTTTCCGTTTTGCTGCTCTTGTTGTTGTCGGAGACAAAAACGGTCATGTAGGTTTCGGAACTGGTAAAGCGCAAGAAGTTCCTGATGCTATCCGCAAAGCAATTGAAGATGCAAAGAAAAACTTAATTGAAGTACCAATTGTAGGTACGTCCATTCCACACGAAGTAATCGGTAAATTCGGTGCAGGAAAGATTCTCTTGAAACCTGCTGTTGAAGGTACGGGGGTTATCGCTGGAGGACCTGTCCGTGCAGTACTTGAATTAGCAGGTGTTCACGATATCTTATCTAAATCTTTAGGCTCCAATACACCGATTAATATGGTTCGGGCAACAGTTGACGGGTTAAAGCAGCTGAAGCGTGTAGAAGATGTTGCTAAACTTCGTGGAAAAACGGTTGAAGAACTGTTAGGATAAGGAGGGAAAGACAATGGCAAAAAAATTGGCGATTACCCTCAAAAAGAGTGTAATTGGTCGTCCTGAAGACCAAAGAATAACCGTTAAAACATTAGGCTTGCGGAAATTGCATCAAACAGTTGTTCATAATGACAATTCGGCAATTCGCGGAATGATCAATAAAGTGTCACATCTCGTGAAAGTGGAAGAACAATAATCAAATAAGGAGGTGCCAAGGTTATGAAGCTTCATGAATTAAAACCGGCAGAAGGTTCTCGTAAAGAGCGGAATCGTGTTGGTCGCGGTATTGGTTCAGGTAATGGAAAAACTGCTGGACGTGGTCAAAAAGGACAAAATGCCCGATCTGGCGGTGGAGTTCGCCCTGGATTTGAAGGCGGTCAAACTCCTCTATTCCGTCGTTTGCCAAAACGTGGGTTTACAAACATTAACCGCAAAGAATATCAAGTTGTGAACTTGGACAAATTGAATCGTTTTGAAGACGGTACGGAAATTACTCCAGAGCTTCTTTTGGAAACAGGTGTTGTAAGCAAACTGAAAGCAGGTATTAAAGTGCTTGGAGACGGTAAATTAGAGAAAAAATTAACGGTTAAAGCACACAAATTTTCTGCTTCAGCAAAAGAGGCAATTGAAGCCGCCGGCGGTTCTGCTGAGGTGATTTAATGTTCAAGGCAATCTCCAATTTTATGCGCGTGGGTGACATTCGCAATCGAATCTTGTTCACCCTTCTTATGCTGGTAATTTTCCGGATCGGCACTTTTATCCCTGTCCCGGGTGTGAACGCAGACGTACTAAAAGCACAAGACCAATTGAACGTATTTGGCGTTTTGAACATTTTTGGAGGCGGGGCATTGCAAAACTTCTCCATTTTAGCAATGGGGATTATGCCTTACATTACTGCTTCAATCATTGTTCAGCTTCTGCAAATGGACGTTGTACCGAAATTTACAGAGTGGTCGAAGCAGGGTGAAGTAGGCCGCAGAAAGCTTGCCCAATTCACGCGTTATTTAACAATTATTTTAGGATTTATTCAAGCGCTGGCAATGTCATATGGCTTTAATAATATGGCCGGCGGTCTGTTAATCATAAACCCTGGCATTGGAAACTATTTGTTGATCGCACTTGTTTTAACTGCGGGAACAGCCTTTTTAATGTGGCTTGGTGAGCAAATTACCGCAAAAGGCGTTGGGAACGGTATTTCTATTATTATCTTTGCTGGGATTGCTGCCGGCATTCCAACGGCAGTAAACCAAATTTATGCTCAACAATTTGCGGATGTTGGCGATCAGCTATTTTTAAGAATTGTAACTGTCGTTTTGCTTGTTCTTGCCGTTTTATTAGTTGTTGTAGCTGTTATTTTCGTTCAACAAGCATTCCGAAAAATTCCGATTCAGTATGCAAAGCGGCTTGCAGGTAGAAGTCCGGTTGGGGGACATTCAACGCATCTCCCATTGAAGGTTAACTCTGCTGGAGTCATTCCAGTCATTTTTGCAGTATCGTTTATTGTTACCCCCACTACGATTGCATCGTTCTTTGGACCAAATGATGTAACAAGATGGATTCAAAAAACATTTGATTACACGCAACCTATCGGGATGATCATCTACGTTGCATTAATTATCGCTTTCGCTTATTTCTATACATTTGTTCAAGTGAACCCGGAGCAAATGGCTGAAAATTTGCAGAAGCAAGGCGGCTATATACCGGGTATAAGACCAGGAAAAAGTACACAAGAGTACGTAACGAAAATTTTATACCGTTTAACATTTGTCGGTTCTATTTTTCTAGCAGTTGTCTCAATACTTCCTGTCTTTTTTATAAAATTTGCTGACTTGCCTTCTTCAGCACAAATAGGTGGAACAAGTCTCTTGATCGTTGTCGGTGTCGCTTTGGAAACTATGAAGCAGCTTGAGAGCCAGCTTGTCAAACGTCATTACAAAGGTTTTATGAAATAAGAGGTTGTGGGGCGATGAATGTCCCATTCCCTCGAAAAGCGTTTGAGGGGGAGAGTCCATGAATTTAGTATTAATGGGGCTGCCTGGGGCAGGAAAAGGAACACAGGCTGAAAAAATTGTTGAAAAATACAACATCCCGCATATCTCAACAGGAGATATGTTCAGAGCAGCTATAAAAGATGGAACCGAGTTAGGGTTACAAGCGAAGTCTTATATGGATAAAGGCGAATTAGTGCCGGATGAAGTTACGATTGGTATTGTTCGGGAAAGATTAGGCAAGAATGATACTGATAAAGGCTTTTTATTGGATGGTTTTCCGCGCACCGTTGCTCAAGCGGAGGCTTTGGAGCAAATTTTAAAAGAGCTTAATAAAGAAATTGATTATGTTATCAACATTCATGTTGACCAAGAAATTTTAATGGAACGGCTAACAGGACGAAGAATTTGCAAAAATTGCGGTGCAACGTACCATCTTGTATTCAATCCGCCAAAAGAAGAAGGAATTTGTGATAAGTGCGGAGGAAATTTATATCAACGAGCTGATGATAACGCTGAAACCGTTGGAAACCGTTTGGAAGTGAATTTGAAGCAGACGAAACCGCTGCTTGATTTCTATAAATCTAAAGGCTATTTGAAAAATATTGACGGTCAGCAAGAGATTAACAAAGTATTTGAAGATATTTGCAACTTGCTTGGAGGCTTGGGTGAATGATTATTTGCAAAACAAAGCGCGAAATTGAAATTATGCGCGAGGCTGGACGGATTGTTGCTTTAACTCACCAAGAACTCCAGAAATATATTCAGCCTGGTATTACAACAAAAGAACTGGACAGTATTGCTGAAAAGTTTATACGTGAACATGATGCAATCCCCTCATTTAAAGGGTATAATGGTTTTCGCGGCAGTATTTGCACTTCCGTGAATGAAGAGCTTGTTCACGGAATACCTGGAGACCGTGTATTGCGTGATGGAGATATTATTAGTATTGACATTGGTGCGAAATACAACGGCTATCACGGGGACTCTGCATGGACTTATCCTGTCGGTACAATTTCCGAAGAAACACAGAAATTGCTTGATGTTACAAAAGAATCTTTATATAAAGGATTAGAAGAAGCAAAACCAGGGGGAAGACTTTCGAACATTTCTCATGCCATTCAAGTTTACGTCGAATCTCACGGTTTTTCCATTGTTCGTGAATACGTAGGTCATGGCGTAGGGCAAGACTTGCATGAGGATCCTCAAATTCCGCATTATGGTCCACCGAACAAAGGGCCAAGGCTGAAGCCCGGTATGGTTTTAGCGATTGAGCCTATGGTCAATGCGGGAAGCCGTTATGTCAGAACGTTAGCTGATAATTGGACTGTCGTGACTGTAGATGGCAAAATGTGTGCTCATTTTGAACATACAATTGCCATTACTGATACAGGTTATGAAATTTTAACAACACCCTAAGTGAAGGTGATGTGCGTGAGTGATCCTGAGTCGAGTCCGCAAATAGGTCAGTTTGTCTTGATTACGAAAGGGAGAGAAGCTGGCAAATATGCGATTGTCGTGAAAATTCTCGATGATCGATTCGTATTGATTGCCGATGGAGAAAAGCGAAAGTTTCATTCTCCAAAGAAAAAAAACATCCATCATCTTGAATTTTTTGATTGCGTATCTCCGGAAGTTCAGAACAGTATATTGGAAACTGGCCGTGTGACAAATGGCAAACTTCGATATGCAATAAGCCGATTTGTCAATGAACAAGTTACTGATTTGAGGAAGGGAGACAATTGAATGGCGAAAGACGATGTCATTGAAGTAGAGGGTACCGTTGTTGAGACGTTGCCTAACGCGATGTTTAAAGTAGAGTTGGAAAATGGTCATACCGTGCTGGCTCATGTTTCTGGAAAAATTAGAATGCATTTTATTCGTATTTTGCCGGGTGATAAAGTAACGGTTGAATTATCACCATATGATTTAACCCGCGGAAGAATTACGTATCGATATAAATAATTTGCACTCCGGATTATTAAGGAGGTTGGATAAACATGAAAGTAAGACCATCAGTGAAACCTATATGCGAAAAATGTAAAGTCATTCGCAGAAAAGGAAAAGTTATGGTTATTTGCGAAAATCCAAAACATAAACAAAAACAAGGTTAATTTTTGAAGGAGGTGCTCATATTATGGCGCGTATTGCTGGTGTAGATATTCCACGCGATAAACGCATTGTCATTTCTTTAACTTATATTTACGGAATCGGTCGTTCAACAGCTCAAAAAATATTAGCTGAAGCTGGAGTTTCCGAAGATACTCGTGTTCGTGATTTAACAGAAGAAGAATTAGGAAGAATCCGTGACATTGTCGACACTTATAAAGTGGAAGGAGATCTTCGACGGGAAGTTTCTCTAAACATTAAGCGTCTCATTGAAATTGGCTGCTACCGTGGTATCCGACATCGCCGTGGTTTGCCTGTTCGAGGCCAAAATACGAAAAATAACGCACGTACTCGTAAAGGACCGCGCCGTACGGTTGCTAACAAGAAAAAATAAGTAAAGGAGGTTAACTGTAAATGGCTCGTAAAACAAATACTCGCAAACGCCGCGTAAAAAAGAATATTGAGACAGGCATCGCACATATTCGATCAACCTTTAACAACACGATTGTCACTATTACTGATGTGCACGGCAATGCAATTGCTTGGTCAAGTGCCGGTGCATTAGGATTTAAAGGTTCTCGTAAGTCAACTCCGTTTGCTGCACAGATGGCAGCTGAAGCAGCTGCTAAAGCTTCTATGGAGCACGGAATGAAATCATTAGAGGTTTCTGTAAAAGGACCTGGCGCAGGCCGCGAAGCTGCGATTCGTGCTCTTCAAGCAGCAGGTCTTGAAGTGACATCTATTAAAGACGTCACACCTGTTCCACATAATGGATGCCGTCCGCCAAAACGTCGTCGTGTGTAATTTATCTGTATATATTTTGTAACCCTGTCAATAATGGGTTATGATACAGTTATAGATTCTAGCATTTATTAAGATGTTGTTTGTGCACATTCGGGACTTTATGATTGGGGAATTTCGGTTAGACGCGTTTTCTCTTCTTTGTCTAGCCGGGGTTTCGACGTTTTGAAGGAGGGTTTTATTTAGAATGATTGAAATTGAAAAACCAAAAATCGAAACGGTTGAAATCAGTGATGACGCGAAATATGGGAAATTCGTTGTCGAGCCACTTGAGCGTGGATATGGTACAACTTTGGGTAACTCCTTACGTCGTATCCTATTATCCTCACTCCCTGGTGCCGCTGTAACATCTGTTCAAATTGACGGCGTCCTCCATGAATTTTCTACAATTGATGGTGTCGTCGAAGATGTTACAACGATTATTTTAAATTTAAAAAAGCTTGCTCTGAAAATTTATTCAGAAGAAGAGAAGACGCTAGAAATTGACGTACAAGGTGAAGGGCCCATTACGGCAGCAGATATAACTCACGATAGCGATGTTGAAATATTAAATCCTGATCTTCATATTGCAACTCTTGCGAAAGATGCTCATTTGCGGCTGAGAATGACGGCGAAGCGCGGGAGAGGATACAGCCCGGCTGAAGAAAATAAACGGGAAGATCAACCAATAGGTGTCATCCCAATCGATTCGATTTACACACCCGTTTCTAGAGTTTCTTATCAAGTGGAAAATACACGGGTTGGTCAAGTGACAGATTATGATAAGCTGACAATTGATGTTTGGACAGATGGAAGCATCGGTCCAAAGGAAGCTATCGCACTTGGCTCTAAAATTTTGATGGAGCACTTAAACATTTTCGTTAGCTTAACAGATGAAGCGCAAAATGTTGAAATCATGGTTGAAAAAGAAGAGGACCAAAAAGAAAAAGTGCTTGAAATGACGATTGAGGAACTTGACCTCTCTGTTCGTTCTTATAACTGTTTGAAACGTGCAGGTATTAACACAGTTCAAGAACTTGCGAACAAAACAGAAGAGGACATGATGAAAGTGCGTAATTTAGGACGCAAATCGCTAGAAGAAGTAAAACAAAAATTAGAAGACCTTGGTTTGAGTTTACGAAAAGACGATTAACTGATTTTTCAAAGTCTATATAGATCAACTTCCAACAAAGGAGGGAACATCACATGTCTTATAGAAAATTAGGACGTACTAGTGCGCAGCGTAAAGCAATGCTCCGTGACTTAGCAACGGACTTAATTATTAACGAACGAATTGAAACGACTGAAGCCCGTGCAAAGGAGCTTCGTGCTGTTGTAGAGAAGCTGGTTACTTTAGGTAAACGTGGTGATTTGCATGCTCGTCGCCAAGCAGCACAGTTTATTCGCAATGAGGTTGCGAAAACTGTGACAGTTTCGGGCCAAGACGGAAAGGAAAAAGAAAAACCTTTCTATGCATTGCAAAAATTATTTGATGAAGTGGCACCACGTTACCAAGATCGTCAAGGCGGCTACACACGAATTTTGAAAATGGGTCCTCGCCGTGGTGACGGAGCACCAATGGTTATCATTGAATTCGTGTAATTTAGATATAAATGAACTTCAAGGGCGGGACAGTTGTAATGACTGCATCTATGCCCTTTTTTATTTATCTTCAAGTACTTTACAAAGCGGATTGATTTTCTTTTGGCAGCCTCTGCATCTCATATTATAGACATGATATTCGCGTTTACTTCATCTGTACTTGAGGCGGGAGGAGGGCATCTGTGGAACGGTCGATCATTCAAGTTCAACATGTAACATACCGCTATAATAAAGAAAGTGAAAAGCCTGCACTAACGGATGTTTCCTTTGATGTGTATGAAGGGGAATGGCTGGCCATCGTCGGACACAATGGATCAGGGAAATCAACATTGGCCCGGATGCTAAACGGTCTGCTGCTGCCTGACGAAGGAACCGTTACTGTATCAGGAATCACATTATCAGAAAAAACCATTTGGGATATTCGAAAACGGATTGGAATGGTGTTTCAAAATCCAGATAATCAATTTGTCGGCGCCACTGTACGAGACGATGTCGCTTTTGGTATGGAAAACATAGGTATACCGAGAGAAGAGATGGTAAAACGAATCGAATGGGCGACGAAAATTGTAAAAATGAATGAATTTTTAGAACGGGAGCCTCATCATCTTTCCGGCGGACAAAAGCAGCGGGTCGCGATTGCAGGCGTTTTGGCTGTTCAACCAAGCATTATTGTTTTAGATGAAGCGACTTCAATGCTTGATCCAATTGGACGCCGGGAAGTAATTGAAACCATTTGGTCATTGAAAGAAAAAGGGCTTGTGACGGTCATTTCCATCACCCATGATTTGGAAGAGGCGGCCAAAGCAGATCGGATGATTGTAATGAATGGAGGCAAAAAATTTGCGGAGGGAACTCCGAAAGAAGTGTTTCGCTTGGAAGAGGAGCTGGTAAGCATCGGTTTAGATCTTCCGTTTTCTTACAAGCTGAGCAAACGGCTTCTTGAAAAAGGAGTGCCTTTAGCGACGCGACACCTTAATGTAGAAAGCCTGGTGGACGAATTATGGACATTAAAATCCGACAATTAGAACATCGTTACCAAATGAACACTCCTTTTGAACGGCTCGCTTTGTGTGATATCAATATGGATATCCATGAAGGAACATATTTGGCCGTGATTGGGCATACCGGATCGGGAAAATCAACGATTTTGCAGCATTTAAACGGCCTGCTTTTGCCGACGAAAGGCTCTATTCAACTTGGAGACCGGCTGATTAAGGCAGGAGAAAAACAGAAAAACTTGAAATCTATCCGAAAAAAGGTCGGAATTGTCTTTCAATTCCCAGAGCATCAATTATTCGAAGAAACCGTCGAAAAAGATATAGCATTCGGTCCAATGAATTTTGGCGCATCGTTTGAAGAAGCGAAAAAAAAGGTAAAAGAAGTGCTGCCGCTAGTCGGTCTAGGAGAAGAAATCCTTCATCAATCCCCGTTTGAGCTAAGCGGGGGGCAAATGCGAAGAGTGGCGATTGCAGGTGTTTTAGCGATGGAGCCGGAGGTGCTCGTTTTAGATGAACCGACTGCAGGATTGGATCCAAAAGGCCGAAATGAGATCATGGAGCTTTTTTATCGTCTCCATAAAGAAAAAAAATTAACAACAATATTAGTAACGCATAGCATGGAAGATGCAGCCAAGTACGCTGATGAAATTGCCGTTTTGCACCAAGGGGAATTAAAGATGAAAGGGTCGCCAAAGGAAATATTCCGGTTGACTGGGGAACTGGAGCAGCTTGGGCTCGATTTGCCGGAATCAATTAAATTTGTCATGAAGCTTGAAGAAAAATTTTCTTTAACGGTTGAAGACAAGCCATTGACTTTAGAGGAAACGGCCGATTTCATTGAAGCCCTTTTAAAAGAAGGTGTCGTATATGATCGATAATATCATCATCGGAAAATATGTTCCTGGCAGCACAGTCATTCATCGAATGGATCCCCGTGCAAAACTGCTAACGATTTTTTTATATGTTTTTATCGTCTTTTTTGCCAATAACGGAATCACTTACTTTTTATTAGGATTATTTACGTTCATCATTATTTTGCTGACGAAGCTTCCGTTCTCTTTCTTATGGAACGGTTTAAAACCTGTTATATGGATCGTTGGGTTTACATTTTTGCTGCACATTTTAGTAACAAAAGAAGGGGACATGCTGTTCCGCTTCGGCTTTTTTTCCATTTATGAAGAAGGCTTGCGGCAAGGGTTTTTTATCTCTCTTCGGTTCATTTTCTTAATTTTTATGACAACGACATTGACCTTAACAACAACGCCTATCGAAATAACGGATGGAATGGAAAGTCTGTTAAAGCCTTTTAAAAAATTTAAACTTCCTGTCCATGAACTAGCATTAATGATGTCTATTTCTCTTCGCTTTATACCGACTCTGCTGGAGGAAACAGAAAAAATTTTAAAGGCGCAAATGGCAAGAGGGGTAGATTTTACATCAGGGCCTGTAAAAGAGCGAATAAAAGCAATCGTTCCTTTGCTTGTACCACTTTTCATCAGCGCTTTTAAGCGGGCGGAAGAGCTTGCTACCGCTATGGAAGCCAGGGGGTATCGCGGAAGTGAAGGACGTACGAAAATCAGGCAGCTGAAATGGGGAGCGATTGATTCCATTATGATGGCCTCTATCCTGCTGTTATCAATTATTTTATTACTATTGCGTGCCTAGGAGTTTTAAAAATGAGGATTAAATGCACAGTTTCGTATGATGGATCAGGATTTAGCGGTTATCAGCGCCAGCCCGGCCTCCGGACAGTACAAGGAGAGATTGAGGAAGCATTAATGAAAATCCACAAAGGGGAGCGGATAAAAATTACTGCTTCCGGCAGAACAGACGTCGGCGTGCATGCTGTTGGCCAAGTATTTCATTTTGATACAAGTCTCAAAATTCCGATGGAAAAATGGCCGATTGCTTTGAATACGCTGCTTCCTCAAGATATTTCCATTCAAAATGCAGAGCTTGCCGATCAAGATTTTCATGCTAGATTTTCTGCAAAGAAGAAAGAATACCGCTACCGTTTGTATCGCAGTTTTCATCGAGATGTGTTCCGGCGTCATTATGCATACCATTTTCCAAATCCGTTAAATATTGAAACGATTCGAACTGCCTCCCGTTTCATTATTGGAACACATGATTTTACAAGCTTTTGCTCTTCTAAAACAGAAACGGAAAATAAAGTGAGAACTATTTATGAAGCAGATATATGGGAAGAAGGAGATGAAATTACGTTCCGTTTTGTCGGAAGCGGCTTCCTTTACAATATGGTTCGCATTTTAGTCGGAACATTGATTGAGGTAGGAGAAGGGAAGCGCAAGCCAGAAGAAATAAAACAAATTATCGCAGCCAAAGATAGATCAAGAGCCGGGAAAACAGTTTCTGGATGCGGTCTATATCTTTGGAAAGTTTATTATGACAACTAATCCAGGTGTAACATTTTCTTGACATTCATATCTTAAAAAGATAAGATAACATATGGTATGTATTTCAAGCCCCACGATTAGCCCCGGAAAATAATCGTGTTTTTGAAATAGACTTTTCGACATGAACGATTAAGGAGGGAAAACAATGCGTACAACGTTTATGGCAAAGCCGCATGAAGTTGAGCGCAAATGGTATGTTGTTGATGCAGCTGGCAAAACTTTAGGACGTCTAGCAAGCGAAGTTGCATCTATCTTACGCGGAAAACACAAACCAACGTTTACACCGCATGTAGATACAGGTGACCACGTAATTATTATTAATGCTGAAAAAATTGAATTAACTGGAAAAAAATTAACAGACAAAATTTATTATCGCCACAGCCAGCATCCTGGTGGTTTAAAATCAAGAACTGCATTAGAAATGCGAAACAACTATCCTGAAAAAATGCTGGAACTTGCTATTCGCGGAATGCTTCCAAAAGGTTCCCTTGGACGCCAAATGTTTAAAAAATTGCATGTTTACAGAGGAAGCGAACATCCTCATCAAGCACAGAAACCAGAAGTTTATGAACTTCGCGGATAATTTAATAAGGAGGTTATCATTTTGGCACAGGTTCAATACTACGGTACCGGTCGTCGCAAAAGCTCTGTTGCCCGTGTTCGGTTAGTTCCTGGTGAAGGCCGTATCGTAATTAATAAACGGAACATTGAAGATTACATTCCAACAAAAGCTTTGATTGAAGATATTAAACAACCGCTTGTTTTAACAGAGACAGTTGGCAATTATGATGTACTAGTAAATGTTAGAGGCGGCGGTTTCACTGGTCAAGCAGGCGCTATTCGCCACGGAATTGCTCGTGCACTTTTACAAGCTGATCCAGAATATCGCGGAACGTTAAAGCGTGCAGGCTTATTAACTCGAGATGCTCGCGTAAAAGAGCGTAAGAAATACGGTCTTAAAGGAGCACGCCGTGCACCGCAATTTTCAAAACGTTAATGATTCGAACCTTAAACCACAACAAATCGTTGTGGTTTTTTATTTGCAATTGGAAAGGAGTGGTTGAATGGAACAGCGTGAACTGAAAAAAATAAAAACAAGGAGGAGATTTTGATGAATGTAATTACAGACTTTAATGAAAGACGGCAGGAAAAAAAGCTTCTCACTGAGCGAAAAATGTTAAAAGATCTCCCAATTCGCAAATTGAAAAATATGATTGATGAATGGTTTAATCCTTTTTTTCAAAAACGCTTCCATAAAACTGCAATGGAAGAAGAGTGTGTCCACTCGGCCATTGAATCTTTTTTGTTGGGAGCGGCCTACAGCCGGTTCGGATATTACGGGGAATCGATGGAGCAGGCCAATACACGTTGTATACAGGAAGAACAAGAGCTTATTAACAATTTATTTGACAATATTCTTTATTTGGCAAGGGAATCAAATGATGATTTTGTTATGGAATCCATCTATTTGACATGCCAGCACTTTATTCATTATTGGTGGGAAGAGGGGTTTTTAGCTGGAAAAAAGAGATACAAACTAAAGCTTTAAAAGCAGTTCATGCATGGCTCATTTCAACTTCGTTGGAACGGGCTTTTTTTATGCCTAAAAACGGCTTGTGAAAAAATGATTTGACGGGGGCCATTGCTGAATTCGCCTTTTGATTGGCTTTTTTATTTCAAAAAGGAAAAGTTCAGGATTTATTGGCAGTGCTGCTTATTTTTTGCAAGGAAGAATGAAGCAAAATGGTTTTTTATTTCCTATGTGAAATATTACTCGTAAGGACAATTTGGGCGACATCCATGCACTGTGGCTATGTTATAAAAACTTTTAAAAACAAAAATTGCGGTTTTCAAAATGTTCATCTCGATATGAACGTCTTTTCAACGATTCCAGATTTTCGCAGAGAGAAAAAGCTTTTATCATTTGCCGAGCAACCCCCCTATTGTGTAACGCAGGTGAGGAAATCGGCTTTTATTTTTTATTTGTCTTTTTTTTGCTGAGCTTTGACACGTTTCTTTTCTCTTTACCACAAAGATTTTATTAGCACTTTTCATTTAGGCGAATAGGCTTAAAACTTTTGTGACTGTTCAAAAAATTTTAGTGCCTTATACAAAATCATCCATTATAATATTTCTATCAATTTTTTATAAATAAAGAGGTGGAGAAATGGGTTGGTTGAAAAAGTCGTTATGCCTTGTTCTTATTTTTTTATTATTGGTGCCAGCTAGCGGTTTTGCACAGGAAAGAAGTGATAGCAGAAAGGAAATAATTTCGACATTCCAGCAAAGTTCAGGACCAAAGAAACAACACAAAGAGGAAAAAACACAATCTACAAATCCGGCGGATTATCCATTAATTCAGGAGGGAGAAATTGTTGGCTGGCTGTTGGACTCGAAAAATGTCTATCATGAAATTACATTTGAACGTATTTACGATATGAACGACTCGATGGACATTGAAATTCTGTATAATTCAGATAAAAATATAGAAAAAGACAGTTATATTGGAATAGAATTTTATAAAGATATTGGAGGAACATTGAAATTCCTTGGATATGTCGAGTACGATACATATGGAGTATATGAGGCCTACCTCATTGCACAGCTTTTAAAGTCCATTTATAGCGATCAACCTTATATTTATTTAAGAATAGGTGTTTTTCCTGACAAAGAAAGTGAATATTATTCCGATGTAACAACATTTAAGGTGCGGAATCCTTTTTATTCAGAAACAGCACCCGAGGGAAATAAATACGTATTAATCAGCAACGAGTCCGTAGACGTGAATAATACTCAAGACACTGGAGCGTTCAAGATTAATAATGATCAATATACGATAAACAAAAAAATAGGATTGAATGCTTATAAACTGGATGTAATTAGACCGTTTGATACGGAGAAACATGAAGACAAGAAACTTCAACAAAAATCTCTCTCCAAAAAGTTTCTCAATAAAGTTGGCGATACTAAGACATTTTGGGTGCATGATTTTACGACCAATGAAGATAAACAAATTAGCACCAAGCTGCTGTATTCAGGTACAAAAACGAACGTATGGGTTTATGATAATCAAATTACAGAAGCTGATGCGCAAAAATTAGGGCAAGAATTTGATCAAAAAATTTATCCGCTCATCACACAAAATTTTGCCAGCGAATCCGATGTGGACGGAAACGGGAAAATTCACATTCTTTGTTATGATATACAAGATGGTTTTGCAGGATTAGGGGGGTATATTGCTGGTTACTTTTATGGAGGAGATTTGCATGATATTCCATACTCCAACAAATCAGAGATTTTTTATATTGATACGTATCCTTTAATGGGAACAGGGACGGAAAAGGATGTAAGTGCTGCATACGAAACATTGGCACATGAATTTCAACATATGGTGAATTTTAACCAAAATGTATTTATAGAAAATGGCTCCCAAATGGATACATGGCTAGATGAAGCTTTGTCAATGGCAGCTGAACACATGTATACTGGAAAACCTTTAATGAATACCATTAATTACTACAATATTTCTACCTCCATTACAAATGGTCATTCATTATTGTATTGGGATGATAATGGCGACACTTTGTCTAACTATTCCTTGTCCTATCTTTTTGGACAATATGTCAGAATTCAAGCGAATCAAGGAAACAAGATTTTCAAAGAGATTTTAACAGATACTCATAATGATTATAAAGCAGTAGAGAATGTAGCGAAAAAATATATCGACCCTACCCTTACATTTGGAAAATTGATGACGAACTTCCGCGCCGCCCTTTTACTGAAGAAAGATACGGGAATATATGGTTTTAATGGTGAAGAGGGCTTTGATTCATTAATTCCAAAAATATTTTCGGGAGAATCCGCCAGCTTGCGGGGCGGCGGAGCCATAGTAAAACGGGCTGTTGGTAATGAAACTGTTCCTGCATCTAAAGGAGATGACATCACTTATACTTTTTTTGATGTAGAGGAAAATAAGCCTTCCACTCCTCCAAGCAAACCGATAGTAAACCCGGTAAGTGATCGGGATACATTTATAAATGGGCTGTCTGATCCAGGAACTACTGTTTATGTCCAGCTTGGTTCAAAGATATTGAACTCTGCAGCAGCTGACAATAATGGATCTTTTCGCATTTCCATCAGTAAACAAAAAGCTGGGACTGTATTAAGCGTATATGCCAGGGATCAGGCGGGAAATAAAAGCGAGTCGGTTCAAATAACGGTGGTTGATAAAACGCCGCCGACAGCACCTGCTGTCAATGAAGTGAAAGATTCAGATAAAGCAGTGACAGGAACGTCGGAGGCGGGTGCAACGATAACGGTAAAATCAGGAACAATAGAATTAGGAAAAGGAACGTCTAGATCAGACGGCAAGTTTTCTGTCCCATTACGGGCACCGCAAAAAGCTGGTACGATTTTGTCTGTAACAGCGACGGATAAAGCGGGGAATGTGAGTCCGGCTCGAAAAGTGACGGTATTGGATAAAACGCCTCCTAGCATTCCAAGCGTAAACCTGGTCAGCGATAAAGATAAAACGGTCAGAGGGACAGCGGAGGCAGGATCAAAAATAACAATAAAGGCCGGCAGCAAAGTATTGAGCACCGGCACGACAGATAAAAATGGGAAATTCACGATTTCGTTAAAAACAGCTCAAAAAGCTGGAACAGTTCTTTACGTAACAGCGACGGATAAAGCGGGGAATGTGAGTCCGGCTCGAAAAGTGACGGTAATTGATAAAACACCGCCGCGTACTCCGAGTGTAAATTCGGTCAGCAATAAAGATAAAACGGTCAGAGGGACAGCGGAGGCAGGATCAAAAATAACAATAAAGGCCGGCAGCAAAGTATTGAGCACCGGCACGACAGATAAAAATGGGAAATTCGCAATTTCGTTAAAAACGGCTCAAAAAGCCGGAACAATTCTTTACGTAACAGCGACGGATAAAGCGGGGAATGTGAGTCCGGCGCGAAAAGTGACGGTACTCGATAAAATACCGCCGGGTGCTCCTAAAGTGAACAAAGTGACAAGAAAATCTTCCTCGGTGACAGGAAAAGCAGAGGCGTATTCAACGGTGTATGTCAAAGCAGGAAAGAAAGTAATCGGTTCGGGCAAAGCGAATAAAAACGGAAATTTCTCCGTTTCAATCAAAAAACAAAAAGCCGGAACAGTTCTCCTAGTGTATGCAAAAGATAAGGCTGGAAATGTAGGAAAAAGCACGAAAGTTACCGTCAAATATAAATAATAAAATTGACCGTGCCAGCCTGATCGGTCTCGTTATAACTGAAACGCAACATTCATCTTAGCTCCCATATTTGCGGGAGCTTTTTTTTATACTCTTAAAATGTTTCTTTTTGAAAAAAAAGCGCTGTAAAAAAACTGAATCAGACATACAATTTTATTTTCAAGTGAAGCATTCCATTATCCCTAATTGCCCCCAATTTAAACTTCATATCTAGGACCGAACAGTGATAAGGCGATTTATCATTAAAGCACAAACAGCTGTATGGCAGAAAGTTGACGGCTTCTACAGCTATATTATCTGTTGGGGAGAATGACGAGTTTGAGCAGATTAGTTAAATTTTGAATGCGCCAATTTTCTGGTGGGAATCGGCTGGAAAAAAGAGATATAAATTAAAATTGCAGTAATCATAAATCCTTATGCTTTTCCATATATTGAATTGAAGGGACGAGCAGGAGGGATGCGGAGTGAAAAAAAAGCTGAAATGGGCACTGTTTATTGCTGGGTTTCTAATTCTCGTATTTATCATTCAATATCAATTCTCCCTTTTCAATTCATGGAAATCATGGAATCTTCCGTTATCAGGAAAAATCATTTACTTAGACCCCGGTCACGGAGGTCCCGATGGAGGAGCAGTAGGAAAAAAACTGCTGGAAAAAGATATAACTTTAAAAATTGCCAATATTGCTCGAGATTATTTACAAGAGCAGGGAGCGTTAGTGTTATTGACAAGAGAAAAAGATGAAGATTTGGCTTCGGACGATACACACGGATATAGCCGGAGAAAATCAGAAGATATTCGAAAGCGCGTTCGCCTAATTGATGAATCAGACGCCGATTTGTTTTTAAGCATCCATTTAAATGCTATTCCATCTCCAAAATGGAGGGGAGCGCAAACATTTTATGACGGAAAATATCAGGAGAATGAAGCTATTGCGAAATTTATCCAAGATGAATTAAGGAAAAATTTAAGAAATACAGATCGAAAAGCAAAGCCAATAAGCGGTGTCTATTTACTAAAGCATGCAAAAAAACCGGGTGCGCTTGTGGAGGTGGGGTTTTTATCCAATCCTTCTGAGGAAGAGCTTCTTGCTTCTGAAGAATATCAGAAAAAAGTGGCAGCCGCCATTTACAACGGGGTTTTGCGTTATTTTTCCAATGAACAGCAAATACCGGAATAAATGGATTCTTCTCAGGCATCTATTTTCAATGGACTGTTGGAAATGTGTTATACTATATACTATTAAAAGTCTTATGGAAAAAAGGTGGTTGTGGATACGATGCGGGAAGAAGATGTAAGGTCCATTGTCGAACAGTTGGAAGATCCATTTTTACATAAATCTTTAAAAGAATTGAATGCGATTGAAGAAATAAAAATCAAGCCCGAAAAAAAACATATTAGTTTAAAAATAGCAATTGCCAAAACGGGAACAAGCGAGCAGTTAACACTCCAGCAGCAAATTGTTGCAAAGCTTAAACAAGCGGGTGCCGAGACTGTTGGGCTGCGTTTTTCGGAGCTTCCAAAGGAAATTGTCCAAAAGTATTATTCTGATAGTACAAGCCCTTCCATTTTATCGAATGAAAAAACAACCTTTATTGCAATAGCAAGCGGAAAAGGCGGGGTCGGCAAATCAACCGTATCTGTCAACTTGGCTGTGTCCCTTGCTCGTCTAGGAAAAAAAGTTGGTCTTATTGATGCAGATATTTACGGCTTTAGCGTTCCTGATATGATGGGGATCATGAACCGGCCGATCGTTCGCGGGGATAAAATTATTCCAGTTGAGCGGTTTGGTGTGCAAGTCATATCAATGGCTTTTTTTGTTGAAGATAATGCGCCTGTTGTTTGGAGAGGTCCGATGCTCGGAAAAATGCTGAATAACTTTTTCCAAGAAGTTGAATGGGGATCGTTGGACTACTTACTCCTTGATTTGCCTCCTGGTACAGGTGATGTTGCATTAGATGTGCATACATTGCTTCCAACTAGTAAAGAAATCATTGTAACTACGCCTCATCCAACAGCTGCATTTGTTGCTGCAAGGGCTGGTGCAATGGCCATTAAAACGGAGCACGAAATTTTAGGAGTTATTGAAAATATGTCCTATTTTGAAAGTAAATTAACAGGCCAAAAAGAGTATGTATTTGGGAAAGGCGGAGGTCAGAAGCTTGCAGAGGATTTGCAGGTCCCTCTATTAGGGCAAATTCCGCTTGAGCAGCCGGACTGGGATGAAGAGGACTTTGCTCCGTCTGTTTATAATGAAAACCATCCAATAGGGAAAATTTATTTAGATATAGCAAGAAAAGTGATTGAGATAACAGAAAAGTAAAGGAAGGGAGAGGAGGTCTATTGGCCTCCGCCCCCGCCTTCGTTTCCGGAGCTGCCCCCGCCTTGTTGTTTACTTTGAGCTTGCTGAGCAGCCTTCAATAGCGCTTCCTCAATTTTCGGTTGAAAGAGCGGACTTGATAGAACATCTGTAATTTGCTGCTGTAAATATTGGCGGTATTCTTTGCTTTTTAAAACCTTCAATAGTTCTTCTTCCATTTGAGGATTTTTCAGCACATCCATAAGCATTCCTTGATATTCCGGATCTTTCATTAAACGTTTGATCACTTTTTCATGTTCTGTTTGCAATGTTTTCGCAAATCCTTCCGCAAATTTTGTATCTTCAAATGTATTTTTCCAAAATTCCTTCCCTTTTTCTGATGTTAACGCTTTTTCAATCGTATTATTGACGGTTTTTTGATCTAAAATGAGGTTTCGTTGAACTTCTTCATCTTTCATAATTTCTTGAACGGCTTTTTTTCCTTCGTCAGATTTTAATATGTCTACAACCATTTTTTTTGTTTCATCATAATTCATTGGTTCACTTTGCTGCCGATCCGCACATCCTGCAACGATCATCCATATAAGCATCATGATGAGGAGCGAACAATTTCTACCTCTCATATTTCATTTAGCTCCTTTCAATAATAACTTCTACCATTATGTTGAGAAACCAACTGTTTTTTATGCGAAAAAAGTTTTGCCATATGGTAATATACAAGTTGGATTGATAAAATCATATGATATTTTACGAAATATGGAGGGGTTGGCAGTGAAAAGCCGAAATTGGGTACGATTTTTCCTTTCTACTCTCATTGTAGGTGGAGTTGCGACAAGTATTGTTGGTTTTATCTTAAGATGGAGCGAGTATGAAAAATTGTTTTTGTCTTTTAATATTGTTGAAATTGTTGCAGTATTGTTTTGGCTGATCGGAGTAGGTTTTATTTTCAGCATCATCAGCCAAATGGGCTTTTTCGCTTATTTGACTGTGCACAGGTTTGGCCTAGGCATTTTTCGCTCAGTTTCGTTATGGAACTCTGTTCAAATCTTGTTAATCATTTTTGTGTTGTTTGATTTAGTTTATTTTCGATATCAATTTTTTGCGCAAACTGGAGATTCCATTGTCCCGTATATTTTAGTAGCTGTTGTCATTTTGTTGTTTTCTGCTGTAATTGCTTATTTTAAGCAAAAACAGACGAATAAAGATGCGTTTGTCCCTGCATTGTTTTTTATGGTTGTTGTTTCAGTGATTGAGTGGATGCCGGCCCTTCGTGTCAATGATAGAGATTGGCTGTATTTAATGCTGTTTCCAATTTTAATTTGCAATGCTTACCAATTGTTGATTTTGCCGAAAATGACAAATGACTCGCCAAAAGCAAAAAAGAGCTGAAGGAGTTTTCCTTATAGCTCTTTAAAATGCTTATTGATTTCCAAAATATTGAAAACGATTGGTTTGAATTTACTTCCAAAGTTCTTTTCATTTGAATGATAGTTCTTTCGTTCTTGCATTGCTGTTTTCAATTAATTCTTGTACGGTTACATTTTTAAGGCCGTTTTGTTTCAAATGTTGAATAATCGCCGGCAACGCTTGGTTAGTTTGTTTAACTGAATCTGATGCGTGAAGCAGGATAATATCACCTGGTTTTAAGTGTTTCGTAACATTTTGGATAATCTTGTTGACTCCCGGGTTTTGCCAGTCATTTGAATTTACACTGTAATGGACGACAGTTAATCCATATTGTTCAGCAATATTTAAAACGTTTTGATCGAATTGGCAGGTTGGGGGCCGCAGCAATTTTATATCCTTGATACCAAGCTTTTGAAATGTATGCTGGGCTAAAGATAAATCACGCTTAATTTCGTTAGTGTCCAACTCAGTATAGTTTTTATAAGCATATCCTTTGCTGCCGAGCTGATGACCGTCATCGATAATTCTTTTGACTACTTCAGGATGGCGTTCGGCCCATGAGGCGGATACAAAAAATGTTGCATTGGTTAGTCCATATTTTTTCAAAGTATTTAAAATTGGAATTGCTTTTTCATCTCCCCAGCTAATATCAAATGTCAAGGCAACTTTTTTACCGCTTCCGTCTCCTTTATAAATTGCTTTCGGCCCGTTCTTTGTAGTGAAAACCGGGATATTTGGTATTGTTTGAAAGTACATAAAGACAGCAGTAAAAAAAGCGATTATGATTAAAAAAAGTAATTGTTTGATTTTTTTAATATGGATGATGTAAAAACGGTTCATTGATGCTCCTCCTTGTCCTTATCTTGTAAAATTGTATGAATTGAACTTTTAATTATGAATAAGGATGGAGAATTAAAAATAATTTTAAAAAGGTGTTGACGAAATAGTTTAAAGTTGATATATTATTAATCGTCGCTGTTTGTTAAGTGTTTTAAAAAATGTATTGACAAACGTTTTGACGCCATGATATATTATGAAAGTCATTGTGGAAAAATAAAAAACATTGACTGGACACAATTGTTTTGTTATAATGTTATTTCGTCGAAGTAGTTATATGATCCTTGAAAACTGAACAAAACGAAAAGCGTGCCTGTTGATTCTAAAAGAGCATTTGGTGACAAACTTTTTTTGGAGAGTTTGATCCTGGCTCAGGACGAACGCTGGCGGCGTGCCTAATACATGCAAGTCGAGCGGACCGAAGGGAGCTTGCTCCTTTAGGTTAGCGGCGGACGGGTGAGTAACACGTGGGCAACCTGCCCTGCAGACTGGGATAACTTCGGGAAACCGGAGCTAATACCGGATAACACCGAAAACCGCATGGTTTTCGGTTGAAAGGCGGCTTTTAGCTGTCACTGCAGGATGGGCCCGCGGCGCATTAGCTAGTTGGTGAGGTAACGGCTCACCAAGGCGACGATGCGTAGCCGACCTGAGAGGGTGACCGGCCACACTGGGACTGAGACACGGCCCAGACTCCTACGGGAGGCAGCAGTAGGGAATCTTCCGCAATGGACGAAAGTCTGACGGAGCAACGCCGCGTGAGCGAAGAAGGTCTTCGGATCGTAAAGCTCTGTTGTCAGGGAAGAACAAGTACCGTTCGAACAGGGCGGTACCTTGACGGTACCTGACGAGGAAGCCACGGCTAACTACGTGCCAGCAGCCGCGGTAATACGTAGGTGGCAAGCGTTGTCCGGAATTATTGGGCGTAAAGCGCGCGCAGGCGGTTCCTTAAGTCTGATGTGAAATCTCGCGGCTCAACCGCGAGCGGCCATTGGAAACTGGGGAACTTGAGTGCAGGAGAGGGGAGCGGAATTCCACGTGTAGCGGTGAAATGCGTAGAGATGTGGAGGAACACCAGTGGCGAAGGCGGCTCTCTGGCCTGTAACTGACGCTGAGGCGCGAAAGCGTGGGGAGCGAACAGGATTAGATACCCTGGTAGTCCACGCCGTAAACGATGAGTGCTAAGTGTTAGAGGGTATCCACCCTTTAGTGCTGCAGCAAACGCATTAAGCACTCCGCCTGGGGAGTACGGCCGCAAGGCTGAAACTCAAAGGAATTGACGGGGACCCGCACAAGCGGTGGAGCATGTGGTTTAATTCGAAGCAACGCGAAGAACCTTACCAGGTCTTGACATCCCCTGACAACCCTAGAGATAGGGCGTTCCCCTTTCGGGGACAGGGTGACAGGTGGTGCATGGTTGTCGTCAGCTCGTGTCGTGAGATGTTGGGTTAAGTCCCGCAACGAGCGCAACCCTTGACCTTAGTTGCCAGCATTCAGTTGGGCACTCTAAGGTGACTGCCGGCTAAAAGTCGGAGGAAGGTGGGGATGACGTCAAATCATCATGCCCCTTATGACCTGGGCTACACACGTGCTACAATGGGTGGTACAAAGGGCAGCGAAACCGCGAGGTGGAGCGAATCCCAAAAAACCACTCTCAGTTCGGATTGCAGGCTGCAACTCGCCTGCATGAAGCCGGAATCGCTAGTAATCGCGGATCAGCATGCCGCGGTGAATACGTTCCCGGGTCTTGTACACACCGCCCGTCACACCACGAGAGTTTGTAACACCCGAAGTCGGTGGGGTAACCCTTACGGGAGCCAGCCGCCGAAGGTGGGACAAATGATTGGGGTGAAGTCGTAACAAGGTAGCCGTATCGGAAGGTGCGGCTGGATCACCTCCTTTCTAAGGATATATACATTGAAATAGGGTACGCTTTTCCGTTTTGTTTAGTTTTGAAGGATCACATCCTTCCCCGTTTGCTGGTGAATTCGCAAAGTCGATTTCCCAGCGAATAGAAGCTGAATAAAAAAATACAGGATGGGCCTGTAGCTCAGCCGGTTAGAGCGCACGCCTGATAAGCGTGAGGTCGGTGGTTCAAGTCCACTCAGGCCCACCATAAATAAGACCATCCTGGGGCCTTAGCTCAGCTGGGAGAGCGCCTGCTTTGCACGCAGGAGGTCAGCGGTTCGATCCCGCTAGGCTCCACCATAAGTTTGATGAATATTGGAAGCATTGCTCCTATGCGAGAGCCCATTCGAAGGATCGGATGTTCGGCTCGAAGCAACTCAAGCAGCAAGGGAGCTCATTGAAAGAAAAAGCATTGTTCTTTGAAAACTGGATAACGGAAAGACATTCACGAATAGATCGCTCATGTTAGGAAGAAACGGTTAAGTTAGAAAGGGCGCACGGTGGATGCCTTGGCACTAGGAGCCGATGAAGGACGGGACAAACACCGAAATGCTTCGGGGAGCTGTAAGTAAGCGTCGATCCGGAGATGTCCGAATGGGGGAACCCACTGCCCGTAATGGGGCAGTATCCATACCTGAATCCATAGGGTATGGAGGGCAACCCGGGGAACTGAAACATCTAAGTACCCGGAGGAAGAGAAAGCAACAGCGATTCCCTGAGTAGCGGCGAGCGAAACGGGAACAGCCCAAACCAAGAGGCGTGCCTCTTGGGGTTGTAGGACACTCGATTAAGGAGTGACAAAGGAACGGGGTAGACGAAGAGGTCTGGAAAGGCCCGTCAGAGAAGGTAACAACCCTGTAGTCGAAACTCCGTTCCCTCCCGAGTGGATCCTGAGTACGGCGGGACACGTGAAATCCCGTCGGAAGCAGGGAGGACCATCTCCCAAGGCTAAATACTCCCTAGTGACCGATAGTGAACCAGTACCGTGAGGGAAAGGTGAAAAGCACCCCGGGAGGGGAGTGAAAGAGAACCTGAAACCGTGTGCCTACAAGTAGTCAGAGCCCGTTAACGGGTGATGGCGTGCCTTTTGTAGAATGAACCGGCGAGTTGCGATTTCGTGCAAGGTTAAGCCGAAAGGCGGAGCCGCAGCGAAAGCGAGTCTGAAGAGGGCGAAATAGTACGAGGTCGCAGACCCGAAACCAGGTGATCTACCCATGTCCAGGGTGAAGGCAAGGTAACACTTGCTGGAGGCCCGAACCCACGCACGTTGAAAAGTGCGGGGATGAGGTGTGGGTAGGGGTGAAATGCCAATCGAACTTGGAGATAGCTGGTTCTCTCCGAAATAGCTTTAGGGCTAGCCTCAAGGGAAGAGTCTTGGAGGTAGAGCACTGATTGGACGAGGGGCCCCCATCGGGTTACCGAATTCAGTCAAACTCCGAATGCCAATGACTTATCCTTGGGAGTCAGACTGCGAGTGATAAGATCCGTGGTCAAAAGGGAAACAGCCCAGACCGCCAGCTAAGGTCCCAAAGTATACGTTAAGTGGAAAAGGATGTGGAGCTGCTTAGACAACCAGGATGTTGGCTTAGAAGCAGCCACCATTTAAAGAGTGCGTAATAGCTCACTGGTCGAGTGGCTCTGCGCCGAAAATGTACCGGGGCTAAACGTATCACCGAAGCTGCGGGTTGACACCGTTGGTGTCAGCGGTAGGAGAGCGTTCTAAGGGCATCGAAGCCGGACCGGAAGGACCGGTGGAGCGCTTAGAAGTGAGAATGCCGGTATGAGTAGCGAAAGAGGGGTGAGAATCCCCTCCGCCGAAAGCCTAAGGTTTCCTGAGGAAGGCTCGTCCGCTCAGGGTTAGTCGGGACCTAAGCCGAGGCCGAAAGGCGTAGGTGATGGACAACAGGTTGATATTCCTGTACCACCTCCTCACCGTTTGAGCAATGGGGGGACGCAGGAGGATAGGGCAAGCGCGCGGCTGGATGTGCGCGTCCAAGCAGTTAGGCTGGCAAGCAGGCAAATCCGCTTGCCGGAAGGCTGAGCTGTGATGGCGAGGGAAAGGAAGTACCGAAGTTCCCGATTCCACACTGCCAAGAAAAGCCTCTAGCGAGGTGAGAGGTGCCCGTACCGCAAACCGACACAGGTAGGCGAGGAGAGAATCCTAAGGTGAGCGAGAGAACTCTCGTTAAGGAACTCGGCAAAATGACCCCGTAACTTCGGGAGAAGGGGTGCTCATCAAGGTGATAAGCCATGATGAGCCGCAGTGAAAAGGCCCAGGCGACTGTTTAGCAAAAACACAGGTCTCTGCGAAACCGTAAGGTGAAGTATAGGGGCTGACGCCTGCCCGGTGCTGGAAGGTTAAGGGGAGCGCTTAGCGAAAAGCGAAGGTGCGAACCGAAGCCCCAGTAAACGGCGGCCGTAACTATAACGGTCCTAAGGTAGCGAAATTCCTTGTCGGGTAAGTTCCGACCCGCACGAAAGGCGTAACGATCTGGGCACTGTCTCAACGAGAGACTCGGTGAAATTATAGTACCTGTGAAGATGCAGGTTACCCGCGACAGGACGGAAAGACCCCGTGGAGCTTTACTGCAGCCTGATATTGAATGTGGGTACAGCTTGTACAGGATAGGTAGGAGCCAGAGACGCGTGAGCGCCAGCTTGCGCTGAGGCGACGGTGGGATACTACCCTGGCTGTACTGACATTCTAACCCGCGCCCCTGATCGGGGCGGGAGACAGTGTCAGGTGGGCAGTTTGACTGGGGCGGTCGCCTCCTAAAAGGTAACGGAGGCGCCCAAAGGTTCCCTCAGAATGGTTGGAAATCATTCGGAGAGTGCAAAGGCAGAAGGGAGCTTGACTGCGAGACCTACAAGTCGAGCAGGGACGAAAGTCGGGCTTAGTGATCCGGTGGTTCCGCATGGAAGGGCCATCGCTCAACGGATAAAAGCTACCCCGGGGATAACAGGCTGATCTCCCCCAAGAGTCCACATCGACGGGGAGGTTTGGCACCTCGATGTCGGCTCATCGCATCCTGGGGCTGTAGTCGGTCCCAAGGGTTGGGCTGTTCGCCCATTAAAGCGGTACGCGAGCTGGGTTCAGAACGTCGTGAGACAGTTCGGTCCCTATCCGTCGCGGGCGCAGGAAATTTGAGAGGAGCTGTCCTTAGTACGAGAGGACCGGGATGGACGCACCGCTGGTGTACCAGTTGTCCCGCCAGGGGCACCGCTGGGTAGCTATGTGCGGAAGGGATAAGCGCTGAAAGCATCTAAGCGTGAAGCCCCCCTCAAGATGAGATTTCCCATCGCTAAACGCGAGTAAGATCCCTTGAAGATGACGAGGTAGATAGGTCCGAGGTGGAAGCGTGGTGACACGTGGAGCTGACGGATACTAATCGATCGAGGACTTAACCAAGTAGGAGCATCTATTCGTGAAAGAAACGTTATCTAGTTTTGAAAGAATGACATTCCGATGTCATTTGACAACAGGAAGGAAAACAGAAAAGGCTGCTTGGTGGCAATGGCGAAGAGGTCACACCCGTTCCCATCCCGAACACGGAAGTTAAGCTCTTCAGCGCCGATGGTAGTGAGGGTTTGTCCCTTGTGAGAGTAGGACGCTGCCAGGCTGCCTTTAAATTCTTTTTGAAAGCTGGGCTTATTGTAGAGAACCATACAAGAGTACATTCTTTTGAAGTCATTTTGATATACTGATTGAGCTGTATGTGAACCAAAATATGGTTTATTAAAATATTCCGCAGTAGCTCAGTGGTAGAGCATTCGGCTGTTAACCGAACGGTCGCAGGTTCGAATCCTGCCTGCGGAGCCATGCTTCCATAGCTCAGTTGGTAGAGCACTTCCATGGTAAGGAAGAGGTCACCGGTTCGAGCCCGGTTGGAAGCTTTGATGAAAAACGTTGAAATAACAAGGTTTTCTCGATGTGCGAGGGAGCCTTTTTTTGTTTTTATATCATTCTTCAACAACATTTTGACGGCAATAAGATCTTTTATATTATTTTTAAAAAAATATAAAAGACCTCGATAAAATTTATGTCGGCCAAAAGGATGATGTATAAAATTTTGTGTAAAGCATAAGGTAGGGTATTTTCTGATTTGGCCAAATATTCCAGAGAACCCTACCTATGTCTAAAAGAATACCGAATGGTGACTGGGCTAATCAACAGGAAAGTGCCATTCGTCAGTTTGTGAATGAAAAATTAGAGCTGATTAATGTGGGAAGAAATGAAACATTTCCTCGAGATTGAACAAGCTGGAACATCGAATATGAGAAACGGCTACTATTAACGAAATCCAGATACACAATAAGGTCGGATCACCGGAACGGAGAATTTCAAACGCATTTGTTCCCCCTTACCAACGCCATACCGGCTGGCTCGAGGAAGCGATCATCAAGATGTATCAAAATGACATGAGTACACGTGAAATTGGCAAGTTTATCGAACGAATTTTAGGAAATGCCAATCGTTTTGACTTGAGTTCCAAAGAATTCGGTGACATCTGCCGTTTAGCCATTGAACTGTCTTTTCAAGTGCTTCAAGTAGCACGTATGAATTCAACCCTTTTTCGGAATGACTGATTAAGTGAAATCTAGAGTTTATTTACTTCCACAAGTGTTTTATTATCAAATTCGTACACTTTATCACATAGTATGTGAATATCCTCACTGATATGACTCGCCAATAAGATGGTTGTCCCCTGTTTTTTCAATGACAACAGCAATTCTCTTATCTGTTTGACTCCTGTTTTATCCAGACCGTTCATTGGTTCATCTAGTATGAGTATTTTCGGCTTCTCCATAATTGCTTGTGCGATACCCAATCTTTGTTTCATACCTAAAGAATATTTTTTCACACTTTTCTTGCTGTTCGGATCTAGACCGACACTTTGGATTGCTTCTATAATCTCCTTATCACTAATCTTATTGCGTATAGAAGCTAAGTATTTTAAATTTTTAAATCCGGAGTAATCGGACAAGAATCCTGGTGTCTCGATAACAGCACCAACTTCAGTGGGAAAGTCAATATCCTTCCCTAAAATATTTCCAAAAATTTTAATTTCTCCTTGGTCTGGGAGTAAAATGCCGCAAAGTATCTTAAAGAAAACTGATTTACCACTCCCATTATGCCCGACAAACCCGTAAATCTTTGCTTCTTCAATATCAAGATTTATATTATTAAATACTTTCTCCTTTTTAAATGTTTTGCTCAAGTTCCTTACCTGCAATACAACTGCCATAGTTTATCACCTTTCCTTGAAAATTCAGCAATCTAACGTCGCGTCATAACGCGATACGACAAATAAATGAACAGAAGAATCCATAAAACATGAAAAAAGACAAAACCAGCGATTGAATGACTCCCGCTACCTGGAGCCAACACGTCATAGTTTACAAGTCTGCCATGGCTTCCAAGCCATAGATTCACATTCCCAAAAATGAAAGGAATGATGTACATTAAAGCAGCAGAGAAGTACCCGTAACCGCTTTTTTGGGTAAGGAGGTTGATATATACTTGCCACAAACTAATACTAAAAGAGCCGATTAGCTGGATAATCCATGAAAGGAATAGAAATAACCATTGTGAATATACATCTTTTGACGACAATTTACCTGCCCAATACTGGACTGTAATATCACCTGACTTATAAATAGAATGCAAAATGAACCAGGACAGACTGTAATAAAAAAATAGGTACACAACATGAATGGCAAATAAGACGGTCAAATGGGCCAATGCCCACGCGTTCCTGTTAGATATCCGCAGCAAAGTATACAGTAAATTCTCATGAAAATTGTTTTCCATGTATAAGTCAACAATATACGCTAATACGAAAAAAGGGAGCAATGTATGAATGATCGTTAAAATATCCGCCCCCTCGAACACGGCAAAGTGGAAGATGAATGCATCTATAGTGGATGAGACAAGATCTCCATAATATAGAAGTGTGACCAAATTAGAGATGACGAACACTGCGATCGCCAGAAGCCACTGATGATAAGTAAAGTAGCGCATATTAAACTGAACAAGGGCTTTCCATTCTCTGATCATATTCAAGATCCCCCAAATTCCAGCTTTGATTTTCTCATCCACAAGACGAGAAGCATTAAAACTATAGGAGAAACGGCTGCTGCATTCAACACCATTGCCGATTGGAATCCGTTTTCATTCAGCCTAAGCGTCACGAGATAACCGTTATGGATATACAAAAACGGAGCATACGATACAAAAAACCTATAAGCAAATAAATGGTTAATAACAAGGAGCATCACCGTCACCGATACTGCTTTGACGATGCGATAACCATCTGCTGACGCATAAACAAACAAATATAGGATGCTGAGAAACCAAATACTTAAGACATATCGTATAGCTAACAGAATAAAACCAGTAACTGGTTGTATATGCCCAATAAGCTCCCCGTGGTAAAGATTGGAGGATCCTGGACTCCAATGGATGCTATAACCGTATAATAAAAGAGAAATTAGAGTAATAATACAAAGATATACGAGCGTGTACAGTGTACTTATTAAAAGTATTAGGAATATTTTGGAAAGTAACCAAGTCGATTTTTTATTTAAACGCAGCAGAACATAGAGAGTTATCGGCCGATCATCGCAAATATCACTTAACACAAACAGGAAGAACAGCAAAAACAAGAACAATTGGTAGTAAGGATGATACAGCATATCGAAGATTAAATCCCACATATTGAGGAAACGGTTGTCAATATGCTCTAATTTGCTATTGGCCAGAAAAGTTGCTAAACATACGAGCAATACAAACAAAACAGCTTTTCGAGTCAGAACTACGTGCTTCACTTTGTGTTTCATACAGTTTAAAAGAATGGTCTTAGTGCTCAGGGGATTGGCATTAGTCATCAATTCTCACCCGTCTCGTTCTCCAAATAAAAATTACATAACCTGTAATCAAAATCGTGATCATTGACCCGTATACATAGAATGGCGAAACTTCAGGCCATAAATCATACCAGGTGGATGGAGAAAACTGATATTGATCCAGAATGGCTCCTGCGGTGATCTCCCAAATACCGAAAATCAGAAATGGCCCAACGTATACAATTGCTTTCTTCTTGACGAAGGTGGAAAGGCATAAAGCGATACAGGCGAAACACGCCCCAAGCAAAAAATGCGTTAAAAATTTGATCCAAATATACAATTCAGGCTGTGTGTTGAACAATGTGTAGAATATGCCTTCTTCCTGCAGTTGTCGATAGGGGGAATCGGCATCATTATTAAAAAAAATAGAAATTATAGCGTAAAAGATAAACTCTGGGATGAAGATAGCAAGCCCCCCAGTTAAAGTGGCGGCCAAGAATTTGTTCCTAACATAATGGTCAAAAGATTTCCTTGTTTGTATAAAGTAATGAAACTTCTGATTCTTTTCTTCTAAATAGGAAGCGGCATATGGAAACACAACAATTAAAGGAAAAAATATACCTATGTATGAAAAACTGCTCTCCCAAATATTATATTTGTTGTGTATTTCACCTAAAATATCTTGAATCGCTTGATGATTACCTCGTATATCAGGAGCTTCGGGGTCAAAAAATAAAACATCATACAAATACCTGTCATAAGCTGTCAAAAATATTAATACAAGAGCAAACATACAGGAAACTAACATGCGCTTATTCAATAAACCCCTTTTTAATTCCAGTAAGAGCATCATCTTTCACTCGCTTTCTGATTGATAACTATCAAAACTACTTTAAAAGCATATCGCATTTCTATATTGCAGAAATGCGATATGCTACGGAATCGAAATTGAAAGAGTTAAGTTAATACGTATCTGGATTCCATTTCCCTTTCATCGTAAAGCGGTCAAATTTACCTCCTTTTTCTTTCCAGATTTTCAAACGGTACTTATAACTGGCCTTAGCTCCATTATTTGTTAATGTGTAATTACCAGCCTTTTTAGTATAAAGATTACTACTTCTTTTCGCACCTTCCGAATTTTCCATTCTTACTCCTGCTGTCCAATTCGAATCTATACTAGTAATCTTAACAACTGGATTCTCTTTATCTGTAAATTTCCATGCATAGTTAGTATAAGCACGTCCAGTTAAAAAGTTTGTTGTCACATCAAAATGAAATTTGTAGTTAGCAGCTGATGCAACAGGCACTAATGCTCCTACAGCTAGAATAGAAGTTAAAGCAATTTTTAACCATTTTTTTTTCACATAAAACCCTCCTCGTTTTTCCGCATTAAAATTCCTGAATTCCTGCGAGAATCCTTCGAGTAAGGTGCTAGCTACCTGTTTTTACAGTTCACATTCTCTAAAAATACAGAACGGTGATCACCTAAACTTATGATAGAGTAGAATCCACATTTGAAAAAAGTCCCAAATTTTCTTGCCACCTTTTAAATTAACCCCCATTCCCGGGCCTTTCGGGCTGCTTCTTTGCTTCTTTTTTCCCCTGTCTTTTTCAAAATATTAGTAATGTGCTTTTTTATTGTATTAATTTCTACCATTAATATTTCTGCTATTTGTTTTTGCTTATAGCCTTCAGCGATCAGCTTTAATATTTTTTGTTCTGTTTGTGTTAATCTCTCCTTCATATAGTGGATCTCTAGTTGTCTTAAGCGACAAAACTCCTTACGGATAACAGATTCAACATAAGCACTTTTAAGTGACCATTTTTGATACGCTAAGCGTATTACATTTGGAATATGATTATAGGATTTGTCTATGTAACAGATTGCCCCGGCAATAAAAGCTTCAAAAATCAATCGATTGTCAATCTGATCATTTAAAATAATCAGCTGTGCTTTTGTTTTTTCAGTAACAGATTTTATTACTTTGACTTTTTCTGTATCTTTTACTAATCTGATATTCATTAGTACAATGTTCACATGTAAACGGTTAATAAAATCACTTAAACATTTCAGCTCGCACGTGACTCCTACTATTTCTATGTCGGTCTCATTTTTAACGCTAGAGCAAATTTTTAACAACTCATCTTTGTCTTTCTCAATCAATAGTACACGTATTTTTTCATAACGCACCTTTTTACACCTCTCTTCACGCCCGTTGCCTTAAGAAAAACATTGGATAATTCGAAATATCAGTTATAACTTCTTGTGAAGGACTTTCTACTTATTAAAACGTCAGATCTCTCAGAATTGTTTCTGATTTTTATAATTTTAACCTTTTTTGGAATGTTTTCCCTTAAAAGTAAGCGTCAAATTTAGCCAATCTTCTAGACTCTGTAAGATTATGAGATAATCTCCTCAAGAATAGATATAAGGAGGTTTTTTATAGCAAATCCAGAAATAGCTGAGAGAAAAAGGAATAGACATGACCGGAATGCGTCCAATGGGGAGTACAGAAAGAACGATGAGTGTGTTTGCGAAACATTTGAAAATGGGCGGAACTGGGTGGATCAAGGTACCGGTGCGATGATGACGGCCTTGGTGGCAGCATTAGAAAAAGTTAGTCATCAAAACGCTTATTGGACAAGTAGAAAGATGGAAAAAATCTCAAGAAGCCCATTCAAACAATACATCGAAAAGATCACGAGAACAATAAACGAAGCCACACGTGACCCGTCCATGTACCTAAAAAATAAAGTGAAAACCCTTATCCATCAAGCATTGAAGAGATTAAGTAGGACTAGGAATTACTTTGGGGTTATCTTTATCATTTGTATGCGTTTATTATAGAATCCCTCCTGCAAATGCTTGGCTCAATCTTCATATTGACAATAAACCATTTTTCCTCTATACTAATACTCGTCGATTGCTTAATAAAAAACTTGTGAAGGAAAAATGATTTTATAATTGACAAAAAGTAAATTGTTATATATAATTTAATTTGTCTTTTTGCTAATGATGTTATTGGCCCGTTGGTCAAGTGGTTAAGACACCGCCCTTTCACGGCGGTAACACGGGTTCGAATCCCGTACGGGTCACCATGGAGGATTAGCTCAGCTGGGAGAGCACTTGCCTTACAAGCAAGGGGTCGGCGGTTCGATCCCGTCATCCTCCACCATGTACTAAACAAGCTTTTCTTAAGCAAGTTTAATGAGGCTGGCATAACAATTTAAACAAAGGTAAAAACTGAGTGTGATTTAAAGTATTTATTGCGCCGGTGTAGCTCAATTGGTAGAGCAACTGACTTGTAATCAGTAGGTTGGGGGTTCGATTCCTCTCGCCGGCATTTTTAATAATCGGAGGGGTAGCGAAGTGGCTAAACGCGGCGGACTGTAAATCCGCTCCCTTAGGGTTCGGCGGTTCGAATCCGTCCCCCTCCACCATGCCGAAGAATGTTATGAAACATTGAAATCACATTAAACAACAAAATGTTGTATAAAGTGATTTTTTTATTGGTACAATATAATTAGTCAAGAGATGAATGGTGATATTGGGCTATAGCCAAGCGGTAAGGCAACGGACTTTGACTCCGTGATGCGCTGGTTCGAATCCAGCTAGCCCAGCCATTTATTATAAAAAGACAGTTCATGTCTGTTCTTTTTTTTGTAAAAATGTTAGATAGAAAGTAAGATTTAACTAGATTTTACAAAGGGCGAAGCCTCGTCGAATAAGCAGCGAGTTGTCCCAACGCATCCAGCATCCTCGAAAAATCAGGAAGAGGAAGGGACATCTGACAAATTTTAAAATGGATTAGGAGACTTTACGAGCCATTAGCTCAGTCGGTAGAGCATCTGACTTTTAATCAGAGGGTCGGAGGTTCGAATCCTCCATGGCTCACCATTTGTGCGGAAGTAGTTCAGTGGTAGAACACCACCTTGCCAAGGTGGGGGTCGCGGGTTCGAGTCCCGTCTTCCGCTTTTTAAATTCAACGGGGAAAACTTTATAAAATAAGATGAACTTAATTCCTGACAAGAAATTGTCAGGATTTTTTATTTGAAATGTTACTAATCCTTCGATATCTAATCCTCGCTTTTGAATCTCAAAATAATGTAATAGACTATATGTAGGAGCATTCGCCTTTTTAGTCCCATAACAGCCTTTTAAATTTGGATATACCATTGAAGGCGAATTGTATTTTTCCTTTTAGTATTAGTAATGCGGTTGTTCCGAAATGGAACCATGACCTAAATGATTTTTTGTTGATTTTAAAAATTAGTCTCTTTTCCAGAAGATTGTTGCTGTAGAGGATGATTTGTGTAAACCATTTTGCATACAATGACTGCCCAGCAAAGGTTTTTACGGGTGTTGTGACGAAGTATATCGACAAACTTCTGTCTTGTTTCATTTTTTGAAATAGCACAGATCCGGATGAGGACGAATAAATTTCGACACCATTTATAAATTCAAACGGCTTAAAGGAGTTGTGATTCGATGCCTTTTATCAACGTAAAGCTGGCTAAAGGAAGAACCGCAGAACAGAAACAGCAGTTTACTGAGGCAATAACAAAAGCAGCAGCGCAAATACTAAACGTGAAAGAAGAATGGGTTACAGTAGTTTTCGATGAATATGAAAGAGATAATTGGGCTTCCGGTGGAACACTTCACTCGATAAAATTTGGGGAAGGTTTCGGGAAAATGGGAGCTGAATGAATATCCATCATCCTGTAATTCAAAGATAAAAAATGACCTCCCCAATTGGAAAAGGGGAGGTGAAGTTTTTTTATTTGCTAAAGTCGGTCAATATTTTCATCTTGGAGAAGCCCAGCTTTCATCGCATAATGTTCCATCACTTGTTGAAGCCACTCCTCTTCCTCCTGTGTAAATGGAGATGGCAATTTATTTTCAATAGTTTTAATTTCAGCTTCATCTAAATTCCCGATAGCACTAATTAATTCTTTTCCGATAAATTCTAATATTGTTTTCATATATTTTTCGACTAACGCTTCTACCTCAGGATCATCGACAGGTCTTCCTGCCAATCTTTTTGTTTCTTGGGATAATTGGATGTATTCTTTGTCAAGGGAGATCATTACCTCTTCAGGCTGATCAAAAAGCTTTTCAGCTACTTCTTTTGACGTATAATGTTCTAACCATTTGCGCTGTTCTTTTTCTGTTTGTATGCTCTGAATAAGACTCATTAAAACATTGCTATCCACTTCTTTTTCTTCTTCTAAAATCGTGAGAATTCGTTTAATGGCTTTGAGCACTTCTTCAATATGTTCCTTTCGTTCTTCAAGCGCTTCTTTTTGGAACTGTAAAGTTTCCTTTAAGTTTAAATCGAAGTTGGTTTCATTAATTAACTCTTTGATTTGTTCTAAACTGTATCCTAAAAATTTAAGACTGACTATTTTTTGAAGTGTCAATACATCATGAGCAGAGTATAATCGGTGTCCAGAACGAGGATTTTTTTTCGGTTTGAGCAGTCCAATTTGATCATAATAATGCAATGTTCGGATTGTTGTTCCCGTCTTTTTAGAAAATTCGCCAATCGTAAAGTAAGACTCTTCCTTCACTTTAACATCGCCCCCAAAACACTTATCTTTATAAACCTATTGTGATCATAATACCTAACGCGGCGTGAGGTGCAACCCCTCTGAAAAAATTTGTAATGTCATTTTTCATTATGACAAGTTGGACGTTTCTTTATAAAAAGCCCAGAAATGGGAATAAGAAAGGTTTTTGCTACAAAAGGAAAAAATTTTTCTTGCAGATGAAAACATAAATTCCTAAAATTTGCTAGAATAGATTTATAAAAAAATGAAACCTTTGGGGAACGAATTCGTATCATGATGTACCCGCAACTGCGGAGGTAGAAAAATGGAAGAATTTATAAATAAAAAGATCAAACAAATTAAAAAAGGCGACCAAAATGCATTTGCAGAAGTTGTTGAATTATATAAAGATAAAATTTTTCAACTTTGTTATCGAATGCTGGGAAACGTCCATGAAGCTGAGGACATAGCACAGGAAGCATTTATAAGAGTGTATATGAACATCCATTCATTTGATATGAACAAAAAATTTTCTACATGGATTTATCGGATTGCAACCAATTTATCGATTGATCGTATTCGGAAAAAGAAGCCGGACTATTATTTAGATGCAGAAGTTGCGGGGACTGATGGCTTAACAATGTACTCCCAAGTATCATCTGATATTGCAATGCCTGAAAAAGAAGTTGAAGCAATTGAACTGCAAGAAACGATTCAAAAAGAAATTTTAAAACTGCCGGATAAATATCGATCAGTCATCGTATTGAGATATATTGAGGAGCTATCCTTGCAAGAAATCGCAGAGATATTGGAACTTCCAGTCGGAACAGTTAAAACAAGAATACACCGGGGACGGGAGGCTTTACGCAAACAATTAAGGCATTTGTGATTGGGGTGAGTAAGATGAAATGTCCTAAGCATGTAGAGGAGATGATCCATAAGTATTTGGACGGGGATTTGCATGAGGATGAAGGCCGTGAGTTAAAAAAACACTTGCAATCTTGTGAGGATTGCAAGGCACATTATCAAGAATTGGAAAAAGCTGTAGCGTTTGTCAAGAGTATCTCACATGTTGAAGCACCGACAGATTTTACGCAAAAGGTGTTAGAAAAACTGCCGAAAGAAAAGCGTACGGTCTCAACTAGACGCTGGTTCCGAAATCATCCTTTCTTTTCAGCCGCTGCACTATTTGTTATTCTAATGACTGGAAGTTTATTTGCTTCTTATGAAGAAAGCCAATTCAGCGTAACAAAGTATGATAATTTGGTTGTTGACAACCGTACTGTTATTGTGCCTGAAGGAGAAACGGTGAAAGGTGATATTACTGTTAAAAACGGTGATATTAAAATAGAAGGAAAAGTTGAAGGAAATGTAACGGTGATTAACGGAGACCAATATTTGGCTTCTGCCGGTCAAGTTACCGGAGAGGTTGAGGAAATAAACGAATTGTTTGAGTGGCTGTGGTATGAAGTAAAATCGACTCTGTCAGAGGTTTTTAAACAATAGGCCATCTTTAGTAGGATGGTCTATTTTTATGTTTAAGTGCATTTAGGAAAAGTTATGATATAATAAAGTGGAATTTTGATTAGAGAGATTTTCAAACCTAGAAGTTTGATTAGAATAGATCAATCGCGATTTGATGAACTATTGGAGGAAAACAATATGACCTTAGGGGATTTTTCTCTTTTGCATTACCTCATAGATGTCATTGATATTCTCCTCGTTTGGTTCGTTATCTATAAATTGATTATGGTGATTCGTGGAACGAAAGCTGTTCAGCTTTTAAAAGGAATTATCGTAATCATTATCGTTAGAGTGTTAAGCCAATATTTAGGCTTGAATACTTTGCAATGGTTAATGGACCAAGTGTTGATTTGGGGTTTTTTGGCTATCATCATTATTTTCCAGCCGGAGTTTCGCAGAGCCCTTGAGCAATTAGGAAGGGGGCGTCTATTTGCAAGGGCAGCTAGCCAGGAAGATGATGGGCAAACAAACATGACCGAAGCAATAGCAAAAGCTGTTGAGTATATGGCGAAAAGGAGAATCGGTGCTCTCATTTCGATTGAACGAAAAATAGGAATGGAGGATTATGTTGAGACCGGTATACCACTAAATGCCCATATTTCTGCTGAACTATTAATTAATATTTTTATCCCCAATACCCCTTTACATGATGGTGCAGTTATTATACAAAAAGATCAAGTGTCCGCTGCTGCCTGTTATTTGCCGCTTTCCGAAAGCCCATTTATATCGAAGGAGCTGGGCACACGCCATCGTGCTGCAGTGGGAATTAGTGAAGTAACCGATAGTATAACTATCATTGTTTCTGAAGAAACAGGCGGTATATCGATTGCCAAGGATGGTGAGCTGCATAGACATTTAACTCCAGAAACGTTAAAGGAGATGCTCTTGGCTGAGTTTAACCGTACGAAAGCTGCTTCCTCTAGCCGCTGGCAATGGAGGGTGAAAAAGAATGGATAAATTAATGAATAGCAACTGGTTTATGCGCATCATTGCATTGTTGCTAGCGCTCATGCTATATGCTTCAGTGAATATAGAATCGCCTGCTTCGAATAATGAAGAAAAATACAATATATTTCAGTCGCCATCCACAACCGAAACAGCTACAATTACAGATGTGCCCGTAAACGTATACTATGACGACCGTGCATTTGTTGTCACCGGTATTCCCCAAACCGTCACCGTTACGATTGAAGGGCCCAAAAGTATTGTCACTACGACAAAACAAGTCAAGGACTTTGAAATTTTTGCAGATTTAACGGATTTATCCGTTGGCACACACAGTGTCCGTTTGAAACATAAAAACTTGTCTGACCAATTGGAGGTTGACATTGATCCGGCTGTCATTACAGTAGGTATTCATGAAAAGGTATCTGAAAATTTTCCGGTTGAAGTGGATGTTATTAATAAAAACAAAATGAAGGAAGGCTACATTGCGGAGCGTCCGATTGTTAAACCGGACAGTGTAAAAATTACAGGCGCAAAAGAGCATATTGATGCTGTAGCTGTTGTGAAAGCAACAGTAAGTTTGGAAGGTGCTGATGGAACAGTTGTACAGAAGTCAAAAGTGGCAGTATACGATGCAAATGGGAACATCCTGCCTGTTACAATCGAACCGTCAGCGGTTACCGTAACAGTGCCGGTAGAAAGCCCAACGAAATCGAAATCTGTACCCTTAAAAATCAAAACAACAGGAAAGCTTTCTGATGGACTGAGCATATCATCGATTCAATCGATCCCTAGCCAAGTGACAATTTATGGTCCAAAGGATGTGCTAGAGCAAATAGAGTCTATTGATGATGTATCTGTCGACTTAAGCAAAATCAAAGAAAATGCGACAGTTGAAGCTGATGTTCCGGCTCCGGATGGAGTGACAAACGTTGTCCCGAATAAAGTTCAAATTAAAATAGATATTGAAAAACGAGAAGAAAAGACGTTTAAACAGGTGCCGATCAAAGTCATCGGTTTAGGAAACGATCAGGAAATTGAATTTATTGATCCGGATACAGGAAAGCTGGATGTTGTTTTGCGAGGAAAAGACAGTGTTTTGAAAAACGTAAAAGAATCTGATATCGAATTGTATGTGAATGTTGCAGGGTTAGATGAAGGAGAACATGAAGTAAATGTGGAGGCCAAAAACCGTTACAACCTCTCGACAGTTTTATCGAGTGAAAAAGTGAAGATTCGCTTATCCAATAAAGAAAACTCGTTGGAAGAAGCAGATAATGAAAGAAGAAATCAAATAGAAGAAAATAACGATTCAGTTGAACCATCTGAACAGAAAAAGTCTGCTGAAGAAGCTTCAAATTAAGTGATATTTTTTAAAAGGAGCGATGATTCATGGGAAAATATTTCGGTACAGACGGAGTAAGAGGAGTTGCCAACAGTGAACTCACTCCTGAATTAGCGTTTAAAATAGGACGCTTTGGCGGGTACGTGTTAACAAAAGATAAAAATAGACCAAAAGTGTTGATTGGCCGGGATACCCGCATTTCAGGTCATATGCTTGAGGGTGCTTTAGTTGCCGGGCTTCTTTCCATTGGCGCCGAGGTAATGAGGCTTGGAGTCATTAGCACACCAGGTGTTGCTTATTTGACAAAGGCATTAGGAGCCGAAGCAGGCATCATGATCTCCGCTTCGCATAATCCTGTTCAAGATAACGGAATAAAATTTTTTGGCCCTGATGGTTTTAAGCTTTCCGATGAACAAGAAGAAGAAATTGAAGCGCTGCTCGATCAAGAAGAAGATAACCTTCCTAGACCGACCGGCTCTGATCTGGGGCAAGTGAGCGATTATTTTGAAGGCGTACAAAAATACTTGCAATATTTAAAACAGACGGTTGACGAAGAGTTCACTGGTTTACATATCGCTTTGGACTGTGCGCACGGAGCCACATCATCACTAGCTACACATCTTTTTGCCGACTTGGATGCAGATGTTTCGACAATCGGTGCATCTCCAAATGGTCTGAATATTAACGATGGGGTTGGGTCTACTCATCCAGAAACGTTAGCGGAATTTGTGAAAGAAAAAGAAGCAGATATAGGTTTAGCGTTTGACGGTGATGGGGACCGTTTGATTGCCATTGATGAGAACGGAAAAATTGTTGATGGGGATCAAATTATGTTTATTTGCGCCAAATATTTAAAAGAGCAGGGAATGCTGAACGGGGACACTGTTGTATCGACAGTTATGAGCAACCTAGGCTTTTATAAAGCTTTGGAGGCAAATGGACTAAAAAGCGTTCAAACCGCTGTCGGCGATCGCTATGTTGTCGAAGCGATGAAGAAAAACAACTACAATTTAGGTGGAGAGCAATCCGGACATATTATTTTTCTTGACTACAATACGACGGGTGACGGTCTTTTAACAGCGATTCAGCTTGTCAACATAATGAAGACAAAAGGCAAAAAGCTTTCTGAACTTGCGAGTGAAATGAAAAAATTCCCGCAGCTTTTGATCAATGTAAAGGTGCAGGACAAGCAGGCTGTCATGGAAAATGAAAAAGTAAAAGCTGTTATAGAAGAAGTAGAAAAAGAAATGAACGGAAATGGAAGAATTCTCGTACGTCCTTCCGGAACAGAACCGCTCGTTCGTGTAATGGCCGAAGCGCCGACGGAAGATGAATGCCAGCGGTACGTGAAAAAAATTGTGGAAGTCATCAAAGCGGAAATGGGCGTTGAATGATGAAGAGACGGGGGCTGTCCGATAAGTCTCTAAAATAAATAAGTGGAGAAAAACAATGCGTTTTTCTCCACTTGCTTTTATTTTTCGATTTTTATCTGAAAGTAGCTGGCGGATGCCGGCTACTTTCAGGAGGTTGTGGGGAGGCAAGCTCCCTTTCTTTATTGAATATTCATTGTATCGAGAAAACGCTTGAAATCATATAATACAATATGGAAAGACAGAAATGAATTGACGAACTGCTTTTCCATATTGTAATATATAAATTGTTTTAGCACATTCTAGAATAGAAAGGTGGGCAGTTAGAGAATTTTTTATTGTAAAGCGCCTGGACTAAGCAGGAGCGGACATCTGCTTAGTTGACGAGGAGGAGGTTTATCGAAGTTTCGGCGGATGCCTCCCGGTTGCCTTCCCGTACAGCCGTAAAGTCACGTCTTAAAACAAAGAGGCGACTCTTTGCACAAAAAGACTGTGACATAACGGGATACATTTTACAAAACATGTGTGAGGGGACAGAGAAGCTTTGATGGCTGGAAAGAGATCTGTCCCCAGTTGTTCAGGCTTCTTTTGTCCCCTTTAAATGGGGAGGAAACTAAAGACTATGTGCGGAATTGTAGGATATATCGGACAACAAGACTGCAAGGAAATTTTATTGCGCGGTTTGGAAAAATTAGAATACAGAGGCTACGACTCTGCAGGTATTGCAGTATTAAACGGAGAAGGAACATATGTATTTAAAGAAAAAGGACGCATTGCGGAGCTTCGTGAAGGTGTGGACGCAAATGTTTCAGCTTCCATCGGAATTGGCCACACACGGTGGGCTACTCATGGAGCGCCTAGCAAAGAAAATGCGCATCCTCACCAAAGCGCATCCAAACGCTTTACACTTGTGCATAACGGTGTCATTGAAAACTATTTGCAAGTAAAGCGTGAGTATTTACAAAATGTTGAATTAAAAAGTGAAACGGATACGGAAGTTATTGTTCAAACAATTGAACAATTTGTCAACAAAGGTTTAAGTGTCGAAGAAGCATTTCGCCAAACATTATCCTTGTTGAAGGGATCTTATGCGATCGCTCTATTAGATGAAAATAACCGAGACGTGATCTATGTTGCGAAAAACAAAAGCCCTCTTCTTGTGGGACTTGGCGGAGACTTTAATGTTGTTGCTTCAGACGCCATGGCAATGCTGCAAGTAACAAATCAATTTGTCGAATTAATGGATAAAGAAATCGTTATTGTCACTCGTGATCAAGTGACAATCAAAAATTTAAACGGGGACGTAATAGAACGCGCTCCATATACTGCTGAACTTGATGCAAGCGACATTGAAAAAGGAACATACCCTCACTACATGTTGAAAGAAATTGATGAACAACCGCTTGTTATACGTAAAATTATTCAAAAATATCAAGACGAACACGATCAATTAAAAATTGATCAAGAAATTGTTCAAGCTGTTCATGAAGCGGACCGCATTTATATTATAGCGTGCGGAACGAGCTATCACGCAGGGCTTGTAGGAAAGCAATTAATCGAAAAATGGGCAAAAGTACCGACAGAAGTGCACGTTGCCAGTGAATTTTCATACAATATGCCGCTTTTATCAAATAATCCGCTGTTTATTTTCATTTCACAAAGCGGAGAAACGGCAGACAGCCGTGCAGTGCTTGTTCAAGTGAAGGAGCTTGGACATAAAGCATTAACTATAACAAATGTTCCGGGTTCAACTCTTTCCCGTGAGGCGGACTATACGCTGCTGCTTCATGCCGGGCCTGAAATTGCGGTTGCGTCTACAAAAGCATATACAGCACAAATTGCGGTTCTTGCCATTTTAGCAGCTGTTGCAGCTGAAACAAAAGGAATCAAGCTTGATTTTAACCTATTGCAAGAACTTGCCATTATTTCGAATGCAATGGAAACACTATGCGGCCAAAAGGATGAAATGGAACAAATTGCCCGGGACTATCTTTTGACAGCTCGAAACTGCTTCTTTATCGGCCGTGCCGTTGACTATTACGTCTGCTTAGAAGGCGCGCTCAAATTAAAAGAAATTTCCTACATTCAAGCGGAAGGATTTGCCGGCGGCGAGTTAAAGCATGGAACCATTGCGTTAATTGAGAACGGAACACCGGTCATTGCTTTATCAACCCAAGAGCATGTAAACTTAAGCATTCGCGGAAATGTAAAAGAAGTTGTTGCCCGCGGTGCATATCCATGCGTTATTTCCATGAAAGGACTTGAAGAAGACGATGACCGTTTCATCTTGCCAAAAGTTCATGAAGATCTAACACCGCTTGTTGCCGTCATTCCAATGCAGCTCATTGCATACTACGCTGCTCTTCACCGCGGCTGCGACGTCGACAAACCACGCAACCTAGCCAAAAGCGTAACAGTCGAATAAAGCAATTGGGCAGTGGATATGTGGCTTTGAATAAAGTCATACCGTTTATAAAAAATTGCACAGTTTTACCCCTTTAGATTATGATTGTCTAAAGGGGTGTTTTTATGTCCAAAAGAAGAACATTTAAAGCTGATTAAAGTAGATCGTGGCTCAAGTATAGGTTTTGATATTGGCATTGGTTAAACATTCAAGACGACCTTTACTAGATCGCTCTGCTCGTTTAAAGGGAATTAAAACGAATAACAGCACAGATTTAGAACGAAACCACTTTTATTTAACTGAATATTCTGATTTTCATCATTGATATTGGAGAACAGTTTCCTTTATTGCCGTTGGAAGAAACAATTGTCATTTCCAATTGTAGTGCCCGGATTAAGCGATAAACCGTTTCCCATCCAGTAATTCCGTCTTCAGTCACTTCATTAAAACCAGCTCTACCGCCATAGGTTTTATTCAGTCATCTTTGAACCTCTAAAACTCTTTCATCCATTCTCCTTTTCTCCTTTCTTTTCTATTAACTTACAATTCAATCTTATTTTGTTTAGAAAAGAGAAAAATATAGTAAAAATCTTTAAAAAGTCAGGAAAAAGTAAACAATTCATTTAATCTTTTTTACGGTGATTTATAAAATTTTTGTAAAGTTATTATTAGCTCAAAAAGTTTAGTTTGTTTTCTGCAAGAAAAAAATACAGAGTGTTGCAGTATATCTTTATCAAAATTTTGAATAAATATACATATATGTATGTGATCTATCCATCAAGGGCTTGACATGGATTCTCTAACGAGAAGCGTGCTTAAATGAAATGTCAGAGAAACAACGTGAAATGTTGATTTATAGGGTGATAACTTAAAGAAGGATTTTAGGAATAGTGGAACATATAAAAGATTGATCAAAGATGCAAATATCGAGTATAAGTAAGCAATCCGAAGATTTTTCCGAGGCTTTTCCGTCAGACTTTCTTTTTCTTCTGCCTAAAATCTCTATAATCCCTTTACCGATGAGATCTCAGACTTTCTTGGTCTTTTTCCTGTGTTGTTTCTCACGGTATAGAATCGAAATTTGAAAATAAGTATTGCAAAAGAATGTTGAGACTTAAGGATCTAGATGTAACTAACGTTTAAATCCCTCATTTCAAAAGTGGAACGAATACTTCTTCTATTAATTATTCATGTAAGGTTTCAATTCCTCATAGTTAAGATAAAAACTTGGAGATACGGGAAGAAAGTTTTCTCTACGATCTCGCTTCAATTCCTCATAGTTAAGATAAAAACAATTAGGGCTGCATTCGAATCTATTTTAGACATCGTTTCAATTCCTCATAGTTAAGATAAAAACCCAAAAAAACGTTGTTAAATAAGCATTTCAATTTTTAATGCTTGACTGGTTATTTTTATTTTAACGAAAAGGGGAATTTTTATCAAATCTTTGATTTGCTTGGGCTCAATAAAGATTTGAAAGAGTCGTCGATCCCCGGGGATTTTTGCACGATTGGGGGTCGACGACTCTTTTTTATTTCCGTTTAAAACAGATTTCAAAGTTTGCCTGCCGACAATGAAATCCATGTTGTATCAACCATTTTACCTGACCCATCTGTTTTAATAAAGTAAACATCCGGCTCATTCCCTTCTCATTCAATTTTGGAAAAATTGGTTTAGGTCTATTCGATCGGTTCCTACGATCTAAAATAAGAACATGATCTGAAAAACGAATGGTATTTTTTACTTAAAATTCCCTTTTTTTCTTTCAATTTACCAAAACTTCCATTATTCTCTTATATAATGAAACAGACAGCTATTCCACATATTGGAATCCATTTCGTTTCAATCGGAGGCATAAAGGCAGTGGATGTCAAGTATATCCCTTCTGAATGGGAAAAGACGAAGAAAGGTATTGGCGATCTGGTCGGTCTCGGTGTATGGGGCAAAGGCATGATTGATAAATTAAAAGATCTAAACGATCTTCTCGAAGACGTTCAAGCAGACATCGCCAAATATGACACAGATGGTGTCATCTCTTTCACCCACACAGACCGAAAAAAACAATATCAACAATTATATGAAGATTATCTCGTCTTGCACCGCTTTAGCAGCCGTGTCGGAGAAATTGTTGACCGCACCATCGATGATCTGTTTTATCAAGAGATCGATGCTTTTGTGGAAGCGATGCACAACTTATCCATATCAAAGATCAAAACGAAAAATCACATTGGCGCCAAAAAAACGGTCGTCGCTCCCGGAGCATACGGCACGCAACAAACAATCGACGTGCCGAAAGCGGAAGTTGGACTAGAAGATCTGTTCAGTGGCAGCAACTACTATGCTAAGTTGGTAGAACGGGAATACGCTTCATGGAAAGAACTGAACCCTAAAGCAAATTTTTCGAAACAAGAATATATACAGAAAGCATTGAATTCCCAAGCTTTCCAGTATGAATCGATCAAAGACGGGCAGATGAACAAAGAGTTTTGGGGGCAAATAACAGCACTTGCTGTCATAGTAGGCACTTCTTTCATTTGTCCGCCAGCAGGGATGGCATTGGGGGCAGCTTATGGTACACTGGAATTAAGTTCAGCCGTTTCCGGAAAAGACTGGATTTCAGGGAGAGAGTTGAAAACAGACGAACGAGTATTTCGTGGTGTCCTTTCTCCATTGGATATCGTCCCTGGCGTAAAGGGGCTTTCCACATTCAGCAGCGCCGCCCGTTTCTCCCATCTAAGAGAAGCCAGTGATCTAAAATTATTAGCGACGAAAACGGGCTTGCAGTCCAAATCATTTGTCCGGGATATGGTGGTTCGTGCGGAAAATGGCATATTCCCCCGCATTAGAAATGCTAAAAGCTTGGCAAAAGAAATCCCGCACCATTTGAAAAACAAAAGCGCAAACAGTGCACTGAAAGCCGGCCGGTTCGTAGACAACGCCCTGACCAATCTGAAAAATTCAATCCCTGGCCGGCAAATGGGATTGGCCATGGAAGGGATTGGGAACGTTAAAGTTCCGCCCGAAAACACCAATGGATTGGAGAATAAAGTTCGAGCTTATCTGAGTGAGAAGACGGGGTTAAATCTTCTAGGCGAAGGTAAAGCAGGCAACGATGGCGTTGAACTTGGCACTAAGGGTACTGTTAATCTTAATTCAGTTCCATCTGTAAAGAATGGTGAATTTAATAGATGGTTTAATTCACTAGCTCCTGATAAGTTTGATAAAGTATGGTCTGACCCTAGGTTAAGAAAAGCCATTGAAAGTAGACTTAGACATCCAGGTGGATTTCATGAGTGGCATTTAGTATCTCGAGCTCCTACTTTTAAACGGTGGGGTATAACAGCAGAACAAATTAAGGAATTAAGAACTGCTATAGAAGATGTGAAGTTTGTTAATCCAAAAGGAGTTCATGGCGGGAAGGGTTCTACGAAAGCTCATAATGAATTGTTAGAGATTATTGATTCTTCACCAGATTATGCAACATTTAAGAGACGACTCCAAAATTGGGCTAATTATAGACTAGAAGGTGGAGTGGAATCTTTACCGGAAAGTCTTAGACCGTAAAAAAGCTAAGGAGGAGTATGAAATATATGGAAAAGGAAGGGTTTGTATCATTATTTATTGGCAACTCTAAGTCATATAAGGATCTTCAAAACTATATTTTGAATAGTTATACAGAAGATGGAGATTTACTACCTTCCGAATTTGAAAAAGACTTTAACATTGATTACTATAATGAAGATTTTAGAGAAGTAGAATTCTATGATGAACCATCGAATGATTTACGTGTTCTACTTGAAGGTTTTTCTTATGATGAGGAGATAATTCCAAAATTTATAGAGCTTTGCGGTGAGCGTTTAAATCAAGAAGCGAACTCAGTTATTTTACTTTATAACTTTCAATATAATGGAAATGTCAATGAAAAAAATCAGTTTAGATTTTTAGGAACCGTACAATATAAGTAATTATAAACACCTTGAATGAGTGTGCGACACTCTTTCAAGGTTTCTTTTTTTATTTTATAAGAGGGGTGAGTGCCAAATAAACCACTATTGATACAGCCTATACTCATAACCTACGGAACTTGGAAAGAAGCATTGATGTTTTATTCAGTAAATTTAATCGAAATTTTTTACAAAACTAGATAATTTTGTACACGAATAATAAAACTGTTTAAAAATATATAATAATTGTTTAAAAATCAGGGCGATATAAAAGTTTTAACGCCTTACCCATTTACATGGCAACGATTATTTGTCTCTTTACAATTTTTCATAAACTGAGTAAGATAATTTCTGTAAAATTGAATATGATTAAATCGCTGAATCCTTTTAAGGAGCGGGGGAACCATTTTGTAACGTTTTGTTACTTGGGGTGAATCCTTGAAAAAGGAGGGGCTACTCTCATAGTCCTAATCCGACAGCTAACCTCGTAAGCGTTTTGGGAGGGATGTAAGTTGAATGATGTCTTTTTGGCCACTGAGTACATCCTCAGTGGTTTTTTATGTTTATGAAGATGCACATAAAAGTCCATACAGTTCATCAAGCTATAAGAGAGGAAAAAGCCTAATACTTTTAAGAAAGAAGGATTCTTGAAAATGGCTTATTTGAAACGGTTATTCATCGGTTCGCCAATGGAAACGAAACGATTGAAACATGAAAAATTACCAAAATGGAAAGCATTGGCAGTATTTTCTTCGGATGCATTGTCTTCCGTAGCGTATGCAACAGAAGAAATATTATTAGTATTGATGATATTAGGAACCAGCGTGTTTTTTTATTCCTTACCCATAGCTTTGGCGATTGTAGGGCTTTTAGTCATTGTGACTTTATCCTATAGACAAATCATTTATGCCTTCCCATCAGGAGGCGGAGCTTATGTAGTGGCAAGAGACCACATCAATACCACCACAAGCCTAGTAGCAGGCGCAGCATTAATGATTGATTATGTTCTTACGGTTGCGGTTAGTATTAGCTCAGCCGTTGCGGCTCTTACTTCTGCTTTTCCAGCCTTGCTTACTTGGAAGGTGGAAATAGCCATCGCTCTTGTATTATTGCTCATGATTTTAAATTTGCGGGGAATTACCGAATCAGCCACTGTATTTGCCTATCCAACCTATTTATTTATTATTTCAGTACTAGTTCTCATTATTGCAGGAGGATGGAAATTATATAATGAAGGATGGCATGGTTTTAATTATGCAAATCACGCTACACCTGAACATTTCTTCGCTAGTGGATACGGAGTGTTTATTTTATTAAGGGCTTTTTCATCCGGTTGTTCAGCAATGACAGGAGTGGAAGCCATTAGCAACGGTGTGCCATCGTTTAGACCTAACAGTTCCAAAAATGCTGCAATTACAATGGGATGGATGTCTTTACTGTTAGGCATCATGTTTCTAGGTATTACAATTTTAAGTGCCGGCTTTGGAGTGACTCCAGCCGAACATAAGACTGTCATTTCTCAAATTGGAAGTCACGTCTTTGGCAATAGCATATTATTTTATATTTTTCAGATGATCACCATGTTAATTTTAGTATTAGCTGCGAATACAAGTTTTGCCGGATTTCCGCAGCTTGTTTCGATTATAGCTACTGACCGTTATTTGCCGAGAAGTTTAGCAGCGCGCGGAGATCGTTTGGTGTTTTCCAATGGAATTATTCTCTTAAGTATTTTAGCGATCATTTTAATTATCATATTCCATGGTAAAACACATTCTCTGATCCCGCTGTATGCAGTCGGAGTATTTCTTTCCTTTACGATCGGTCAATACGGTATGATTAAAAAAATATGGAAAGAAAAATCGAAAAGCAATATGGCCACATTGTCGATCATTATCACTGGAACAATTGCTACAGGATTAGTAACGATCATTACCGTTATAGCGAAATTTACACACGGTGCATGGTTAGTGATTGTAGCCATTCCATTAATCGTTGTCTTGTTTAACAAAATTCATGCTCATTATGAAACATTAGCTCAGCAATTAAAATTGGATAAAAGTGATCGGACTGAAACAAAAGAAATTGTGACTCCAAAGGTGATCATCCCGATTTCAGGCATTAGTAAAGTCGTTGATCAATCTGTACAATATGCAAAAAGTATTTCAGACGATATTACAGCCATTACAATTGTTTTTGCCGAAGAAGAAGAACAGAAAATACGCGACAAATGGTATAAGTTGTATCCAGATATCGAGCTGAAAATTATTTATTCACCTTATCGGACAATCCTTTCTCCATTATTGGATTACATTAATAAAGTAGAAAAAGAAACAAAAGGAGCAACCATAACTATTTTAATGCCTCAATTTATTGTGAAAAAATGGTGGCATACTTTACTTCATAACCAAACAGCGATCTTTTTAAGATTCTTTTTGATCCTGAAAAAAGACATCGTCATTGCAACGCTTCCGTACCATTTAAAAGAATAACATCTGGCTTTTGGCACTTGCTTAGGCGTTGTAAGTGTATATGAATCCGAGGATATATGTTCGAATTTCAAGAGCATATATCCTCTTTTTTTCATACGTACATCTATCCGAATCGATTCTGTATGCGGATATTAATAATGCGGCTCTTAATAACAGTTTTGATCATTAATTAAATGAAAACCATACGCACAGCGGTGTATGGTTTTCGGAAAGCTTTAAGCGAGGTATAAAAAAGCCCCTCCTAGTATTTTGGCTCGCCAACCAAATTTTATCTAGCTAGAAGAGAACTTTTTATGTCTTCTGACTTAAATAGTTAGTCACATACAAAATGTAATTGTAAGTAATCATATCATCTTTGCTGATGAGTTATAATAAATTGAAGAAGATAGAACAGCCAAAGCCGAAATCACAACTGAAACATGATGGAAAGCTCTTTTAAAAAGTTTAAGTTGGTGTATTTTTCGGATCCCAAAAATGCTGAACGATTAGCCCAAGAACCTTATCTTTCCATGACATGAACCATATTTTCTTTTTCGATACAATAAAGTCTATTGATTCTCTTCGTTTCCGTAAAAGATAGGACTCTTTATTTCTTCTGCTTTTATCAAAGTCTGTAATTGTTCATCTGTAATTTTATTTTCGTCATTATTTTTTTCAATAAACCCCAATATATCCAAGTATCGGGTTCTCCAATTTACAAAGGTAATGAAGTGATGAAGCCAAAGAACATTGAAATAACCCATTAAAATTGGTTTTTAGTCCTGGGAAAGATATTTAAATTTTGAAATATCAGCTCTATCAATCCCATATGTTTCTAATACCTCTCGAATATAATCATCTGGATTCATGTTAAATAAAAAATCTAAGTTCCAACTACAATATGCTTGTGCTACATGACCTAATAAATTTTCGGTTAACGCTGCTATTTCACTATGTTCTATGTTTAATTCCTCTATATTTCTATTTGAAATAAATTGAACCTTTATATAGTTTTCTCTCGGCTCAAAAAATTGCTTATCTGTTTCACTAAGCCAAGAATAGTCCTTCAATGTACTTGGCCTCTTTTTATCTTCAATAATCAAAAAATTTGTACTTTCTATGTCGGGTATTTCAATTTTCCAAATTTCAAGTGAATTAGATTTTAGTTCTCTACTAATTATCATTTTTTTGATTCCACTCCTTTATATTATTTCATAGTAATTGTCAATAAATATATATCCCGAAGATAAGTATAATTCATCACCACTTTTTGTGATTTTGGCAAAAAAGAAGAAAACACTTACGAAAACCTGGCAATAATGTTAGCTACCACACAAACATAAGGAGGTTTCGTAAGTGCTTTCTATATCACTAGAATTTCCAGAATTTGAAGTGATTAAACAACTTTTTTTCTCCAATCAATATTTTGTTCATGTCCAAAAAAAAGTCATGAGGAATTGACAAGGGAAATTCGCTTATGGCTGCGAACTGCACCGACTCTCTCTGCTGGATAATAATCAAAATACCCGGCCATTTCAATTCCGGGGCGAGAAATATTACTCGTCGTGATCGGGCGGTTAATCACCTCTTCTCCGCTGATGAGCTCTAATTGAAACTTTTCAATTATGTCTCTCGTTCGTACCTTTGGCAACCTTTTAACCTCCTTTATCACAGCAATCCAATATATCATTTTTTATTTTAGCATTTTTCACTCTGAACCAAATTTTCATCAAAACACAGTGCCTTTTCGTTTTTACTGCTCATTGCGTTATATACAGTATCCAATTGTTAGAATGCTTTTTGCTCTAGTTTGATAGATAAATATTTTTGGAATGGTCTAGACAACTATACTAATAGCTGATAACATGAAATTGTAAACGGATTCATATTATTTAAATGATTATCCTTACAATAAGGGGGAAAAGCTGTGCGTAAAGAAGAGCGTTTGGCCAAAGAAATTATAGAACAGTTAGGTGGAACGGAAAATATTGCTGATCTTGCTTCCTGCATGACTCGTCTCCGAGTTAAACCTATTGATTACGAAAAGGTAAACCTCAATGGGTTAAAAAATGTTGATGGTGTCATGGGCGTAGTTGAAGCAGAAACATTACAAATTATTCTTGGACCCGGAATTGTCACTAAGGTTGCGAATGAGGTTTCAGACTTAACAGGTCAAAATATAAGGAACATTGACGATGAAAACAATAATCCCTTTGAAGGATTGGCAGCCAAAACAAAAGCTGAATTGAAAGAGAAAAACGCAACTCCTTTCAAGTTATTTTTACGAAGAATTGCCAGTATTTTTATTCCATTAATTCCTGCAATTGTTGCTTCTGGTCTTATTGCTGGAATAACAAATGTAATTGTCCGTTCAGGTGCAGATCCTGAATCAATCCTTATTCAGATACTAAACTTTATCGGATGGGGATTATTTAATTACCTCGGTGTCTTTGTGGGAATTAATACTGCAAAAGAATTTGGAGGATCTCCTGCTCTTGGCGGTGCGGCAGGTATTTTAATCATTAACCCTGGACTTGCCAACATTACATTATTCGGAGAAGAACTGGTGCCGGGAAGAGGCGGTTTAATTGGAGTCATGCTTGCAGCTGCATTTATCGCGTTTCTCGAAAAGCGGATCCGCAAATTTGTCCCTTCAGCTGTAGATATCATTGTCACGCCGACTCTAGCTTTACTCATTACCGGTATCGTAACACTGATCGTCCTGCAGCCTATCGGCGGCTTTATATCTGACTTGATTACAAAAGGGCTTTTAGGGCTTATTGATATGGGAGGAATAATTGCAGGGCTTATTCTCGCCGGAACATTCCTTCCTCTTGTTGTAACAGGTTTGCATCAGGGTCTAACTCCAGTTCATATGGAATTGATCAATAAAATCGGAGATGACCCTCTACTCCCGATACTTGCCATGGGCGGAGCCGGCCAAGTTGGTGCCGCATTTGCAATTTACTTTAAAACGAAAAATGAACGTTTGAAAAAAGTAATTAAAGGGGGTCTTCCAGTTGGAATTCTTGGAATCGGCGAACCTTTAATTTTCGGTGTAACCCTGCCTCTCGGACGCCCATTCTTAACAGCTTGTCTCGGGGCAGCCGTCGGCGGGGCATTTCAGGCATTCTTTAAAATTGCCACCATCGCAATTGGAGTCTCGGGAATTCCGTTAGCTTTCCTTGTACACACGGATCAAATTATTCTTTATCTGTTAGGATTACTCGTTGCTTATTTCTTCGGATTTATTTTTACCTGGATATTTGGATTTAAAGAAGAAATGGCGAAAAATATCTAGCTGATAAACTTATTTTTTGAAGGAGGATACATAATTCCTCCTTCTTTCCGTATTGATTCATTTTCGTAAAATTCTGACTATAATGAGGTGATCATATGATCGGAATCTCCATTTATTTAAGTGAAGAACGGACAATACAGAACGTTCAATGGATTGAAAAAGCAGCATCTCTGGGATTGCGTTCTATTTTTACATCCCTTCATATTCCTGAGGATGATCCAAACACTTACCTATATCTTCTCAAAGATTTAGGAAGCTTGGCGAAAAAGTTTAACATGGAGCTTTTCGCAGACGTTTCCCCGAAATCTCTAGGCTATCTCGGTCTGGATTTTCAGTCGTTGGATGAATTGGTTCAATGGGGACTGACGGGAATCCGTGTTGATTATGGATTTACATCCGAGGAGATTGTTGAGCTTTCGAAAAAAATGAAAGTCGGTATTAATGCAAGCACCGTATCAGAGACGGAAATTGACATCTTGATAAACAAAGGGCTTATCGTTAAGAATGTCGAAGCGTGGCACAATTTTTACCCCCGTCCAGAAACTGGATTAGACACTAACTTTCTCATGAACAGAAACCGGTTTTTAAAATCGAAAGGTTTCACAACAGTAGCCTTTATCCCGGGAGATAAAGAGATGCGGGGACCTGTCTATGCCGGATTGCCGACCTTGGAAAAGCACAGGACCGCATCACCTGTTACTGCTGCAGCTGAATTATTCCATTCATACGATACAGACAAGGTTCTAATTGGCGATCTTTCTGTTACAAATGATACTCTAAATCGCTTATCAATTATCGGAAACGGTATGATTCCATTAAGAATGAAGCCTATTAATGACCGAATCGAGAAGCAATTATTTAACCAGATCCATACAAATCGAATGGATCCAGCCAGGGATGTAATTCGTTCAGTTGAATCCCGTTCCTATGCTCAAAAAGGTACTGTACTTATTGCACCATCAAATCAGATGGAGCGGAAGAAAGGAACGATTACCATTGATAATCAATTATATGGACGCTATGCAGGAGAACTGCAAATTACCATTCATGATTTGCCAAAAGATGATCGTGTAAATGTAATTGGACATGTTATCGAAGAGGATCTCCCCCTTCTATCATTCATAAAAGCCGGAGGAAAATTTCAATTTATGGTGAGGGATTGAATATGAATATTTCAAAATTAAACACGGAACAACGTAATCCGAAAACAATGGATATTGACTTGATGTCTACCGAAGAAATCATTTCTGTAATTAACCAGGAAGACACACTTGTTCCAAATGCCATCGCAAGAGAAATTCCAGTCATTGCGAAAGTCGTTGATCTGATTATTGATTCCTTTAAAAAAGGAGGACGGTTAATTTATGTTGGGGCCGGAACCTCAGGTAGAATTGGAATCCTTGATGCATCTGAGTGCCCTCCTACTTATGGAACGGATCCGAATATGGTCATCGCAATGATTGCCGGAGGGAAAAAAGCAATAACCGAAGCCATCGAAGGAGCGGAAGATGATTTGGAGCAAGGTAGTAATGACTTAAGGAATTTACATTTAACTCAAAAAGATGTAGTTGTTGGAATTGCTGCAAGCGGCCGCACCCCATATACAATAGGAGCATTACAATATGCAAATGAAGTAGGAGCCTTAACTGTTTCTGTTGTTTGTACAAGGGACTCAAAAATGGAAAAAATCTCAAAATATACGATTGCCCCGATTGTTGGTCCTGAAGTCATAACAGGCTCTACAAGAATGAAAGCCGGAACAGCACAAAAACTTGTTCTTAATATGCTTTCAACAGCTTCTATGATTAAGATGGGAAAAGTATACAGTAATTTAATGGTTGATGTCCAAATGAAGAATGAAAAGTTGTTTAAAAGGGCTGAAAATATTGTTAAAATGGCTACCGGTGCGGATTCAGAGGAAGTTAAAAAGGCTCTAGCTGAACAAAACTACAATACAAAAGCGGCTATTTTACAAATTGTAACTGGCTTAAAAGGAAACGATGTCATAAACCTATTAGAAAAGCATTCCGGTTATTTGCGGAATGCAATTGAGGGATTTTATTCTTTAACATAAATTCCTTACTAACCATCTATAGATCTGCAAAAGAATGGAGATGAAGTCTATGAACCGACTTCTTTTAAAAAACGGAAAAGTGGCACTAGAAAAAGAGATCATAAATAAAGGCTTTATCTATATAGAAGGTAACAAAATTATTGATATTGGTAATTTAGACAGCCTTCCCAGTCTGAGCAAAGATATACAGGTTATTGAATTGCCAGAAGAATACATTTCAGTTCCCGGTTTTATCGATCTTCATATTCACGGAGTGGGTGGAGCAGATACGATGGACGCAACGACAGAAGCATTATCAACGATGTCGGGCATTCTTCCGGCTGAAGGAACGACAAGCTTTTTAGCAACAACCATTACACAGGAAATAAAGAGCATTGAAGATGCCTTAAAAAACGTTGCAAATTACCGGAAACATCATAATGAAGCCGGAGAAGCTGAAATTCTCGGCATTCATCTTGAAGGGCCGTTTATCAATGAAAAACGGGCCGGAGCTCAGCCTGTCGAGCATATACTCGCGCCGGATATTGACCTTTTTAAACGATGGCAAGAGTTGGCTGAAAACGGGATAAAACTTGTAACGATGGCACCTGAACAAGAAAACGGCTTGGAGTTTGTCCGTTATCTGGATCAATCCGGAGTCGTTGCCTCAATCGGCCATTCGGATGCGACATACGAAGAAACAGTAAAGGCTGTGGATGCCGGCGCGAAACATGTCACCCATTTATTTAACGGAATGAGAGGACTGCATCATCGCGAGCCCGGAATCGCAGGAGCAGCTCTTCTACTGAAACAATTGATGGTCGAAATCATTGCAGACGGAATTCATGTCTGTCCTGAAATGATTCAACTTTCTTTGCAGACAAAAGGAACAGACCGAATGATTTTAATTACAGATTCTATGAGGGCGAAGTGTTTAAAAAATGGAACATATGACCTCGGAGGCCAGGATGTGACCGTAAAAGATGGGAAAGCACTGTTAGAAAACGGAACCCTCGCCGGAAGCATTTTAAAAATGAAAGATTCGATTCAAAATATGATACAATTCACAGGGATTTCACTTTTAGAAGCTATTCAGTTGGCAAGCGTAAACCCGGCGAAACAAATGGGTGTCTATGACCGTAAAGGAAGCTTGGCACCCGGAAAAGACGCTGATATCGTCATTCTTGATGAAAACAATGAAGTGTTTACGACTTTCTGCCGCGGAAAATTAGCATATAAAAAGGGAGGAGAGAACTGAGTAAAATGAATATTATAAAAGCTGAAAATTATGATGAAATGAGCCATATGGCTGCAAGAAAAATCATTGAAAAGGTAAGGATCAATCCAAAAATAACACTTGGACTTGCGACCGGGAGCACTCCTATAGGCGTTTATAAAAAATTAATTGAAGACCACAAAACGAACGGAACAACTTATAAACAAGTCACAACCGTCAATCTTGATGAATACAGCGGAATCGACCGAAACGATCCAAACAGCTATCATTATTTCATGTGTGAACAATTGTTCAACCATATTGATATCCCGCATGAACAGACTTACATTCCGGACGGGATGGCGAAAGATCTTCAACTCGAATGTTCACGATTTGAGAGCGTCGTTCAAAAACTTGGCGGTGTGGACGTTCAGCTTTTGGGAATCGGCCATAACGGTCACATCGGCTTCAATGAACCGGGGACTTCGTTTAAAAGCCGCACTCATGTCGTAGCACTAACTGAAAGTACACGAAAAGCAAATGCTCGATTTTTTCCTTCTATAGAAGACGTGCCTGCTCATGCGATCACAATGGGAATTGCAACGATCATGGAAAGCAAGGAAATTATTTTACTAGCATCAGGCACATCAAAAGCAGAAGCAATTGCAAGACTAGTAAATGGCGAAGTAAATGAAGATTTCCCGGCATCCTTACTAAAGCTTCATAACAATGTGACAATCATTGCGGACAAAGATGCATTGCAATTGGTTTAGCTTCACAACAAGGAGAGTTTTCAATGATTGATAAATCATCACCAATTCCGATATATTATCAGCTGGAAGAATTTATAAAAAAACAGATTGAAAATGGTGAACTGCAGCCGGATCAAGCAATTCCTTCAGAACGGGAATACGCGGAGCGCTATCAAATCAGCCGGATGACAGTCCGCCAGGCCATCAACAATCTTGTAAACGAAGGGTATTTGTACAGACAAAAAGGCCGTGGAACATTCGTTAGCAAACAAAAGGTGGAACAGCGGCTCCATGGTCTGACCAGTTTTACAGAAGATATGCTCGAACGTGGAATGAAACCAAGCAGCAAGTTATTATCCTTTGAAGTGATTCCGGCCGGCTTGGAAACAGCCAGCCATTTAAAGCTAAAGAAAAACGCTCCCGTATATGAAATCAAACGGGTCCGTCTTGCGGATGACGTTCCGATGGCCTTAGAAACTACTTATGTTCCGGCCAATCTAGTAAAAGGGCTTACGGAAGAAATTATCCATCAATCCCTTTACAGTTATATCGAAGAAAAATTAAACCTGGTGATCAGCGAGGCATTCCAGCAAATTGAAGCATCAATTGCCAAGGAGTCAGAGATAAAGCATTTGCAAATCGAAAAAGGATCGCCGATATTGTTAATATTACGAACCTCTTATCTTCATGACGGGACGCCATTCGAATTTGTAAAATCAGCATACCGGGCGGATCGGTATAAATTTGTGCATACTTTAAAAAGGCAAAGGTTTTAATATCAAAATCAAAATTTTCTCAATGATTAAGGGGCTGTCCAGAATGTCAAAATCCACTGAAAGAAACATCATAAGTATTGATATATCAGCGTTTCTAAAACATTAAAGGGGCGTCTATAAGCCGGAAAATCGACTTATTAGACACCCCCTTCTTACGATTAGTCAAGAGGTTTATCAATACTGTAGTTGAGCAATTTTCATTACAATAATTACCATGTAAAAAGAGACAAACGGAGTACCCCTTATGCCACATGAAGCTGTTTTTTAACGACATCAATGGGAATATCTTGTTTCGCTGCATCGTAAATAAACTCCACGAGGCTATGTCCTTTCTTCTTTCGAAGGAAGTCAAGCCCGGTAGAGAAATCGCTGTTGGATTCGACCATACTGTACACATAAGCGAGTTGCACCAAGATCCAATACCGTTTCACCGCCCGACGTTGACGAACGCGGTACCCATCGAGCTTCAGCTGGTCTTTCGCTTGTCGAAAAAAGCATTCGATCGACCAACGCTGGGCATAGTAGCGCAAGATCTCTTCATCGCTTAGCTCCCGGTCGGTGCTCAAGACGCAGTGAAGATGTTCAGGTGTCATCGGCTGATCGGCTTTCCAAGCCAACAACACAACGGCATCATCGAGACCTTTCAGCGCTCCCTCGTAGCGATACACGCGATAACGCTCTTCTCCCACCGTGACGAGATGGGTGTCGTTCGGTTCGATATAGCGGGCAAACTGTTTGGCTTGGATGGCGATGCCTTTTGGATAAAGAACCCGATTCGTCTTGAGCATCGCAATGACGTGGAATCCTTTTTTCAGGCAGGCTTCCACGAGTGTTTTCGATGGGTACCAAGAATCCATCAGCACATAAACAGAACCGTGCACATCCAAAGAAGAAAGCATCTCGATGGCCCATTGACCCTTGCTTTTCCCATCCGCCTTGTCGTAGAGGCGAAACGCAAAGGGAAAGGCTTGCGTCATCGTATGAACCATGAGCCAGACGAGAGAGTGTCCCCAAATCGACTTTTTGTCCGCGTGAGAATAATGCCAATTACACCCTTCAATAGCGTGTTTCGCCTGTGACGAAGGCTTCGTTTTTCGGCAGATCGTATCATCGATCGAAACAAAAATGGGGTGATTCTTTCGCTTGGCCGTTCGTTCCACATGACGAAGCATCCACTGCTGGAGTTTGCGAAGCAAGATTTCTTCATCCCAAGGGCTTTTCGTGAAAAAATGGCTCAGTGTCGTTCGATGGTTGGGATGAAAGCTCTCATGATGCAGATCGGTCAAGGTTCCCACAAATCCTTTCGTTGTCAGCGCATCGATAATATGAACGAGATGCTTCATGACCGGCTTAGAGAAATAAAGGGCCAGCCCCAACATTGCGAAAAACTTGTCGATTCCTTGGTGATGTGGTAGTCTATTCATGAGACATGAACCTCCTTGAGAATGGTTTGGTGACACATCTATTCTAATCAAGGAATCGGGTTCATGTCTCCTTTTTTGTTCGGATGTAAATTTATGTTAGTGAATTTGCTCATCTACAGTCAATAGTTATTTGAGATAATGAATCTTTTTTTGGTGGAAGGGGTACCCCCTCCGCCAAAAAAAGATTTTCGCATACCAAATAGACCTAGCGATTTTTGCTTTTTTTCGCTAGGCCCATTATGTTATACTTTTCCTACACAATTACGAAGATACTGAAGCGATTTCGTAATTGTACGTTAAATTGTGTGTAATAAGGTGGAAGAGGCACTTCAATAACTTATTCACACATGCGATGGACGCAACTTTATGACATTTGTTATAGGGTTGCGTTTTTAATTTGTCGTAGTATTCTACAAAATGATTGTGTCCAAAGCGTCGTTGGCGGATCATATTTTGAATCGTAAAATAAAGGATTTTGCGCAGATGACTGTTGCCACGCTTATTGATTTTATCTTTGTAAAACAATGTGCCTGATTGAAAACGCCTTATATCAATTCCTGCATGGGCATTGAGTTGCTTATGATTTTCGAAGCGTGTCATGTCGCCTATTTCTTAAATCAAACGAACGGCTGTATTTTTCCCTATACCAGGAATACTGATTAATATTTGATATTCATTTCGTTCTTCTGAAAGAACAACCATCTGCTAAATCAGTTCCTCACGTTTTCTCAAAATAGCTAAAGTATGTAGAAGTCTTCACTTCACCTTATCGATTCCCTTTTCTTATACACGATCTCAAGGATCCAACATACTGAAACCGATTCTTATAAGGGCAGTGAAGTAGGCCAGTTTTTCACTACGAACTCAAGGTTCTGGGGCTGTCACGACCTATTCTCCACTTCTACTAAAAAAAAATAGTAGCACAGACCATGGTCGTGGTCTGTGCTACTAATCTTAGTATGTTTCGTTTTAATTTCCCGCTTACCAATTCATGCGTAAAGTAATCCCCACCTGTATTCAGATGGGGATTTCATGTATGCTTTATTTAGATTTTTTAGGAACACGGCATTCCTGCGGAAGCGTCGGTGACCATGGCAGGAATTTAGCTAATTTTGTTTTATCTGTCGTATCTATATTGGTAAGCTCTTGAAACAGGTAGCAAGGTAGTTGAATGAATCCAACTCGCTCCAATTTTCCTTGGCTGTCTCCACAACACTATATAGATGATCGTACTGGACCTTGCTCCTTTTGACGTATTACTGAAGAGCCAGTTTTTGCGACCGATCACAAAAGGTTTAATTGACCGTTCCCCGCGATTATTATCGATCTCCAAATGGCCGTCCTCTAAAAATGTCTCCAACCGCTCTCATTGGGTACGACAATACTTGATCGCTTTGCCAAGTGCGCTTTTTGGCAGTACGCGCGGCATTTGCTCTTTAAGCCATGACAAAAAAGCCTCAAGCACGAGTTTGCAGTGCTCCAGCCGTGCTTGATAGCGCTCCTCTGGACTTGCATCTTTTAAGCTTGCGCTCAATTTCAAAAAGTTTATTGCAATAGGCCAGACCTTCCTTTGCTTTGACGGTGGAAGTGCTCGCCGATTCAGGCAGTACCTGCAGGGCTTCTGTGAATTTGCGGCGGGCATGGGCCCAGCACCCGACCAATTTCACATCGGGGAGGACGTTATAACCCGCATACCCGTCCACATGCAAATATCCCCGGAAGCCGTCAAAAAAAATGCGTGGGTGCTTGCCTGAACGGGTTTGCTGGTAATCGTATAAGACGATAGGTGTATCCCCGCGACCGGTACGATAAAGCTATATGTAGGAAGTCGACGTTGCTGGCCGATCCGGTTCAGACAGGACCTGCAAGGTTGTCTCATCCTCTGGAAAGGTGGGATATTTGATTGGAGAGAGATCATTATTAGAAAAAAGTTGGACAAAATGCCAAAAACAAAGGCATTTATTGAGGAAGTCGTTGAGTCTGCCCAAGATTTCCGCTTACGTAGGGTTAAGCAAATGCTAAATGAAATAAATGAGGTGGGAGAAGTAATCAAAGAGTGGAAAGTATTAAGGGAGTCTGGGGATTAAAAAACAATTTTATGGTGAGGTAAAGGATATAATCCAAAAATATAGGATCAATTAAATTTTTAATCTTGTTTTTCGCATCTTGTTCTATTTCATTTATGGAAGATCTTATTGCTAAGTCAGCATTTTCTTTTACTTCTGTTTTGGTTTGACCAAAAATCCAGTACAGGACTATTTAATTCTTCTAAGCAATAAAAGAGAAAACTAAAGATTAGATATTTCTTTCACTATTGAGAACAATGGATCAAGAATAAAAACAACAGAAAAGAGAATAGACGCTTTCCAGGGTACCTTCAAGAATTTTGTGTAATGTAAGTCTGATCAGAAGAATAATTGTATAAAAATTTACAATTTTGTGAAGGTCAAAGTATAACGTTTGACTGTACAGTTTGATTATAATATGATCTTATTAGAAGGGTAAAAAGGGGGTATAGATGGATGGGGTCGTCTATAAAATTGGTGAACTAGCAAGTATAGCAAATGTTTCTAAAAGAACAATCGATTATTATACAAAACTAGGCTTGCTTAAAGCAGAACGGTCCAAATCGAATTATCGATATTATGATTCATCTGCTCTTGAGGATTTAAAATTAATTGACCATTACAAAAAACTGAATTATTCATTAGACATGATAAAAGAGAGGCTAGAGTTGCATAGAAAAAAAACAGCAGCAGAGGAAGAACTTATTCTTAAACAAGCCAAAACAATTGCTGAACATATGAAATTATTGGAGGATGAAATTAAAGAAATTCATGATCTTTTAGGCAAATTGGATGATGAATGTAAGAAAAAGATTTCGAATCAATTGTCTCCACAGACGATGGCATTATTACAATCATTAATCATGTTTTTAGGATGATAAAGAGAGATCTATACAAGGGAATAGTGAAAAAAGCATAATTACTGTTGACATTTCGTTATTAGGAGGTGTAAGTCGTTCCTTTTTCTAGGGGAACGGCCGTAGTTTGGAAATATTTAATTTATTTATGGTTGCTGTATTAATTGGTTTCACAGCATTTTTCGTCGCTTCTGAATTCGCCATTGTAAAAGTCCGATCTTCAAGAATTGATCAGCTTATCTCGGAAGGAAATAAAAATGCTGTTGTAGCTAAAAAAATCATTTCCAATTTGGACGAATATTTATCAGCGTGCCAGCTTGGAATCACCATAACAGCATTAGGTTTAGGCTGGCTAGGAGAACCGACTGTTGAGCATCTTCTTCACCCCGTTTTTGAAAAAATGGATTTTTCCCCATATGTGTCTAATATACTGTCATTTGGAATTGCTTTCGCTGCGATTACATTTTTACATGTCGTGATTGGAGAATTGGCTCCGAAAACGGTAGCCATTCAAAAGGCAGAAGCTATTACATTATTAACAGCAAGACCCTTAGTTTTGTTTTATAAAATCATGTATCCATTTATTTGGGCATTAAACGGTTCTGCAAGGGGCATTATCCGTTTATTTGGCTTAAAACCAGCTTCCGAACATGAGCTTGCACACTCAGAGGAAGAGCTGCGGCTTATTTTATCTGAAAGCTACAAAAGCGGCGAGATTAACCAAACGGAATACAAATATGTGAATAACATCTTCACGTTTGATGACCGGATCGCAAAAGAAATCATGGTTCCCCGAACAGAAATTGTTGCACTTGATAAAAATAAAACCATTAAAGAAAACTTGGAAATCGTCAAAAAAGAAAAATTTACAAGATATCCGGTAATTGACGGAGATAAAGATCATGTTATTGGCCTTATCAACATCAAAGAGGTATTTACAGAAATCTCCTCTTACGATAGCTTAAATACCGAAAAATCCATAGATGATTTTGTCCGTCCAATTATTCAAGTCATTGAATCCATTCCAATCCATGATCTGTTGCTGAAAATGCAAAAAGAACGAATACACATGGCGATTTTATATGATGAATATGGCGGTACATCCGGTTTGGTCACAGTTGAAGATATTCTTGAAGAAATTGTCGGTGAGATTCAAGATGAATTTGATGAAGATAAAAAACCCATCATCCAACAAATAAATCATGATCGAGCCTTAGTTGATGGCCGCATCTTAATTAGCGAGATAAATGATTGGTTAGGGTTGAAAATTGAAGAAACGGATGTAGATACACTTGGCGGATGGATGTTAACTGAGCGTTATGATATTAAACAAGGGGAAAGTATTGAATTTGGACCGTACACCTTTCACGTAGTGGAAATGGCCGGGAACCATATTAAAACGATTGAGATTACTAAAATTGATAAAGGCTCGCCAGTTCTAGTAGAAGATTAATCATAATAAGAATTGGCGACAAGATCCCCCGCTAGTAGAATACAAAAAAGTCTGCCAAAAGGTTTCGATATTTCAACCCACAGGGGAATACTGTAATCCCCAAAACGTGCTTATAGTTGCGGCGAAAATAAAAATCTGTCATCCGCCAAACTCATTTAAACGAAGCTCTCTAAATTGAGTTCACTCCTTCTAATGGTCGCATATCTCAAGCGAATCAGTATCATTAAAATTTAAAATAAGTGGAATGGGATGTCGTTCCTTAGAAAGAAAAATTTTTAAATAAATGGAGGGAGAATTTCAAAAATGCTTAAAAAATTTTTAGCGAAATTCGGCAAGGGAGCAGCGACAGTAGATTTACAATTCGAAAATCGTCCTTATCAGATTGGTGAAGTAGTACAAGGAGAAGTTGTCATTAAGGGAGGCGAAGTAGATCAACAGATCAACCAGTTGGCAGTTCAATTCATGATGACTGTTAGAGCAAAGAATGGCCAGTCTGTTTCACGGGAGGTTGAGAGGATTCCTTTAAACGGATCATTTGTAATTTCAAAAAAAGAAGAAAAACGCATCCCATTTAATTATCGAATTCCGCAAGCCTTGCCTTTATCTAGAGGCCCTGTATCTTATTATTTTGATACCCATCTTGATATTGAGGGAGGCGTAGATCGGACAGATATTGATTATATCACCATTGGAGCATCGAAAGAGATTCAATCCATTTTTCATGCTCTTTCCCGTTTAGGCTTCCGAGAAAAATCTACTTCAGGAAAGCTTGATCAATATGGCCAAGAATTTGAATTTTTTCCGACACAGTTATTCGCAGACAAAGTTCATGAATTAGAAATTCGTTTTGCTTATGTAGAAGAAGGAGTCAAAGTTTGGATGGAAGTGGAATGTCGATCTGGCTATGGAAAAATCGAAGCGAAACGAGAATTTGTTTTGACTAAAGAAATAGTAGAGAACGAAGACAAGCTGGTGTCCTCGTTCGAAAAATATATTGCAGAAGCAGTCCAGCAACCGGAATTGTATAAACAACCTTTTACCTATCCTACCTATCAGCCTCATCATAAAGGCAGTATGGCAAGCGGCATTGGAAGCATGGTTGGAGGATTGGCGATGGGTGTTTTAGGTGGTATGGTATTAAATGAACTAATGGATAACCTCGGTGTAGATGAAATGTTAGAAGATGCGGCAGAGGCCATAGGTTTGGACGAAGAGAATTTTGATTTAGCTGGCATGGATTTTGGTGATTTTTTTGATGAAAACTAATAAAAAAGCGTATTAACGGTCAGAAGAATGATTATTCTTTTAAAAAAAAACAATTTTATGTTTGATGGAAGAATCCATTTGATCAAGCTTTTTTCCAAATGGATTCTTTTTTATTTACGGTTCAATATTTGTTTGATATTTATAAACAAACTTAATTTTCATTAAGAACATAAATAACAACATTAACATGAATTTTATTAGTATCTAAACTTTTGTTTAAAAAACATATGTCATGGAGTAAAATGGAAATAACTCTAAAAGACTGTGTTTTATTTTAATGAGATAATCATAGCAAAGCATGAAATGCAAATAAAAATGATAAAAATTTAGGAAAGTTTTGAATAAACATTATCAGTAAAACATCGAATGATATACTCCCTTATAAAAATTACGCAACGATATGCTTCTTCTTCGAGGATACAATGGATTTTTACTAAGACATAGGTGCTGACGACAATTTATAGTTGAGCTCTATTGTTCAACTAGAACAAGGGGCATTAAACATTTTGTTTTTTAATTTTTAGCATTTTATCAATTAGCTAAGGGAAAATGACTACATAAAACTAAAAAGGAATGTTCATTTTGGATAATAAGAATAAAAAACTTAAAATTATTATTGTAAGCGCAATTTCAGCAACCATTCTTTGTTCAATCATTGTATTGGCTTCACTTTCTCCAATATCTAATTCAGGACCTAATGTCAATCAATTTGGAGACATCGGTATGTGGATGTCTATAGTTCTCATTCTTATATCTTATGCAATCCCTTTAATTATTTACAGTTTAGGGGTTGATGCATTTAAGTATGTAATGGCTGCACTCTGTGGCTTAGGTCTTCTAATAGGGATGGCTGTTATATTTACTACTATTTTATTTATATTTACTTCTACAACTAGTATGATATTATATGCTTTATTATGTCTTTCCGTTTTATATATTATGTCAAATATAATTTGGATTTTTATTACCTTTTCAACTAGTAATAAAAGCAAAAACACAATTCTTCAATAGGCCTTATTATGCAAATGAGAAGTACAGGAACGGTCCGATAAATTCTAAAATGAAGCCAGTAGAGAAAAATAGTTGTTTTTCTCCGCTGGCTTTTGTAATTTTTCGATTCTTGTCTGAGTTGAAAATGCGGACCCATATTTTCAGGATGCTGTGAACTATTGCCACAATTCCAAACTCGCCCTCCTGCAAGGATCATCTGCAGATCACCCTTGATGTGTCTGAACATTTTTTTTACTTCGACTTTGAGTCGAATGTAAAAAAATCACATCTTTCTTCCTGCGTTTTAGGAACTGCTATTTCTTTCATTTTTCTTTGAACCAACTGGTCAAGTAAGTTCCAGAGAAAGGTGCAATCGTGGAACGACTTGAATATTATGGACTTTTCAAGCAGGGTTTGGAACGTACATTATGCGATCAATTCGATCGAAAGAAATTCGGAAATAGTTGAAACCGATGGGCATTTGAGCAGTTTAGAAATCGTGGGGAAAAGTTGTATATTTGATGATATAAGACTTTCATGAAAAATGGGCAGAGCAAAAGTAGAGAGGAGTACCGAAGCAAAGGAAGTCTTTCAGCAAATGTTTGGTAAATGTTGCAATGAACCATTATTGCAAAAGGCCATACAGGAGACTTAAAATTTAGCCGCATTGTGTGAAGAAAACAGCCCTCTATTCTAAATTTCCATCAGAGGTACTTTATTTATCTTGCATTATACAAAATTATTGACGTTACCGAGTCAGTATCATTACAATAAAAAGGTTAACTTTTCCATTTGTCCTGCCTGACATATTTATTTTTTAAAAACTGTTCCTTATAAACAAAAAATTATTTTCAAAATAAGTTAGGAGGCTATATAAATGGAAATATATTTGAAATACTTTTTAATGGGGTTAACGATTGCTTTACCGATAGGAACCATCACAATTGAAATGACTAAACAAGGGATTAAACATGGTTTTTTACATGGTTGGGCGGTGGGGTTAGGCGGGATGACAGTTGATTTTCTTTTAATTATTGCCATTTATTTAGGATTGGCTCCCCTATTATCGGCCCCTTTAATACAAATTCCATTATGGCTGCTAGGCGCTGTTTTTTTATTTTATTTAGCTTATGATTCGATAAAAAATGCAAATCACGATATGACAATGATTGGCGAACCAACTTATAAATCGATTGGAAAAACATATCGAAATGGTATATTTGTTGCAATCTCGCCAAGTAATTTAATTTTTTGGATATCAATTTTTGGTGTAGTGTTGACAGATTCATTTTCTCAAGCGAATACAGCTGATTTTTTTATTACTGCATTAGGAATCTTATCAGGAATATTGGTACATGACATTATACTTCTTACTATCATTTCGGTTACACGAAAAGCAATGAATAAAAAAGCAATAATGACTGTTTCGATTATTGCCGGAATTTTGTTGTTTGGTTTCGGTTGTACTTTTCTCTATAAATTTTTCATAACATTACAAGCGAACTATCCGTTTTGGTAGGTGCAAATAAATAATGACATTAGTGTAACAGGTTCGAATTGGATCGAAATTGAAAAAACTGCATCTTCAATTTTAGTCCTTCCTTCTATCACGGAACGATATTTTTATTTGAAAAATACGCTTTCCTCGTGGTAATGAAACGGTGAATCATAAAGGAATTTCAGTTTCATTCGATAAAACATCATTAACACTTGAATCTAAAAAATCGGTGATACGGCAATAGCTCTATTTCCCATTAGCTCAAGGAAGAGCAATAGAAACACAGGAGAATCTCCTGAAGCGATGAAAGGATCAAGTTGAACAATTGAGAAAGAGTCATAAGTGTTTAACTCTTTGAGTCTCATACATTGCTTCCGGCAAAACAAACTTTAATACGATTCGCCAAGTATTTTTGGAGAAGTGCATTTTCTCCCTTAAAAAACACGTATTGATTATTCGGCTTGTTGCGTTTTTGCTTGTGCAACATTAAAAAAACAAATATTGGTTATTGACAAAACAAAAATCCAAGCTATATAATATCTAGTAATCAACTAGGAATACTATGTTTCGGTTGCGTAATTTTCGGAAATACATTCAGACGTTCCGTTCCCTTTGAAATGGAATATCTCATTCATGTCGAACAGCGAATTTGCAAAGCTATCTGGATTTATTTGTTTATCAATTGGGCGATTCTTTAACCTTAGAGCATACCAGCAAAAGAAGCAAAATAATCACTGATTGGAAATCTGAGCATATCTTGCATGGATACATGATAAAGTCCAATAGCAAGCTGATGAAGTGATTACAATCATTAGTCCACCAGACCACTGGAGACTTCCTTTCATTTTTAAGGGAGTCTCCTTTTTTATTTTAAGCACCTCAAGACATATTTAATCGTCCATATTCAAGGAGGAATTATAAATGGAAATCTTTTGGTTTATTCCCACAAATGGCGACTTTCGTCAATTAAATCATCAAGAAGGTTCACGTCCTGCAACCTATAACTATTGCAGACAAATTGCACAGGCTGTCGATGATTTAGGCTATAGCGGCGTGTTAATTCCAACAGGAAAAACATGTGAAGAAGGCTTTATTGTCGCTTCAACGCTTGCACCCGTAACAAAAAATTTAAAGTATCTTGTAGCGGTGCGGCCAGGATTAATGTCACCGAGCTTTGCAGCACGCATGTCGGCGACATTGGATCGATTTTCTGACGGTCGGTTATTAATTAATGTGGTGGCTGGCGGAGATCCGGTCGAGCTTGCAGGAGAAGGTGTGTTTTTAGATCACGATGAACGATATGAGTTAACAGATGAATTTTTAACCATTTGGCGTCAATTATTTACAGAAGAAGAAGTTGATTTAGAAGGAGACTATTTACGAATTCGAGGTGGGCAATTGCCATACCCGACAGTTCAAAAACCATATCCGCCGCTATATTTTGGAGGATCTTCACCTGCTGCGATGAAGGTGGCGGCAAAGCATATCGATGTCTATTTAACATGGGGAGAACCACCGGCACAAGTGGAGAAAAAAATTAATAAAATGAGGGCGTACGCTGCTGCCCAAGGAAGAACAGTAAAATTCGGCATCCGGCTGCACGTCATTGTCCGTCCAACAGAAGAGGAAGCATGGGAAGCTGCCAATAAGCTCATTGAACATGTGGATGAGGAAACTATTGCGCAGGCGTTGAAAGTATTTAAGCGGATGGATTCTGAAGGCCAGCGCTTAATGACGAGTTTGCATGAAGGTGATCGTACAAGATTAGAAGTGAGTCCAAATCTTTGGGCCGGTGTTGGATTGGTACGGACCGGTGCGGGCACGGCGCTAGTAGGAGATCCTGATACGGTTGCTGCCCGTATGAAAGAATACGCTGATTTAGGCATTGAGACCTTTATTCTTTCAGGCTATCCGCATTTAGAAGAAGCCTATAGAACAGCGGAATTATTATTCCCGAAACTTCCAATTGATAAAAAGGATACTTCTCATCAGAAGACATTCCTTAGCCCATTCGGAGGAGATATCAAATCGGCTGTTGCGAAATAACAGGTTCATTAAACAATTTGAGGTGACAACAAGAGGATTGTGAAAATGCTTGATTTTAATTGGTGATAACCATCATGTCTCTTTATAGGATGATGCAGAAAGATTTTCATCTGTCACATAGAGGACAGCGGCTCTTTTTGGTTAAAACCAAAGTAAATAAATATGTTTAATTTGAAATAAGACGGTATGAAAGCGGGCAGCTCATCAGCAAGGAAAGGTTTGGCTTTACAGAAAACAGCAGCTCCAAAGTGGATCAATTAGTGAAAATTACGGGATTTAGTATGAGTTGACCAGACGACTGGAGACTTCCTTCATTTTATGGAAGTCTCTTTTCATTTTTTATGGGAATTTGAGTTTAAAAAAGTAAAAACGATTTTAAATGATGAAAAGGGGATGGATAAAATGGCATTCAATCATTCTGAAAAATTAATCAATCAAATATATGATGTAAGTTTTAAAGCAGATGTTCTTGTTATAGGTGGAGGGCCTGCCGGCGCTTGGGCTGCATTATCAGCCAAAAAAAACGGGGCAACGGTTATCTTGGTGGATAAAGGTTATTGCGGCACTAGCGGGGCGACGGCTCCTTCAGGCAATGGAGTATGGTATATACCGCCTGATAAAGAGAAAAGAGAAGAAGCGATGAGAAGCCGTGAAGCCTTAGGAGGGTTTCTTTCTGAACGGAAATGGATGAAAAGGGTACTACAACAAACATATGAAAGTGTCAATCAGCTTGCTGAGTTGTTTTTGCAAGCAAAAAATACAGATAATTGCAGTAAAATTTACAGAGGCTTGCAAGCTCATTTTCTATTATTTGGAATCTGATTTCTTCACAGAAGAAAGGGCGTTTCTTAAACGATAACTTTCTCCTGTGAAGGCGATAATATGGGCGTCATATACGGACGGAATTCTTGGAAAATTATTTCCCCATCGTTGGTAAAACAGATAAATCGGTCCCATTCTTTCTTCATCACTAAGGACTGCTTGATCCGGACTTTATGAATCACAAACTTTTCCCCATCGACCTTAATCTCACCGTATTTATTTACTTTGACTGTATCGATTGAAAAGATTGGAAGATCTTTTAATGGCAACACTTTTAGCTTCTTTTGATCGTCTTGCCATAATTCTTCGATGCTGACACCTTTTTCATAATGCAGGCGTTTCCGATCTTCGATCATCTTCTTTTTCAGCCACTCAGCTAGTTGTTTGAAGTCCTCCATGATAGGAGCCGTGACAAAAAAGTGATTCCGTACATAACTGACTTTTCTTTCTACGTTTCCTTTTTCATGTTCACTGGCCGGATTACACGGTTGAACTTTAAACCCATAATGCGCTTGGAACCGTAGAAAGGCATCCGTATACTCCCATTGGTCTCCTTTTCCTACCGTCACAATGGCGGCAGCTAGATTATCCATTCTCAAATACGTTGGAATTCCTCCTGCTTGGTGAAACAGTTGTTTTAGTCCTTCTAAAAAACACTCTGTATTTTCAAAGGAAGAGGATAAGCAAACGCTGCATTGCTGTATGAAAAGCTTAAAATCAACGTTTTCACGTCTTTATAAGCCCCGTCTTTCACAGTGGTCATGTTCCCAAAATCACCCTGTGCCTCACCCGGAGGGTACTCTAGACAGTTCGATACGAACCTTCGAACCCATATTCCTCTTTCAATTGCTCAAAAATCGCTAGATTTGTTCTCCGATCTTTTCGATTTAGTTTCATGTCCTCCTCTAACCAACAATCCACTATTTCTCCATACCCTTTTTCATACATTATTCCACGTTTTTTCTTCACAACTTCTTGTTCAGATAAATCACCATCCGCATATTTTTTCACGGTTCTCCAATTATGTCCTGTTTTTCTTGCAATTTCATTTATGGACAAGTCTTCGTTTTCTCTTAAATGTTTGATATAATTAACTGCAGGCATTGCTAGCATCCTTTCTTTCCCTCCACCTGTTTAAGTCTGTACACAACCTAAACATGTAGAGGGGATATTGGGAACTGGCAAACCTTTTTTTATGCAATCAAGTTCTGCATTTTTTTGTTGCAGAACTCTGTATTTTTATTTTGCAATAAACAAATGGGAAAGAATTAATACGACTACATTGATTTCAACCAATTGACCATCCTTTGTTTCAAAAGGAATACTCTCTTTCCAATCTAATTGTGCTTGTTTTCCTATCGGTGTTTCAAATCGTGCAGTACCTTTTGGAGAAGGAAATCGTTTGTCCTCCTCAAAGAGCTTTAAACTCTGGCTTTTCCGCATATATGCCCGGAAAGTGGATGCTGTGCAATCCAATCCATGATTATCTTTTAAGTACTGCCATAGTACACGGCGATAATAAAATTACTGCTTGGAATCCTCCGAAAGGAGGGCTGCGATCGTTTCATAATACTCATCAATTTTCGAAGTCTTCTTTCGTGTCCGTTTAGGAACGAACCCTTTTAAATACTTATCTATGGTTCTCCGATCTACACCCAGATCTCTTGCTAATTGACTTTTATTTATTTTCATCTTCAAATGCTCCATTAGTTGTTTGAATTTTGGTAAATCTTCAAGACTCTTAATCTCTAAATCTGTTTCGCCATTTGTTGACATATACATACGAGCCCTATGGTGGGTTCAGGCCATCGCCGCAGATCAATCAACAACCTCGCCACTACTTGCCTGTTATACGGCGCTCAATGGAAAAAAGATATGATTGACGAAGATATCGTGCGTATGGCAGCCGAAGAAATGGGGTACTAACACAGCAGGGGCCGATCGGCCTCTGCTGTGTTCCATCCCACTCTATCCTCATTCTAGTTGATCATCCAAAATAATATGCAAACGTTCGGATATAATCTGCAAAATCTGGAATAATTCGCATTATTTCCGAATCCGTCCGAAATAATTGGAAAAAGGGATTCTGAAATAATGTGCTAATTTACACTCGGGGCTCAAAAAGTCAGTTAATCCTAACTTTTTGGACAGTCTCCTGAAAAATTGCTGTTTTATATTCAACATGATTCTGTTTGTCTGGATTGCCAGCCATCTTACATCTTTCATCTGTTCGCTACGTGATAGAGAACTTTGCAGTAATAAATTTATCTCTTTATTAAGACAAAGGGTTTTTTGGCAATTTTTCCACCTTCACTGTTGAATAAATTGCTTTAACATCCTCTTTTCTTACTTCTGGATACCAGTTTAAACAATTGGCTGCTGAATAAGAAATTGCTAATTTCAGTGATTCCTCATACGGAATATTTTGATCAATGCAATTAGTCAAGACACCTAAAAAAAAGTCACCAGATGCAACTGGATTTTTCGCTTCTATTTCTTTTGTTTTTAAATAAAAAAATTCATTTTCCATTTTGGCAATAACACCTTTTTTTCCTAAAGTAATAATAAAAAACGGTATGTTAGTTTGACCTGATAATAATTGATGGTAGTCTTGGATAGTGTTGAGTTTTTTTTTCGGAAATAGATCCATAATTTCTTCGTCATTGATTTTTATCATATATGGTTTTTCTTTATATGCTTCTACTAAAGGTTTTCCGCTTGTATCAACAAAAATTTTGACATTTCTCTTTTTTAACTTTTTTGAAATCTCTGCAATATAATTGTCAGGCATACCTTTCATCAATGAACCGGAAAATACAATAATGTCATTATCCTTAACGTTTGCTGCAATATTTTGGCTAAATGTCTTCAAAATGTCATTTGTTAAGCTTAAACCTTTTTCATAAATGGGATAGATTACTTTTTTCTCCGTATCTACAACAATATTACAGACTCTTGTATTTTGCATAACTTCTGTAATGACAAGATTTACTTTGCATTTTTTGGCTAAATCAGATAGATATTTACCATTATGTCCGCCGATTATCGTATGAATGCAAACCTCGGCCATTGGATTTTCCTGTTTTATAGCATATGCCACATTGAAGCTCTTTCCACCAGGGAATTCCTTCACCTCAAATGGTCTGTTTGGGGTGGAAGGAGAAAAGTTTTTGACTAATAGTGTTCGGTCTATAGCCGGATTGGGACAAATTAAATGGATCATGGAATACACTCTCCTTATATCAGTATATTAGCAATTGCAAAGAAAAATAGCAATATATTAAGGCTAAATGCAAATAAAATATTGGTTTTTTAATCAAAAAAGCAAAAAAATGCAAAGAAAAGTATTGCGATTATGACTAAATTGGCTTATGATATAGAAAACGGTTACAGGAAAGCAGGTGATAAATTGCTAAATGCAGCAGAAAGAAAAGAAAAAATAATTGAAATTCTTAAAGAAAAGAAAGCAGTAAAGATTTTGAGCTTAAGCAAAATGTTGAAAGTAACTAGGGAAACAATTCGAAAAGATCTATACGAATTGGAAAAAGAAGGATTAATCAAAAAAATTCATGGCGGAGCTGTTTTGGATTTGCCTAATCAAGAATCAGATTATGAAAGAAGGAAAACAAAAAATTTAGAAGCCAAGAGAGCCATTGCAAAAGAGGCAGCTAAACATGTTGAAGACGGCGATATTATCTATCTCGATTATGGTACAACAACGTACCTCTTGGCGGAGGAATTATTAAAATTAAAAAATATCACCGTTGTCACGAATACAATTCCAATCGTTAATTTATTGTTGCGGAGTGATTCAGTTAATTTAGTGATTTTGGGGGGGATGGTAAGAAAAAATGAAGATTCCCTTTATGGACCATTTGCCTCAAACAATATAAAAAACATATATGTTGATATTGGTTTTTTTGGCTGCGGAGGTATTGACAGCTTTAGCGGTATTACGAATCACCATATTGGAGAAACTGAAATTTCCAAAGAAATGATGTCACACTGCCAAAATAAAATTATTCTTGCAGACCATAGTAAATTCGGAACAACCGCTTTTAACCAGACTGCTACATTTTCCGATGTAGATATTATTATCACTGATAAAGATATTGATGAAGAAATTAAATCGGAAATATTAAAGCATAATGTTGAGGTAGTGATTGCAAAAGGAGCATCCGGGGGTGAGGAAAACGATGATTGATTCCAAGTATATTATAAAAGATTTAGATGTTAGCAACCAAAAAGAACTATTTGAAACGATAGGACAGGCTCTTATGGAGGATAAAATTGTAAAGGATGGTTTTATTGAAGCACTCTTAAAGAGAGAAAAAGAATATCCCACTGGTTTACCAGTGAACCCTGGAGTAGCCATACCTCATACAGATGGAACTCTAGTTAATGAAGATCGATTAGTTTTTGCAACTTTAAAAAATCCGGTAACATTTGCTGAAATGGGGGGAAGCGATGAGAATATCATTGACATCCACATCGTCATTTTGATGGCTATTAAAGACGGAAAAAAACATTTGGAAACCTTGCGGCAGCTTATCGATTCGATCAAAAAAGAAGAATTTATCAAAGGGTTGTTTAATAGCAAAAATTCCGATGAGATGGAAACGATCATTAAAAAATTTTTATAAATAAATGGATGGAGGTAATTTATATGAAAAAGAAAATAATTGTTGCTTGCGGTGGAGCTGTAGCAACTTCTACTGTGGCTGCCGAAAAAATTAGAGAATTATTAAAAAAGGAAAATATAGATGCAGAAATTATACAATGCAGAATGAATGAGCTTGAATCTAAAAAAGATGGAGCCGATTTAATCGTTACTACTGCAAGAGTAACGAAAGATTTCGGCGTCCCAGTTGTTCATGGAGTGGCGTTTATTTCAGGAGTAAACGTTCAAAAAACAGAACAGCAAATTTTAGATATTCTTAAATAAATGCTTGCCAAATGGGGGATTTGACATGGCTGTTATCCAATATATTGTTGATTTAGGTGCTAGCGTCATGCTGCCGATCATTATTTTTATAATTGGTTTGCTGTTAAAGCAAGGTGTCGGTAAATCATTACGCTCTGGTTTAACAATTGGAATCGGATTTGTCGGAATTGGGCTAGTCGTTGATTTGCTTAATAAAAACTTGGGACCTGCAGCTCAAGCAATGGCAGACAATTTCAATTTGGGGCTGTCAGTTGTTGATTTAGGATGGCCGGGCACATCGCCTATGGCATGGGCTTCTGCTATGGGATTAATTGCGATCCCGATTGCCATAGCTGTTAACATCGTGATGCTTCTTTTACGGATGACAAAAGTTGTTAACGTAGATATTTGGAATATTTGGCATATGGCTTTTACAGGGGCGATTGTATATGTGGCAACCGACAATTTCACTTTCGGCATTATTGGTATTATTGTCCATGCTATTATTGCCTATAAATTGGGGGATATGTTTGGTCAAGTCACAGATAATTATTTCGGCTTGGAAGGAATTGCAATACCGCACGGAACGTCAGCATATATGGGAGTTATTGCATCGCCAATTGATGATTTAATCGAGAAGATACCGGGAATAAACAAAATTAAAATTGACGGTGAAAAAATAGAACAAAAATTAGGTGTTTTTGGTGAACCAACCATCATTGGTGCCATACTTGGATTTGTTATTGGATTATTAGCAAAGTATCCTGTCGGCCAAGCGCTGCAATTAGCTGTACAAATGGCCAGTGTCATGGTGCTTATGCCAATGGTTGTAAAATTAATTATGCAAGGCTTATTACCTATCTCAGATGCTGCCAAACAAATGCTTGACAAAAAATTTAGCGGCGGCAACTACAAAATCGGCTTGGATCCTGCTTTGCTGCTGGGAGATTCCCAAGTCATATCAGCTAGTTTGCTATTTGTTCCGTTGACGGTTTTAATTGCTGCTATTGTTCCCGGAAACCAAGTGTTACCTTTCGGTGATCTCGCAACGATCGGTTTCTTTGTGGCGATGGCGGTAGCAATTCACAAAGGAAACCTCTTTAGAACACTTATTTCCGGCTCCATTATTATGTTTATTACGATTTGGATTGCAAACCAAATGATATCGTTGCAAACCGCTTTAGGGCAAAGTGTAAATTTGGTGGATGTCGGAGAACGTGTTTCATCTCTAGACCAATCAGGAAGTCCCATTACCTATTTGCTAGCCAAAGGGTTTAGCCTGGAAATGGGAATAGGATTCTTTATCATCTTTCTCATTTATGCGTTCTGTTTCGGGTACACATTTATGAAATATAAGAAGAAAACCATCTATTCAGATGAGAATAATAATTAAATAAGCACCCAAGATACTTTTAGGAGTGGTCAAATTGAAAGCGCTAAGTGTAGTAGATGTCAAAACTTTTAGTCTGGAAGAAATGGAGAAACCACGTGCTGGATTAGGAAACGTCGTTATTAAAGTGGCTTATTGCGGTATTTGCGGATCAGATCTTCCGAGATATTTTAATGGCGCAGTTCATTCATTTCCACAAATATTGGGGCATGAATTTTCCGGTATTGTGGAGGAAGTGGGTGAAAACGTAACATCTGTAAGTCGTGGAGACCGCGTAGCGGTTGCTCCTCTTGTACCTTGCGGAAAATGTGAATTTTGTCAAAAAGGGGAGCCTGCGATGTGTACCCATTACAGTTTTATTGGCTCAAGACAGAGCGGTGCAATGGCAGAATATGTTGAGGTGCCGGCTAGGAATTGTATAAAAATCCCAAACCATCTTTCATTAAAAGAGGCTGCGCTGGTTGAGCCATTGACAGTTGCTATCCATGGAGTAGATCGAGTCAATCTTCATTCAGGAGCCAAAGTTTTAATTTTAGGGGCCGGTACAATCGGATTGCTTACATTGCTTACGCTCCGTGCCAAAGGTGCAGGAGAGATTATTGTAGTGGATTTAAATCCGCATAAGATCAGCATAGCAAAGCAAATCGGGGCAGATGTAGTGATTAATCCGAAGGAACAAACTTTAAAAGATTATTTTTCTACTCATGACCTGCCTGAAATCGTTTATGAAACAGCAGGTAGTGCGTTGACTCAAGTTCAAGCTGTTGAATTTGTTAAAAAAAGAGGGAAAGTCGTCTATATTGGCACATGTACCAAAGACATCCTCTTTCCGCCAAAAGTGTTTGAGAAAATTCTCCGCGGTGAATTAGAAATAACAGGTTCATGGATGTCTTACAGCAGCCCGTTTCCTGGTTATGAGTGGGAAAGTGGGATAAGATATATGGCTGAAAAAGAAATAAATGTACAGCCATTAATCACCGGAGAATTCAAATTAGAAGATAAAGAACAGCCTTTCCAAAAAATGATAGAAAAGGATTCAAAACATATAAAACTTCTCTATAACATGAATGAGAATTAAACAGGAGGTACTCATGCTTACATTAAGTCGCTCTAAAATTGAGGCACTCGAACGTTTATCCAATGGAAATCATATTATTGGCGCATTAGCCATAGATCAACGGGGTTCTTTGAAAAAAATGATTGCTTCACATGGAAACACATCAGCTGGCGATGAAGATATAATTAAGTTTAAAGAAATCGTTTCTGCGGAGTTAACCCCTTTCTCTACATCGATATTACTCGATCCTGAATACGGGTTGCCAGCATCCCGAAAAAGGAATGAACATGCAGGTTTAATTCTTGCCTATGAAAAAACTGGATATGATGCCTCTCAACCTGGTCGCCTGCCAGATTTACTTGATAAGTGGTCCGTCAAACGCTTAAAGGAACAGGGAGCCGATGCCGTAAAATTTTTGCTTTATTATGACGTAGATGAAGATGCGGAAATTAATGAGTACAAACATGTCTACATTGAACGGATTGGTTCTGAATGCATGGCGGAAGATATTCCTTTTTTTCTTGAAATCGTAACTTATGATGCTGCTATCCAAGATGAAAAAGGAATAGAGTATGCCAAGGTGAAACCTTACAAAGTCATTGAAGCAATGAAGGAATTTTCAAAATCACAATATCATGTGGATGTCCTTAAAGTAGAAGTTCCGGTAAATATGAATTTCGTAGAAGGATTTTCCGAAGGAGAAACTGTGTATTCACGTGAAGAAGCACTGCGTTTCTTCAAAGAACAAAGCGAAGTAACCCCATTACCCTTTATCTTCTTAAGCGCAGGCGTTTCTGCGAAGTTGTTTCAGGAAACGTTAAAATTTGCTAAAGAAGCTGGCTCTACATTTAACGGTGTGTTATGCGGACGGGCAACTTGGAAAAGTGGTGTAAAAGTATTTGCAAATGAAGGAGAAAAAAAAGGAAGAGAATGGATGAGAACAGAAGGTAGAAGAAACATTGAGGAGCTCAATCAAGTCCTTCAAACGACAGCGAGTTCTTGGAAAGAAAAAGTTGCAGCCAAATTGTGAATCTTTCTGGACAGCCTCTCTGTTGAAAAAATTCGATTCTATCTTTAATCATTTTATTTTGTTATAAATAGTGTATCATTTTCGAAAAAGAGCGGACCGAAAAGTGGTATTTACGTCCCAAAATCTAAAAAAGTAGGCTCCAAGAATGTTGTTGCTACAGCATTCTTAGAGCTTTAATTTTGGTGTACTTTACCTTAAAATGGTCTTTTTAGACAGCCCCTACTAATCTTAATATGTTTAACTATTGATAAGGGGTTGGCGATAGCGAACAACTTATAAGCATTTGAAAATACTATATCCGATAGCGAACCGCTGTCCAAAACGATCAAGTCTCTTTCACTTCAGCTTCGTTTTGTCTTTTATTCAAGTTGGCAGCGTAATATGCAATGACTAAAATGGCAACCCAAAGCGGACCGACTATTAAGGCGATTCTTGTGTCTGGATAGTAGCCGAGCAGAATTGCGACAAATATGAGAAACGCCCCTGCAATGAAAGTGGATAACGGGTATAGCGGGGTTTTAAATTTGATATTTTTTTGTTGTTCAGGTGTAATCGATTTTCGGAATCGCCATTGTGCTAATAAAATAATAAACCAAGTCAATAAAGCGCCAAATGTTGAGATAGATGCAATCCAAGTAAATACTTGAGCTGGTACTAAATAGTTAAGCAGAACTCCGAATAATAAAACGGCTGATGTAACCATAACCCCTCTAAAAGGAACGCCTTTTTTGTTTAATGTGCCAAATGCCTTCGGAGCTTGTCCATTATGGGAAAGGTTGTATAACATACGTCCCGAACTGAAAATTCCTGTATTACAGGAGGAAAGGGCAGCGGTTAAAACGACAAAGTTGATAATGCCTGCTGCGGCCGGGATACCGATTTTGTCAAAGGTTAAAACGAAGGGGCTTCCACTTGTCCCGATTTCATTCCACGGATAAATGGACAAAATGACAAACAGCGCACCCACATAAAAAATTAATATACGAAGTAAAGTAGAATTAATGGCTCTAGGCAGCGTTTTTTCCGGATCTTTTGCTTCACCGGCTGTTACGCCGATCATTTCGATTCCTAGAAAGGCAAACATAACCATTTGAAATGACATTAAGACACCTTCAAGACCGTTAGGAAGAAAGCCGCCGTGCTCCCACAAATTGCTGATTCCTGTAGGAACTCCGTTATTGCCGAATCCGAACAAAATCATGGCTAAGCCAATAATAATCATAAAGATAATCGCAATAATTTTGATTAGGGCAAACCAGAATTCCAACTCACCGTAAGCACTGACTTGAAGAAAGTTAAAGCTCATCATGATGATTAATGCTGCCAGAATCCAAATCCATCGCGGAACCTCCGGAAACCAAAATTCCATATAGATTCCAACGGCTGTCAGCTCGGTCATACAAGTAATGACCCATACAAACCAATAATTCCACCCTGTAATATATCCTGCCAGATTACCAAGATAATCATTGGCGTATTGGCTGAATGAACCGGCAACGGGATGATGGACAGCCATTTCTCCTAACGCTCTTAAAATGAAAAATAAAATGATTCCGCAGAAAAGGTAGGATAACATTATACCGGGACCTGCCAGCTTGATTGAGCTTGAAGATCCTAAAAACAGCCCGACTCCGATTGCAGAACCTAATGCAATCAGTGTAATATGTCTTTCTTTTAAACCTCTTTGCAGCTGATTTTCCATGATCGTTCCTCCTTAAGTTTATAAATGAAATCCCTTTCAATGATCTGTTGCGAAGGTCATCATATGTCAGATTTCATGATCGAAAAATTTAAGTTATTATTCCCCGCAACTCCTCTTGATAATCAAATTGTGACGCTTACATTTAGATTTGAATAAATTTTATCATACTATATTTCAATTTCTTTTTGTATAAAACGACAAATTTAGACGTTCAATTTGTTGAATGATACAAAGGAAAAATGTTCAAATCATTTTCCTTACTTCCGTTATTATGATCAAATAAACCTATAGATAAACTATTTAATTCAAGTTTTCCTGCCCTACTGGTTACAAACATGTAAGGCAAAATCGCGAATAAATACTCCGAGAAATCAGCCAATTTCTATTACAACCGGCTGGGAAATTGACAGATGTAATGAAGGCACGGTTTGTTTAAGAACAGAAAAAATAACAAAGTTCAAGTATTACAAGCAAGGCACAGTTGAAAAAGTGTAAAAAATATAAGTGAAACCTTGCTTCAAAGATTAATGTAACAAGTCAAACTGAATTTATTTGTGAAAATGTGCACAAAAAAAACGAGACAAGCACCTCAATTTTTGATAATACAAAAATAGCGGCAAGTCTAGACTTCAACCGCTTGCCATCCATCGAGAAAAATGCCAAAGATTCATGGACAAGGTGTTATATAGAGTACAAGCCATGTTTTTAAAATGTTTCGCTATTGGATGAGCATCACGATTTTGCTGTGACTATGAGAAAAGTGAAACAAACCTTTTATTGTCTATTTATTGCTTCTTGACTTTCGTTTACTCTATTAGAGTGGCAGTATCCTGCCTCTTATTGCGATAAATAGTGCAGTAGCTAAAATGTAAAATAAACATGCTGCAATATTCAATATATTACCATAAATTTTGTTCAGAGTGGTGATTATATTTGGGAAATAGGAAATTTGTGAGAATTTCCTTTCGAGATTAGAAAATGAAGCTGCATTTCACAAATACTGATTTAGGTAAAAATTGGTACAAAAGGAGAGGCAAAATTAAAGTTGTGTTGATCACACTGTAAAATATGAACAGCTGATCCAATTAATTAAAAATTCGAATTAAAAGATGTTAATACAATCTCTAAAAGGTTTTGCAAGGTTTGTAAATTTCATCCATCTAAAATTTTTTGCTTACTTCAATAGGCTGATAAGCTATAGATATTTAAGAGATGTTCCCTCTCCCGCATGATGTGGCCATTTTACCGCTGTGAAGAAAAACAGAAACCCCATTGATTCTGAAACACGGTCCTCGACAGTTTTTCAAATAACAATTAGCACGTAAAAATTATTGGATCTGACAAAAAGAAAAAATACCGAAAAATTTGAAATCGAAAGAGGAAAGGAGTCACTTATCAAAAGAAAAGAAAGCTATTTTATGAATTCAATCATTCATGATTTTCTTGAAAAAACTTGTTGCTTCATTTTTATAGAGTTAAAAGTTCAACAAATTTGTTAAAAGCTAATGTTTTGGCAAGTGACTTACGAGTGATAAACACAGTATCTACGTTTACGTAGTCCTTATCAATGGGATATGTGTATAGACTTTTTGTTAATTTTGACATAGACTCGGGAATCAAAGAAATTCCAACTCCTGCACGAACACAATTTAAAATAGCTTGTGCGGCGTCTACCTCTATTACATTTTGAATCGTTATATGATAGTCGTTCATGATTCTGGTAAACACTTCTCGATAGTAACACCCTTCTTTAAATACAACTAAAGTGCATTCCTTGTTTTTAAGAGGATTGTCAGGAGTATTGGTGATAAGTACCAGTCTTTCTTTAAAAATAACGTTTTCGATAAGATCCGGATGATTAACAGGTCCAGCAACAAATGCACCCTCTATATCATGATGTAAGACCTTATCTATTAATTCTTTTGTGGTACCGGTTTGCAATTTAATTTTTACGTTAGGATAATTAGCTGAATATTGTTTTAATATGTGGGGAAGACGTACATAGGAGGTTGTTTCCATGGAGCCTATGTTTAATTCTCCATCGGGGATTGCCAGTTTATTCATTGCTTTTTCAGCTTCGCGACACAAATTTAAAATCAAATTAGCATAGTTAAGAAAGACTTTGCCGTTCGGTGTGAGAATAACCTCTTTTTTGGTTCTTATAAATAATGGAAAACCTAAACAGCTTTCTAATTTATTTAGTCTAGCCGTAACATTGGGCTGTACATATCCAAGCTCTTTTGCAGCCTTTGTAATCCCCTTATTTTTTGCTATTGCTGCAATGATTCTTAAATCTTGTAGCTCAAACATTATTTCTCCCCCATCACTCAAATTGATTCATAACAACAATTATCATTTTTTTCTATTTTACACCATCAAAATGGGGTCATAAACTATTTATAGAAGACAATTTGCGAAATATTAAAAAAATAAATTTTCATCTTTATACAAGTCAATTTCAGATGAATGTAGAAGCAGCTTGAATGAACAACATGATTTCAGTCCAATAATGTGAATTTTAGGATGGAAGGATGGGAACAAGAGAAATAAAAGAGCCGGGCAACTGATGTTTCACTAAGTTTTGGGTGATCGTTTTTTCTGCTGCTGACCAAATCGTATGAATGGCATTATTAATTGAATGCCAACAGCTATGATTATTGTATTGTTAACCTATAGATTTGACGGAAAGAGTTATATAAAAGGCAAGGAGGAACATGGCATGTGGAATCATACAAAAATAACAGACAAACTATCAATTAAAATTCCGATTATACAAGCGGGAATGGCGGGAGGGATCACGACTCCCGAGCTTGTTGCTGCTGTATCCAATGCAGGTGGTCTAGGGATGATAGGGGCGGGTTATATGACGCCGGAAAAATTGGAGTCGGATATTCAAAAAATAAAGGAATTGACTTCAAAACCATTTGGTGTCAATCTGTTTGTTCCTGAACATCCGGCAGTCATTCAAGAAGAAATTGAAAGAGCGAATCAACTGCTGGAACCTATCCGCCAAATGTTAGGGATCGAAAAAAAGAATGATGTTCCGCAAATCAACACTTCTGTTTTTGATGAACAAATTCAAATCGTTTTAAAATATGAAGTACCCGTTTGCAGCTTCACATTTGGCATTCCTCAGAGAGAAATTATTCATCAATTAAAGAATAATGGTATTGTCACAATTGGAACAGCCACAACAGTAAAAGAAGCCATATTGAATGAAGAGGCTGGGATGGATATGATTGTCGTTCAAGGCAGTGACGCTGGGGGGCATAGGGGCAGTTTTGCAGGATCCTTTGATGATTCAATGATCGGAACAATGGCCCTTATTCCGCAAGTAGCGGATCATGTTTCAATTCCTATTATTGCAGCTGGCGGTATCATGGATGGCAGAGGAGTTTTAGCTTCTCTTGTATTGGGAGCGCAAGCTGTTCAAATGGGAACAGCCTTTCTTACCTGTATAGAAAGCGGAGCAAATGAACTCCATAAAGAAGCAATATTAAACGGTACCGAAGAACAGGCAGTAATCACTTCAGCATTCAGCGGCAAGCCAGCAAGGGGATTAAAAAATGAATTTATCATCAAAATGAAAGAGCATGAAGATGCTTTGCCAGCTTATCCGATTCAAAATATGCTCACCCAAGATATCCGGTCAGAAGCTGCAAAACAGAAAAATAAAGAGTGGATGTCGCTTTGGTGCGGGCAAAATCCTCGACTAAGCAAAAATTTGCATGCCGCCGAACTGATCGAAACAATCATCAATCAAATAGAAGAAATTATAAGTAACTTCCCATTAATAAAAGGATGACTATGAAACCGCGGCTTACTTTATGCGGCGGTATTATTGCATTGATTATTGTAATGGGGATCAGAAGATTTGCTTATACCCCTATCCTCCCCTACTTGAATATAACTAAATCGATGGCTGGAAATTTGGCTGGAACTTTATTTGTTAGCTTTTTTAATTTGAGAAGATATGAATCAATTTATTTAAAGATATTTTTAGCTTTGAACATTTTTACGACTCTGCTCATGGGAATGGTCAGTAATCATATATTTTGGTACCTTTTCAGGTTTTTTTCAGGCCTTAGCAGCGGTGTAGTCTTTGTCTTAGTTTCTAGTATAGTGCTTCAAGTATTGAAAAAGCAAAATATGCAAATATTTAACGGTTTGTTTTATAGTGGTGTAGGGATTGGGATTTTCTTGTGTAGTATTCTAATTCCTTTCTTCATTAGTATAAACGGGTGGAAACCATAAACAGCTGTTAAATATCCAATTAATTTGCTGCTGTTGTTCGATGACATATATTGTACTTTTGAAACAGCTAACGTTTGAACTTCCAGGCATGCGTGTTTAAGTGTTGTTTTAAGCGTTATTCTACCCAAGAACTGGATTTCTTTTCCGAAGGCTCTCATTTCGGACTATTCTGAACAATAAGATTTTCCGCTGCCGCTTGTACCATATTTCTTCCAGATACAAAATAATTTTTGTTCAAAAGAGACTGTTTGGAAAAGACCATAAAAAAATTTTTTTTCAATTCAGTCTCTTTTTTTCGTTGATAGGATATTGGCAGGGAGAAAAAAGATAGGGTGGCTATACATCAGATCATCTTGACGAACGGCAAGTTTAATAGAATTTCCTTTTTCTTATTTTTTTGTAAATTCAAAAAATTCATTGAAAAATCTTCATAAGAGTGTTTTAATAATTGTAAACATATAACATATCAAATATGTGTAATAAGAGAAGTGTTGCAGTCGATTGAAAGAAAATGATTTAAAACGCTTGTTCTTTTGCGATTTATAGAAACGATGTTTCTTATTACAAAACATAGGGGGTGCTTGATTTGCTCCAAGGAGAGTTGTACACAGAATTAAAAGATGTTTTCCCCGAAAGTCAAATGGAAGTAAAGGAAAATGAAGGTCATCCACTTGGAAATGGCGGAAAAGTCGCAGTCTATCCAAAAACTGAAAACGAAATTTCACGCATCTTGCAATATGCAAACAAAAATGGGAAAACCGTTTCTATTGTGGGCGGAGGAACAAAGCGGGGGTTTGGCGGTCTAATTGATTCGGCTGATATTTTGCTTTCCTTAGCAAATCTAAAAGGAATCGTCGAGCATACAGTGGGAGATATGACATTAACAGTGAAAGCAGGTACACCATTTCAAGAATTGCAGCGGTACTTAGAAGAACATAACCAAAAAATATCTCTAGATCCTGCTTGGCCGGATTATGCGACCATCGGCGGTATTATCGCCGCTAATGAAAGCGGTCCCAAACGTTTGGCATATGGATCCGCCAGAGATGCAGTCATCGGGCTTCGAGTTGTTTATCCAAATGGCAAGGTCATCCGAACAGGCGGAAAGGTCGTGAAAAATGTCGCCGGATATGATATGAACAAACTTTTTGTCGGTTCCATGGGCACTTTGGGGGTTTTGACGGAAATCACTTTAAAACTCCGTCCTTTGCCAAAATATGAAAGCAATGTTCTTTTATCATTTACAGAAGGAGATTTTGCTGAAATGCGATCATTTGCCGCGGCGTTTTTAGATTCGCAGATGGAACCTGTCTCACTGGAACTGATAAGTCCGTCTTTGGCTGAAAAGCTAACGGGTGAAAAATTTTATACATTGGCCATTAGTTTTGAAGATAATGAAAGTTCGGTTCATTACCAAGAATCTTTTCTAAAAAGCATTCAGCCTCCTAAAACGAAAATGACCATTCTTGCTCAAGAGAAAGCGCGCAAGTTTTGGCAATCTTTTTATACAATCAGCCCGAATGGCAGGGCGTCTAATCAGACAGGGGAGACTGAAGCAGTATTGAAAATCGGAGTTGTCAATTTAGATGTCCTAAAAGTTATTAGGGAAAGCCATTTATTACAGGATACGCACAATTTGCTTATCGAAGCCCACGGTGGATTAGGCCACGGATTGTGTCAAATCGTTTTAAGAGGCGGCAGCGAAAACGTCATTTCAGCAATTCAGCATTTAAGGAATTTTGTCAAAGAGCTCAATGGGTATGCAGTCATTAAACATTTGCCGTTTATTTTACGCCAGAAAATAGAGGTTTGGGGGGAAAATCCGCCATATTTCTTTCTTTTCAAAGGAATCAAAACAAAGATTGATCCGAACAACATTCTCAATCCGAAGCGATTTGTGGGAGGGATTTAAATATGGGATTAAATGAAAGTGATCTTATCAAAGAACCAGCCTGTCAAACCAACAGCTTCAGCAATTACCTTTGGAGTGATCCGCCTGATGAAAACAAATGGGCGGATTGTGTCCATTGCGGTATGTGTTTAGAATCGTGCCCCACTTATGAGATCACGGGTCAGGAACAGCATTCTCCCCGCGGACGCGTCCATTTGATTAAATCAGTCGCAGAAGGAAAGCTTGAAGTGAACGAACATTTTATGGATCCTGTCTTTGCTTGTCTTGATTGCCGCGCTTGTACTACCGCTTGTCCTGCGGACGTCGATGTAGGGGGATTGATAGAAGAAGCGCGCGGTCAAATTCGCCAAGCCATGCCGTTAAAAGGCTGGAGAAAGGCGGTCAGCCATCTGTTTTTGCATAGTTTGTTTCCGCACCACAATCGCTTGTACACGTTAGGAAATGTGTTGAAATTGTATCAAAAAAGCGGCATGCAAACGTTTGTCCGTAAAACAGGGCTGATCAATATCATACCGCAGCATTTAGCCGAAATGGAAGCGATCATGCCGGAAGTGAAAAAGCCTGTGCGGAAAAAGTACAAACATGAAAAAGTCATTAAAGCAAAAGGAGAAACGAAGAGTACGGTTGCGTTTTTAACTGGCTGCGTAATGGATGTCATGTTCAGCGAAATTAATGAAGCAACAATTAACGTGTTAACTCGAAATGGAAATGACGTTATGATTCCGCAAAATCAAACTTGCTGCGGGGCTCTTCATGTTCATGCAGGCGACCGGGAAATGGGGAGAAAATTAGCGAAACAAAATATTGAAGCATTCCAACATGCTGAAAAAGTAATTGTAAATTCTGCCGGTTGCGGATGTATGTTAAAAGAATATCCGGAGCTGTTCCGTGAAGACCCCGTTTGGCGCCAAAAAGCTGAAACATTTTCAAAAAAGGTGGAAGACATTTCAAAATACCTTTATGACACTGGTTATAAAAGGCCCATCGCCGAAATCAAGGCTCGTGTTGTCTATCATGATGCATGCCATTTAGCTCATGGACAGGGCATTCGTGACGAACCTCGCAGCCTTCTTCTTGATATACCTGGGGTCGAAATGGTTGAAATGGCGAATGCCGACCGATGCTGCGGCAGTGCTGGCATTTACAATATAACAAATCCGGAGATGGCTAAAGAAGTGCTTGATAGCAAAATGAAGAATGTTCCTAAAGAAGCAGAAATGATTGTAATGGGAAACCCCGGCTGTATGCTGCAGATGGCGATGGGTGTTCAAAAAAACGGAAGAAATCAAAAAATTGTTCATACCGTACAGCTGCTGGATTGGGCGTACCAAAAAGAAGATCGCCTAAAGGAGGGAGAGGAATGTCTCTAAAAGGGATAAGAACAAATGACAAACATATAAAAAACCTTGCAAACATTGTTGAAGGAAACCGTTCCATCTTGTATAAAAAAGAAGATTTATTAGCTTATGATTGCGATGGCTTTACCATTCATCGTCGTTTGCCGAGGGCAGTCGTTTTCCCGAATAATACAGAAGAAGTCGCAAAAATTGTGAAATATTGCCACGAACATGATTTGCCGTTCCTTGCCCGCGGCGCCGGAACTGGTCTCAGCGGCGGGGCGATCCCGTTGAATGGGGAAGTAATCATTAGTCTTGTAAAAATGAAACGCCTTATAAGCGTTGATTTTGAAAACAGGCGTGCAGTAGTGGAACCTGGATTTGTCAACTTAAAACTGACGAACTCCATTTCGGACAAAGGATATTATTATGCGCCTGATCCATCAAGCCAATATTGCTGCACCATCGGCGGAAATGTCGGTGAAAATGCGGGCGGTGCACACTGTCTAAAATATGGTGTGACGACAAATCACATTTTAGGGCTTGAAGTGGTATTGCCAAATGGCGAAGTCATTGAAATAGGCAAGGATGGAATACCTGATGCACCGGGCTATGATTTATTGGGACTTTTAACAGGATCAGAAGGAACTTTAGGAATTGTGACGAAAATAACGGTTCGTATTTTAAAAAACCCGGAAGCAAAGCAAACGGTGCTTGCTTATTTTGACAACGTTGCGGATGGCAGTCAAGCCGTATCGGACATTATTTCTGCCGGAATTGTACCAGCAGCCCTTGAAATGATGGATCAAATAGCAATAGAAGCGGTTGAAGCGGCAGCGTTTCCTGTCGGCCATCCAAAAGACATTGAAGCGCTTTTGCTCATTGAAGTGGATGGAATATCCGCAGGTATAGACGAGCAAATCCATCAAATTTTAGAAGTTTGCAAGAGAAATCATGTTCGAGAAGTAAAAGTGGCACAAAGTGAAGAGGAAAGAGCTAGATGGTGGGCAAACCGCAAAACTGGATTTGGCGCAATGGGGGCGATCTCTCCTGATTATTTAGTTCAGGATGGTGTGATTCCCCGCAGCAAATTACCCGAAGTGTTAAACAGAATTCACGAAATCAGTCGAGAGTATGGTCTGCGCATCGCAAATATCTTTCATGCTGGCGATGGCAATCTGCACCCGCTTGTACTTTTTGATGCCAGAAAACCGGGCGAAACAGAAAAGGCATTAAAAGCTGGCAGCGCCTGTTTGCAAGCATGTGCAGATGCCGGCGGATCGATTACAGGTGAACATGGAGTAGGGATCGAGAAAAGAGAAGAGATGCGCTTCATTTTTAGCGACGAAGAAATAGCGGCGCAAACGGATATTCGGGAAGTATTTAATCCGAAAAATTTATTAAATGCCGGGAAGCTCTTCCCAACTCCGGGACGTTGTTTGGAAGTGAAAAAAGAGGGGAAATCTGTTACAGCATCATAAAAAAGAATTTTAAGAAAATTATTGAAATGATTCCATCATCATGTTATCCTTTTTTAAACTATTACGAAACAGTGTTTCGTAATAACAAACAACATTTAAAGGAGGAATTGTGCCCATGAAAACAAACTATGTAAAAGTCGGCAATTTGAAAGTAGCTGAAAATTTGTATGATTTTATCAACAATGAAGCATTGCCGGGAAGCGGTGTGGAAAAAGATGAATTCTGGCTTCAGTTTGAGAACCTTGTTTATGAACTGACACCTATTAATAAAAATTTGCTTAAGCGTCGTGATGAAATCCAGCAAAAAATCAACGAATGGCACAAAGAACATCGCAACAAATTCAACTTTGAAGCCTATAAATCATTTTTGCAGGAAATCGGCTATTTAGAACAAGAAGTGGAAGACTTTAAGATTACAACAGAAAATGTCGATGACGAAATTGCTCTACAAGCCGGGCCGCAGTTAGTAGTGCCGATTAATAACGCACGGTACGCTCTTAACGCCGCCAATGCCCGATGGGGAAGCCTTTATGACGCTCTTTATGGAACGGATGTCATCAGCGAAGAAGATGGGGCTGAACGAAAAGGAGAGTATAATCCGATTCGCGGGGAAAAAGTCATTGCCTTTTCGAAAAACTTCCTTGATGAAGTAGTGCCGTTGCAAGAACATTTCCACCGCGACGCTGTTCAATACGCAGTTGAAGACGGGAATTTGCTTGTCACTTTAATGAATGGCAAGACAACCGCTCTTAAAGAAAGAGAAAAGTTCGTAGGCTACAGAGGAGAGTCGGATAAACCATCTGCCATTTTATTGAAGAACAACGGTCTTCATATTGAAATCCAGATCGATCGAAGCCATCCAATTGGAAAAAATGACGATGCGGGAATTAAAGATATTCTATTGGAAGCGGCTGTTACAACGATTATGGATTGCGAAGATTCTGTGGCGGCAGTGGATGCGGAAGACAAAGTGCTTGTTTATCGCAATTGGCTTGGCCTCATAAAAGGAGATTTGACAGCTACTTTTACAAAAAACGATAAAACGATTACACGTACGCTTAATGCTGACAGAACATACACATCCAAAACAGGAGAAAAGTTTACTCTCCCAGGTCGTTCACTTATGCTCATTCGTAACGTTGGGCATTTGATGACAAATAGTGCAGTGCTCATTGGAGAGGGAGAAGAGATCCCAGAAGGAATATTGGATACGGTTGTAACAAGTTTGATTGCTAAACATTCCCTTTTAGGAAATGGCAAATTTGAAAACTCCAGGAAAGGTTCGATCTACATTGTAAAACCTAAAATGCACGGGTCTGAGGAAGTGGCGTTTGCCAACCTGCTATTTAACTGCGTCGAAGATTTGCTGGGATTAAAACGGAATACGCTGAAAATTGGTGTGATGGATGAGGAACGGCGCACAACTTTGAATTTGAAAGCTTGTATTCGGGAAGTAAAAGATCGTGTTGTATTTATTAACACAGGGTTTTTGGACCGAACTGGCGATGAAATCCATACATCAATGGAAGCAGGTCCGATGATTCGGAAAAATGATATGAAAACATCTCAATGGCTGCAAGCCTATGAACGCTCAAACGTCTATATCGGTTTACAAAGCGGCTTCCAAGGCCGTGCGCAAATTGGAAAAGGCATGTGGGCAATGCCGGACATGATGGCGGAAATGCTCAAGCAAAAGATTGGCCATCTAAAAGCAGGCGGCAATACTGCGTGGGTGCCATCACCAACAGCGGCTACATTGCATGCTCTCCATTATCACCAAGTAAATGTAACAGATGTCCAAAACAAATTGGCTGAAACGATTGAAGATCTCCGTGATGAAATTTTACAAATTCCGGTTGCAGAAAACCCGAATTGGACCCCTGAAGAAATACAAGAAGAGTTAGATAATAATGCACAAGGAATTTTAGGATATGTTGTTCGTTGGGTGGAGTTAGGAATCGGCTGTTCAAAAGTTCCGGATATTAATAATATTGCTTTGATGGAAGACCGGGCAACGTTGCGGATTTCAAGCCAGCATATCGCAAACTGGCTGCATCACGGCATTGTTACGAAAGAACAAGTTCTTGAAACACTTAAGCGGATGGCGAAAATAGTCGACAAGCAAAATGAAAATGAACCTGGCTACCGCCCGATGTCAAAAGATTATGACCGTTCCGTCGCATTTCAAGCTGCGTGTGACCTCGTATTTAAAGGTTATGATCAACCTAACGGCTACACAGAACCGATTTTGCATCGCCGCCGTCTTGAAGCAAAAGCAAAATATGCTGTAAAACAATAACTTCTCATCATGAAGGCATCCTACCAAAGGGTGCCTTCTATTTAAAAGCTACATCTTCCATGCACAAAAACCGATCAAAATCTTTAGTTGCGCGGCTTTGGTTATGAATGAAAAGTTTTATTATGAAGGAGTTGAATGTATGAAAAACCTTCGGGAAAAGGCGCTGGAAGTTCATAAAAATCCGTTATTTGTCCTGAAGAACAGATTGTTATTCCAGAGGGAATAGACAGGGTAAAGTTTGAATCTAAGCTGGCAATTGTAATCGGTAAACAAACGAAAATGGTGCCGGAATCAGAAGCATTGAATTATGTATTTGGGTACACGGTGGGCAACGACGTAACGGCGCCGCAGTTTTCCATGAAGATGGCCATTGGACAATCGGTAAATCGTTTGACACATTTCCCCCCCTTGGCCCTGTCATTGAAACAGAACTTGATACATTTCGCATTCATGTTGAAGCAAAGTTGAACGGTGTTAAAAAACAAGATAGTTCAACGGAATTAATGATTATTTCCATTCGGAAAATGATTTCCTATTTATCATCTGTCATGACACTTAAACCCGGTGATGTCCTTTTAACAGGAAGTCCGGTTGGAGCCGATTTTGTTTAAGCAGGAGATGTAATTGAATGTGAAATGAAAGGAATCGGCACATTAAAAAATACCGTTGTTGCTGCAAAAAAACGTGTTAACACGTTATGAAGGAAACAATCTTAGTATTCAAATGATAAAGTGAATAATGGAACAGAAAGAACTTGGCAGTTTTTGTTCTTCCTGTCATAATATAAGGGAATCAAGAAAATTTATATGGCGGAATTTGCACTCTAGCAAATTCCGCCAAGATTTTAGAAGGTGAACGGCTGTGGAAAGGGACAATATGGTCAAGTCTGTAAGCAGGGCGTTGGACATTATTCAACTTGTCAGCTTAAAAAAAGAAGGTTTAGGCGTCACAGAGATTGCCAATCAGATTGATATCAACAAAAGCTCCGTGTATCGAATCTTATCTACACTTGCCCGGTACGGCTATATTGAACAAGATTCCGAAACAGGACGATATAAACTGGGGTATAAATTTTTGGAAATCAGTTCGAAGCTATTAGAATCGATTGATCTTCGCAAAGAAGCAAAACCTTTCCTGCAAAAATTAGAAAATGAGACGAACGAAGTCATCCATCTGGTTGTTTATGACCAAGGAGAAGTCGTTTATATTGAAAAATTGGAAGGAAATGAAACGCTGCGCATGCATTCAAAAGTCGGAAAGCGTGCCCCAATGCATTGCACCTCTGTAGGAAAGGCCATTCTCGCCAATTTGCCGTCAAGTGTCGTTTTAGACATCCTTGACAGAAAAGGGTTGCCGATGCATACGAAAAATACGATTACGAATAAGGATGCATTTTTGAAAGAGCTCATTCGAGTTAAACAACAAGGATATGCACTAGATTTAGAAGAAAACGAATATGGGATTCGTTGTATTGCCGCCCCAATTTTTGATCATTTGGGGAAGGTCATTGCTGCCGTGAGCGTATCAGGACCAACCATTCGAATGACAGATGAGAGGCTCAAACAACTTCAGCCGCGGATGATTGAAATAGGAAAGCAAATTTCTGCTCGGCTTGGTTTTGTTGAATATGCTTGAGTAATACCTTCGCCTTATTTGAATTGATTTCGCTCCAACTTTTCAAATAGGGCAAGGGTTTGATTATTGCATAACAAAGGAATTAGTTAATGATAAAAAATTCAGAAAATATTGATAATTAAAAAAATAAAAGATATAATGAGTGTACTATGATTTTCCATTCATGTGGGTGAATTACATTTTGAATAAGAGAGGGGAAAATCTCTTGTGAGTACTGGATTGTTGGCTTTTTTATCGCTTCTTCCAATTTTAATCGTCGGAATTTTCTTGGTTGGGTTTCGATGGTCAGCTAGCAAAGCGATGCCGATTTCATATGTTGTGGCCGTCATACTTGCGCTCTTTGTTTGGAAAGTATCAGCAGCCAATGTAATAGCTGCCTCCATAAATGGTTTGGTTGTAGCTGCTACACTATTGTACATCATTTTTGGCGCCATTTTGCTTTTAAATACTTTGCAAGAAAGTGGGGGAATTAAAACAATCCGGCAAGGGTTCACCGATATTTCTCCAGACCGGCGCATTCAAGTAATTATTGTCGCATGGTTATTTGGTTCGTTTATTGAAGGATCCGCAGGCTTTGGTACGCCAGCTGCAGTTGCTGTTCCATTATTAGTAGGATTGGGATTCCCAGCGATGGCAGCCGTTGTGGCGGGCATGGTCATTCAAAGCACACCCGTTTCATTCGGTGCTGTCGGCACACCGATTCTTGTCGGCGTACAATCAGGATTATCCGCTGATGCAACGATTACTGATAACTTGCTGTCGTTGGTCACTTTGATTGGAGCGAAAGTTGCTATTCTTCATATGATAACGGGCACTCTTGTTCCATTATTTGTTGTAGCCCTAATGACCAAATTTTTTGGAAAAAACAAGTCGTTTTCTGAAGGAATTAAAGTTTGGAAATTTGCCTTGTTTGCGGCTTTTACAATGACGATACCATATCTCATCGTTGCCAATGTCCTTGGCCCTGAATTTCCTTCCATGGTTGGCGGCTTGGTCGGATTAGCAATCGTTATTGCCGCTGCGAAAAAAGGTTTTTTAATTCCATCTCAAGAAGAAGTATGGGATTTTGAAGAAAAGTCTAAATGGGATCCGGATTGGATAGGAAAAATTGAGATTAAAGATATCGCACACAAGAACGGCAAGATGAGCATGATTCGCGCTTGGACTCCGTATATTTTAGTTGGCCTGTTTTTAGTGGCGACCAGGTTGAAATCGCTTCCGATCGGCGGATGGCTGCAAGCGTGGACGATTGAGATTCGGAATATGTTTGGAACAAATATTACGGCTAGCTTTCAACCGCTTTATTCACCAGGAACAATTTTTATTGTTGCGTCACTGATTACCTTTTTTATTCACGGTATGAATGGAAGCGCATACAAACGTGCTTGGATGCATTCAGGGAAAACGATGATCTCAGCTTCAACCGCGCTAATTTTTACCGTTCCAATGGTTCAAGTGTTTTTAAATTCAGGCGGCGGTGCTGCAGGTTATGATCAAATGCCAATTGAATTGGCGAACGGAGTAGCAGCGCTGGCGGGCAATTATTGGCCCTTTTTCTCCACATTTATTGGTGGACTGGGCGCTTTTATAGCTGGCAGCAACACGGTCAGTAATATGATGTTTTCTTTATTTCAATATAATGTAGGTTCCCAAATTGGTGTTGATCCCACTTGGATTGTTGCCCTTCAGGCGGTAGGTGGTGCGGCTGGGAATATGATTTGTGTACACAATGTCGTCGCTGCTTCGGCAGTAGTCGGGTTGGTAGGAAAAGAAGGAGCAGTTATTAGAAAAACATTGCTCCCATTTACGTATTATGCTTTAATGGCTGGTTCGATTGGATACTCGATTGCATGGTACTCCGAAAAGGGAATATTTAATCTCGGTTCCTTGATTGCAGTCTTGATCGCAGTTGCCGCCGTTTACATCATTGCAACAAATAAAAAACGGGCAACATGGCCCGCTCATAATAAGTCATCATTTGGCGCAAAACAATAATCCTAACAAAAAGAATGGATATAATAATTTTTTAAGAAAAAGTAAAGGCTGTCTTAAAATATATGCTCCCCTTCACTAGGGGAGTTTTTCTATGACAAAAAAACATACTAATCTTAGTATGTTTTGTGAAGAGTGATCATAGGACTGTATACTTTACAAAGTTGCTCTCACAATATCGCCCTATATTAAAATCCAGCTTTTTCTATGCAGATATAAGATGTGCTTGGTTGCACGTAAATATCAACGAAGTTTACATCAATAAGAAACCACTTGTAGCCTAAAGGGGTTTTTGTGACTATTATGTTAACTATGATTGAACAGCATATTTATATTTTGAAAAGGTGAAAAAATTTTAAAATGACATATCCCCCCTAGGGGGATATTATTATAATAAGGAGGAATGAAATATGTGTCAAAACCACCATCATCAAAATCATGAACATAAATATCGCAAGCAGGTCATTAATCGATTAGCGCGAATTGAGGGACATGTTCGTTCCATTAAAGAAATGGCGATAGAAGGAAGAGACTGTCCTGAAATTCTTCTGCAAATTGCGGCTGTAAGGAAAGCGTTAGATAATGCAGCAAAAGTAATTTTTGTTGATCATATGGAGAATTGTCTAGTAAATGCTGTTCATCAAGGAAATGAGGAACAAGTATTAAACGATTTAAAAAAAGCATTAGAGAATTTCATTCGATAAGGGGATTAAATTTTTTGATGATTCCAGAGGGTATCAGTCAGGAGCGATCAACAAAACAAAAAATAAAGATCATCCTAGCATTAGCTGTTCCTGCCATGATCGAAAATATTTTGCAAACAGTGGTAGGATTTGTAGACACACTTTTTGTATCAAAATTAGGATTAAACGAAGTCACAGCAGTAGGCGTGGCAAATGCTGTTCTAGCCGTATATATCGCCATTTTCATGGCAGTTGGAGTAGGGGCTTCTTCTTTGATCGCACGTCATGTCGGTGCTGGTAATATTGGCCAAGCAAAAGCCGTTGCTAAGCAGTCAACCATTCTTTCTTTTTTTATAGGTTTATTTTTTGGTTTTATCACCTTATTTTTCACAGAACCTTTACTTCGTCTTATGGGAGCAGAACCAAGCGTTTTAGTAGACGCCTCTGTTTATTTTCGGATTGTAGCTGTCCCGTCTGTTTTTATTTCTTTAATGTTTATCTTTGGAAGTATTTTACGAGCTGCTGGCGATACAAAAACACCGATGAAAGTAAGCTGGTGGATTAATATCATCCATATCGTTTTGGACTACTTTTTCATTTTTGGTTTATTGGGATTTCACGGGTTGGGCTTAGCAGGAGCAGCCTGGGCGACAGTCATTGTAAGAGTGCTGGGAGCCATCGCTCTTTATTATTACATTCAAAAATCGTCTATATCATTTTCTTTATTTCAGAAATCTTCTTTGGATATAAAGAAATTCACATTGCCTATTTTGAGGCTGTCTGCTCCTGCAGCAATTGAACGCTTAATTATGCGTTTAGGGCAAGTGCTTTACTTTGGATTAATTGTTCGAATTGGAACGGAAACGTATGCAGCTCATACAATTGCCGGGAATATCGAAACATTTTCCTATATGCTAGGATATGGCTTAGCTGCGGCAGCATCAACACTTGTAGGGCAGCATATTGGGGCAAAGCTTGAAAAAGAGGCTTATACATATGGGATGCTGACGACTTATATCGCCATGTTATTTATGTCTATAATAGGTGTTCTGTTGTTTTTCCTTTCTCCTTGGCTTGCGACTTGGTTTACAACAGATAAACAGGCTATTGAGATGGTTACTACGGCATTAAGAATTGATGCTTTTGCCCAACCAGCATTAGCTATGGGATTGGTGTTGACTGGAGCTTTACAAGGAGCAGGAGATACAAAAAGCCCCATGTACAGTACAGCGGTCGGCATGTGGGTCATTCGTATTGTAGGTGTATATGTATTGGGCATCCAATTAAATTTAGGAATAGCAGGAGTATGGCTATCCATTGTAATCGATCAAGTCATTCGAGCCCTGATTTTATGGTGGAGATTTAAAAAGCAAATCAAACATTGAACATACAATTATATGTATAGAAAACTATGATTCTCAAATACTTTAGTATGCTAATGAACTAAAAATATCCATTGACATTCATTTTTATGTTGTGTTATTTTTATTTTATGTTAATTTATTACTCTAATATATTATCGAATTAAAGTACACTCGCAGATATCTTCATAGATGCGTTTTTATAGCAATTATCGTTATTGCTTTTTTGAGCTTATTTGATGCAAATGTTGTCCGAACTATTGCAGATACATTTACGGATGGTTTAATTGTGATTAGTAGCGGGGGACATTTAAATTTTTTGGACATGCAATAGGTTAAAAACAAAATGAAAATAAATTAAAGGTGGTTATCTACAGTATGAAACGATTAGCAATGTTTATTCTAACTATGGCAGCGTTATTCTCGCTCCTGATAGGATGCTCCAAATCGGAGGAAAAAGACAAAACGCTAGTAATTGGAATAGATGATAAATTTGCACCTATGGGGTTCCGGGATGAGAATAATGAAATTGTAGGGTTTGACATTGACTACGCCAAGGCAGCTGCCGAAAAAATGGGAACAAAGGTAAAATTTCAGCCGATCGATTGGAAAACAAAAGAATCTGAATTAAGCAGCGGACGGATCGATCTCATTTGGAACGGGTATACCATTACGGAGGAGCGCAAAAAGAAGGTTCTTTTTACAAAGCCTTATATGAAAAATGCACAAGTTGTGGTCACACTTGCTGATTCAAACATTTCTAAACTTGATGATCTAGAAGGCAAAGTGGTTGGTCTTCAATCTCTATCTTCTGCAGCCGATGCGTTGGATAAAAATCCGATTAAATCGAAAATCAAGACGGTTACGGAGTATGCCGACAATGTTCTGGCATTGAAGGATCTAAAGCTAAAACGTGTTGATGCAGTAGTGATTGATGAAGTTGTCATTAAATATTACATGTCGAAAGAAAAAGATACTTATAAACTGCTCGATGAATCCCTTGCACAAGAAGAATATGGAATTGGTGTTAAAAAGGGTAATGAGGAACTGCTGAATAAACTGCAAAAAGCTCTCGATGAGCTGAATGAGGACGGCACTGCCGCCGAAATCTCGCAAAAGTGGTTTGGTGAAAATAAGGTATTAAAGTAAAATAGACCAAACTTGGATTTCCTTGAGAAACCCTGTTTTGCTGTTGGAGGAATTCTTTCATGTCCGTAGATTATTTCAACTCAATCATTAAGCCGATGCTGCTAGGCGCACAGATGACGGTTCTCCTGTTTTTGATCGTCATTGTGTTGTCAATTCCGCTCGGCTTCATACTAACACTTGCTGTAAGAAGCAGGTTTAAGCCTTTATCGTGGCTTACACAGATTTATATATATGTGATGCGGGGCACCCCATTGCTGCTTCAGCTGCTTTTTATATGTTTTGGACTGCCGATGATCCCTGTGATCGGAGATTATTTGGTATTAGACCGCTTTGTCGCAGCTTGTTTGGGTTTTATATTGAACTATGCTGCATATTTTGCCGAGATTTTCCGCGGCGGTTTGCTGGCTATTGATAAAGGTCAGTATGAGGCATCACAAGTCCTAGGCTTGAATAAATGGCAGACGATGACGCGAATCATACTTCCACAAATGTTCCGCATCGCACTTCCTGCCGTCGCTAACGAATCGGTTACACTAGTTAAGGATACCGCACTGCTCTATGCTGTTGCCGTACCAGAATTATTACACTATGCACAGACTGCTGTGAACCGTGATTTTACAATCGTGCCTTTCTTCATCGCAGGTATTATTTATCTGATCATGACGCTCTTATTAACTGTTCTCTTTAAGTGGCTCGAACGACGGTTCAAATTTGATTAAAAAGGAGTAGTGAGTGTGGTTCTCATTGAAGTATCCAACCTCAAAAAATCATATGGCAAGTTGGATGTATTAAAACAGATAACATTTGATGTTAACAAGAACGACGTAATTGCTGTGATCGGACCATCTGGCTCTGGTAAAAGTACAATGCTCCGTAGCCTGGTCCATCTTGAGGAAATTGACGGAGGCAGCATTTGTATATCCGGGGATTATTTGGTGAAGGACGGGATTTACTCAAAACCGCAGGAGATTAAGCGGATCACCTCTAAGATGGGAATGGTTTTCCAACATTTCAATCTCTTTCCTCACCTCACGGTTAAAGAAAATTTGGAACTTGCTCCTAAGCTAGTAAAGAAGGAGTTAAATGCGGAAATTGAACGACGCAGCACAGAACTTCTGAAGAAAATCGGGCTCTCCGATCGGGCATCAGCTTATCCTGCAAAACTTTCGGGCGGTCAAAAACAAAGAGTCGCCATTGCTCGTGCGCTTATGATGAACCCTGAAATCCTGCTGTTTGATGAACCTACTTCCGCCTTGGACCCGGAGTTAACCGGCGAAGTACTGCAAGTAATGAAGCAGCTGGCTGAAGAGCACATGACGATGATTGTGGTGACACATGAGATGGGGTTCGCCAAGGAGGTTGCAAACCGAGTCATTTTCATGGACAACGGGGAAATCATCGAATCCGGACTTCCGACTGAGATTTTTACAAACCCGAAGTTTGAACGAACGAAAGCTTTCTTGAACCGCAGTTTGAAATAATCGGGACGCTGTCTATTAGTAGATTACTTGACACTTGCTACTTAAAATAAATAGTAACTGATCAACAAATAAAACGTACTTTTAGCACACCCCAAATCTGTTTTAAATAAAACATATTAAGATTAGCAGCACAGACTACGGCCAAGTCTGTGCTGCTATTTTTGTACGCCCGGCAGAGTGTAATAATCTCTAGGGTGAAAGCCCCGAGCCGTGAAGGCAGAAGTAATGGTACGTACGGTGGTGTGAGAGGTCGGGGGTTAGTCACCCCCTCCTACTCGATTAGTAGAAGCGGTGAAAAGGTCATGAGCCCCGGAACCATAAGTTTGTTGTACAAATTCATTCGATGGGGTATGGAGCAGGATCATTTAGAAAGAGCCTTGCCTTTTTAGCATTCGTTCCTAAGTGCTTTTTCTCAGTTTATTGATGAATTGCTCAGACAAAATGTTGAAGGAAAGAATATGGTCCATATACACTTCACCGATTAGTTGTATCTCTTCATTTTCATGCTGTAAAGAATATGGGAGAGTTTTTTCTATTAATGGTATATGTTTTTCTGGTTCTTGAACAATGGTGTTCCATGCACGTATGATCAGCTCTAAGTCTTCACTGAACAGTGCGCTTTCCAATTCTTCCGTCGGTAACGGCTCTGATAATAGGGGCATTTCATCCACGAATTGTTTTGAATAAAGTCCTTCTAAAAATTTTTCAAAGCTTTCAGCTAGCTCCTCTGTATTTGCACCAAGATAAAATATTTTCTGAGTTTCAAGGTGAAGGACAATATTTCCATTGGTACAAACTGCAATCGGGATGACGCTGCCTTCTAATTTCAATTCCTCAAGAGATAAAAAGCGGTCGATTTCTATAGCTTCCTTTTCCGTTAAAAAATACATTTTCTCCGCTTCTCCTTCGTGTAAAGCGGTCACGAAAGACGCATACTGATCCGGCAGTTTGTAAGGAAGACTATGTCTCTCTTTTTTTGCTTTATGGCGGCTATGATTTTCCTTCTCAAATTCCTGATCGTGGTGAAAAATTTGTGTTTTATAAAAATGGGTAATGGAAAATTGTTTTGCAGCTACCTTCCATTCCGTCATCGGATTGTCAAATAAAACACTTAAGATGAAGCTTTTGTTATTAAGATCCCCTTCTTCATAAAGCCAAAACATACCTGGTGTTAAAGGTATTTCGGATTGTTCCTCCTTGATTCCAGTAATCTCAATAACGATGGCATCCCCCTTGCTGAAACTGCCTTCCCCATTTAACGTTAATCTGAGTGCATCGTAATCGCGATGGATATATTGTAATTCTGCGTCATGTAATCCATCTTCCAAAATGCTGATCAGCTCTTCCGGCAGATTTTCGCGAATATGTTCAAAATGATTATTCGCTTCATCTAACACTTTTTCGCATTCCTCAATTTTAGCCTTCAACCAAATGATGAGTTCGTCCCGCACTTCCTTTGGCAGTGTCGGCTGATTAATGGTGCCGTTCAGAATATAGGGATGAAATGTTTCCGGCAATGTTTGCAATAATTCGTCTTTAATAGATTCAAGATCTTGCCGCAAATAGTCGTAAACATCCTCGCCGTCTTCTTCAAAGCTTTTGATAAAATCCATCCATTCTTCATCAGACTCGGGAATTGTAAGCAGGTGCGCCTTCTGCATTTTGTCATACCATTCTTTTGTAAAAAATTTCATTATATCTCTCCTTATATGCTATCTGCCATTTTTTCTCATATAATGAATTCACTTCTTATAAGCGTTTCACCTGCTAAAAAGGAGAAATTTAACAAAATAGGTGATGGGGGTGTCTAATAATTCGTTTTTACGGCTTATTGACGCCCCCATTAATGTTTTAGAAACGTTGATATATCGGTGTTTATGATTTTTTGTTTTCAATGGGGATCTGACTTTCTGGACAGCCCCATGATTGTACAGAAAAATATCCGGTTTTAACGGGCAGGATATAAAAAAGAATTACTATCATGCATCTGAACTTAAAAGTAATTACTGTACAGAAATAGTTAAACTAATAGTTGAATAAATTCAAGTTCTATACTTACTAGACAACATCTTTCAAGCCTAACTGATCTGACGCGAAGAGAAATAATTCGTCTACTTGCCTCTCATGACCGAACAGTATGGGAATTGGCGGAACCTTTTTGATATGTCTTTAGCAGCTTTGCTAAGCATATCAAAACATTAGAACGGTCAGCCCTGCTTGAAAGGACTGTGCAAGGACGAACGCATATTTGTCGTCTTACCTCCAAATCGTTTTCTACTTCTACAGATGGCTTCGATTTTATGAATGTTTTTGGAACAGACAGTTTGACGTTCTTGAACATGAGCTGAATAAAGCAAAAAAGGAGAAAAAATAAAGTATTTGCAACAAATTCATTATTTTGTAAAGGGTGATGAGAATGGTTAGTACATCTACAATAACCTTAACGATGAAACGTTCTTTTGATGCCTCTGCAGATAGAGTATTTGACGCTCCACTTTGCATTACCCCTGTTAATCCGAAATAAGAACGGGCTGGTCGTTGAGATAACGGATGGCACGGCAGAATACAACGAGAAAAACTACCGTTTATCACTGTTCTACGATCTAGCCAAGATGTCTGTCATCGTATGGCAAAGTCTTTAGTCCATAAGCTTTTACCATATCAATGCACCGCCGTAGCAGACTCCGGGTTGGATGCGTTCTGAAATTATGCTTGATCACTATGGTATGACAGAAGAAAACTGGCGTGATGCCCTTGTAAAGGAACCCCAATTCATCATCTCGGAAACGCCGCGTTTTGTCGGCCGCTTTAGCCGGTGATCCGAAGGTTGCTCGCTGGAACGGTCAATCTGTGTCAAGCGGTCAGCTCGCGCAAGTGTATAGTTTTTATGATCTTGATGGCTCACAGCCAGATGCCTAGCGATATATCGGAGAAGTACAGGATGCTGGAAAGCCAGCGAATGCTTCCGAGTACCACTAACGGGAAGCGATAGCTCGATATGCATCGCAGTGCGGATCTTTATTTTCATGTTTAAAAAAGTGTCCAAGAAGTCGAACTTGATCACCAGGCGCATGTTCGGCTTCTTCTTTTGTGGAAAATTGATGATATCTTCTATTCTCTCGAAGCCTTGTAGCTGTATGGGAGTCGAAGGGTGAGGGGGGGAGAAGGTGGATAGATAAGAGGAAGAAAGAATGATGAAAACCTGTGATAAAATATGCGTAGAAGGAAATTCTTTTTCAATTAATGGGAAGCAGTATAAAGGATTTGACAAAGATGGAGAGAAAAAATGACTTATTCGTTTATTTTTAAAGATTCATTTATGGATTTAACGAAAACTCGTATCCGTGAAATACAGACTGATGAAGAAGTGTTGCTTCATCCTAAATGGAGCTTTCCAATTGGAAAGTATTCGTTTTTTTCTGGAAAAGAAGAATATAAGGCAATATCTACAAAAGAACATTTCATACATAACGCCTTTGTTGTGCTTCAACCAGACGGAAAAGAAATTGTACGAATTAAAAATTTGTCACTTCATAAGAAAAAATCTATTTTTAAAGAGCTTCGAATGATTTATAGCTAGAACAGCTTTCATATAAACTCTACTCTTGCATTTAAAACGATAACGATTAGTAATGGAAAAGAGGTCATTCTGACAGCGAACAAAATTTCTTCGATATTTAAAAATCTTTTAGAAATGTATGATTACGAAGTTCAAGTTCATCAAACGATGAACTTACCATTTATAGTGTGGGTGGCCATTTTCAAGGGGATCCATTTATTGATTAGACGTTAGATCCATTGTAAAAATCTCCTTGGACCTTTCTGGAATTCCTTTTTTTCTAACTCTTCTCCACGTAATGTTGCGGACATGATTTTTCCTAGTATTTTGTACTAGTTGCTGGTGAAAAGACGAGAGTCTGCGTGCATGACTGTGAGTAAGCGATGGATTGGATTTTATCAGGTCAGTCAAAACGTATTTTTCGAAGACTATCAAATTGTTATATCAAAGGACAAAAGTGCGAAGGACCGTTAAGTTTTAGGAGGATTCACATGAAGGAATATGTAATTTTGGCAGTAGCCATCATAAGTGAAGTATTTGCAAGTTCAATGCTGAAAGTATCAAATGGATTTAAAAAGTTGTTTCCTTCCATCGGAGTCGTAATGGGGTATGGCGCAGCTTTTTATCTCTTATCTTTATCTCTAAAAGCAATACCGCTTGGTACGGCTTATGCGATATGGTCAGGCTTCGGTACGGCTTTAACTGCATTAGTCGGTGTTATCTTTTATAAAGAAAGTATTGATCTTAAAAAATGTTTAGGCTTAGTTCTAATCATTTGTGGAGTGGTTGTTTTGAAACTCAGCAGTTCTCATTAACGATGAGAGAGGAGGCAATTGTATGAAAGGTTTTATCGCATTAGGAATTTCTATTATCAGCGAAGTATTTGGTACGACAATGCTTAAATTGTCAGATGGATTTACAAGTTTTTTCCCTTCCATTGGTGTTATAGTTGGTTATGGATTATCTTTTTATTGTTTGTCGTTATGTCTTAAGACAGTTCCGCTAAGCTTGGCCTACGCGATTTGGTCGGGGCTGGGGACAGCTTTTACAGCGTTAATTGGTGTTCTAGTATGGCGGGACCCATTTAATATTATTACATTAGTTGGTCTAGTATTGATCATTGGCGGGGTGATTTTATTAAATGCTCCAAAAAGTCCAGATAAAGTTTTATAAAACTGACCCCCTGTCTGAAGGGCGCAAGGAGTCAGCTATAGGTCTAAACGTTTGTATTTCGTTTATAGGCTGACTGCCGGTTCGTATTCTTTAATTCGCTGACGGACGAAATCAGGAATCGCTCTCGATTTTCCAGCGGCGGCATCATAATTGACATAGATCACTTCAGCCTGAACCAGCGGGTCTTTTTCTCCCGCTTTTGTGATGATAAACTCCATTGTCAGGCTAGAGCCGCCAATTCGTGATGTTCGGCACCAGATCTCAAGCGTATCTTTAAAACGGGCTGGCTTTTTATATTCCAGCGTTGATTTGACCATTGCAATATCAAATATATTTTCTTGGGCAAGCTCCTCGAGATCCCGCCCAAACACTTCCTCAAAATAGTCAATAACCGCAACGTCAATATATGTCAAGTAATGGGCGTTAAAGACAATTTTTTGTCCGTCAATTTCTGAGTAGCGCACCCGCAGGCGGTGTGAAAAACGGAATCCTTCCATTATGTACCCTCCTGAAAAAATGTTATTTTCATTATATAATGAAAATTCTAGCAATTAAAGCGGGAAATAAGATTTGTAAAGAAGTTCGAAATAAGCTGAGCGTCTGTCAAAAATTCAAAAATTGATGCTAAAGTTGCGTTCACCTCTTTGATTAGGACAGAGGTAGGAAATAACATAAAGAACAAAAATAAAAAAATATATTCAATAACAAACAAAAGTATTATATAATTGAAATTACAGTAAAAACCAACTAGTATGTTTGGAATATTTTTATATTTATGCAAAAAGCGAAAATAAAAGATGTCATGAACTCTTCCCCCTTTCCTTGGCGCCGACGCTGGCATTTATCAAGCTAAAGAATTTAATTTGTCCAAAGGTGAAGGAATGTACGACAGTTAGTGAAGAAAATTGAAACCGTTTACTTTAAAATTTCTAAATTTTCATAACAGTTCATAAAAACAGCATAAGGTACATTCATAATGTATTAGAAAAAAGTACTAGTTTACTAAAGGAGATGGATAATTTATGGTTATAAAAGAATCTTTTGAGATAGCAAGGCAAGTCTATGAAAAATGGGGAATAAATATTGAAGAAGTATTAGAAAACTTGCAGCAAGCGTCAATCTCTATCCATTGCTGGCAAGGTGATGACGTAAAAGGATTTGAAGCAGATGCAAGCGAGCTTTCAGGGGGGATTGATGTAACAGGAAATTATCCGGGAAAGGCAAGAAATGCTGAAGAATTAAGGCAGGATTTAGAGAAAGCGCTGTCATTAATTCCAGGAAAACATCGTGTCAACCTACACGCCATTTATGCAGAAACAAATGGTGAAAAAGTGGAAAGAGATCAGTTAGAACCGAAACATTTTGAAAACTGGGTTAATTGGGCGAAAAAAATTGGTATAGGGCTGGATTTTAATCCTACCTTATTTTCGCATGAAAAAGCAGCAGATGGACTGACGTTGTCTCATCCTGATCCGGGAATTAGAGAATTTTGGATCAACCACTGTATTAGGAGCCGAAAAATCGGTGAGTACTTTGGCAAGGAGCTTGGAACACCATGCTTAACAAATATATGGATTCCGGACGGCTATAAGGACATTCCAAGCGACCGATTGACTCCAAGGAAGCGATTAAAAGAATCATTGGATAAAATTTTTAGTGTAGAGATCAATGAGAAATATAATTTGGATGCAGTCGAAAGCAAATTGTTTGGAATAGGATCTGAGTCTTTTGTTGTCGGCTCGCATGAATTTTATCTAGGGTACGCCTTACAAAATAATAAAATATATTTATTAGATACAGGTCATTTTCATCCTACTGAAACAGTCTCAAATAAAATTTCATCGATTTTGCTTTATAGCGACAGGCTTGCTTTACACGTATCGAGACCGGTTCGGTGGGACAGCGACCATGTCGTGATTTTGGATGATGAATTGCGTGAAATAGCGCTTGAAATCGTGCGCAATGATGCGCTGCATAAGGTTTTAATCGGACTTGATTTCTTTGATGCCAGCATCAATCGTCTTGCTGCATGGGTCATTGGAACGCGTAATATGATTAAAGCTTTATTATATGCAATGCTTATGCCGCATGAATATTTAAAGCAATTGCAAGAAAAGGGAAACTTTACGGAAAGATTGGCGGTTATGGAGGAATTTAAAACTTATCCTTTCGGTGCAATTTGGGATTATTATTGTGAGAAAATGAATGTTCCTGTAAGAGAAGAATGGTTAAAAGAAATTCAAAAATATGAGGAGGAAGTATTAACTAAGAGACAGTAGTCGTAAATATGGCAAGAGTATGAATTCCCTTGCTGCTCAAATTAGCCGATCAGTGAATTAAAAGAGCTGAAAAATTATAAAGACTTCGTGGATTAAGGAAAGCTTCACTCCTAATGGAGAAAATAAAGTAAATATAGGAAGTGCTAGATTCGGCAATTTCACTTAATAGCTTTAGCATCCGAAGCATCAGTAGATAATAGAAAGAGAAAAAAATGTGTGGCAGAGGTTGATGAAATGAACAAATCGCAGCCAATTTTTATAGGAATTGATATTGGAACACAGGGCATTCGCACAATTGCAATCGGTTATAACGGAACTATTTATGCAGCCAGTACTGTAACTTTTAACTTGGCGAAAGGAAACGAGTTAAGAATGGAGCAATCGCCGTTTATGTGGTGGCAGCATACCGGTGAATCTATTCGACAAGTAGCAAATAGTTTGAAGGAGCAAAAAATTCTTAATCAAGTTGTTTCCTTGTCTGTCACTTCCACATCAGGTACTGTAATTCCCCTTGATAAACAATATGAACCGCTATACAATGCCTTAATGTACAGCGACAGCAGGTCAGAATCTGAGGCAGCGCTTTGCAGAGAGGCTGCCTTTGCAGCAGGGCATTATACGGCATTTTCCAGCTCGTATGGTTTGCCGAAAATTGTTTGGTTCCATAAACATTTTCCGCAAATAGCAAAGGATGTATGTTTATGGGCGCATCCTACTGACTATATTATCGGGAAATTAACGGGAAAATGGGGAATAACCGATTATACGAGTGCATTTAAAAGCGGCTATGATTTAAATAATGAAAAATGGCCGGAATATATTGAAAAAACTTTAAAAATACCTGTTAAATCACTTCCAATCGTATTGCCTTCAGGGACTTTTGCCGGGAATGTGTCAAAGGAATGTATGGAGGAAACAGGGTTGCCGGAAAATGTAAGCGTTACACTCGGACTGACTGACGGTTGTGCGTCGCAGTTCGCATCCGGTTCATTATCACCTGGAAACTGGAACACGACAATTGGCACAACTTTAGTAATAAAAGGGATTACATACGAGCCAATAATAGATGAGAAGGGAATACTTTATAACCATCGCCATCCAGATGGATATTGGATGCCGGGCGGTGCGAGCAACACAGGGGGAGATTGGATTTCAATTGATTATTCAAAAGATGAATTAGCTTATTTAAATAGTAAAGCATATGAATATTTCCCAAGCCGGTGGATTTCGTATCCGCTCCGGCAAAAGGGAGAGCGTTTTCCTTTTGCATTTCCTGACATACAAGGCTTTGACGAACCAGGTTTGACAAAAGAACAGCTCTTTATTTCCCGTTTAGAAGGTGTTGCCTATCTTGAAAGAATGGCTTACGAGATGATTGAAAAGCTGTCAAGCGAGAAAGTGAGGGCTGTCTTTACAGCAGGCGGAGGAAGCAGCAGTGATGTATGGCTGACTATACGGAGCAATGTCTTAAAGAAGCCTATTATTAAAATGAAGCATAGCGACGGTGCTATTGGGGCTGCGATTGTTGCGGCATCTTCATATTTTGGAAGTATTCAAGATGCCGGGGAGAACATGCTGAAAAGAGAAAAAGAGGTGATGTTTGAAGAACATATAAGTGAACAATATGAAGAAGGATATGAACGCTTTATTCAAGCACTTAAAAAGAGAGGAGTTGTGCTGTGACAAGATTTTTCCTTTTACGCCATGGAGAAACGGAATGGAATCGGGATGGCAACAAATATTGCGGAAGGACGGATGTTTCACTGTCAGAGCAAGGGATTAAGCAGGCGGAAGCATCAGCTAAAGCGCTGAAGCACGTAAAGTTTCACGCGGTCTTTTCTTCAACTCTAGTAAGAGCATCGGCAACAGCTGCAATTATAAGCAAAGAGTTTGGTTTGCCAGTTATTGAAGATCAGCGTCTTGTAGAAATTGACTTCGGGAAATGGGAAGGAAAAACGGTACAAATGATTGAGAGAGAACATAAGGATTCATGGACAGATTGGTTAACGAATCCGGCAGAGTGTTTTGCCGGGGAAACGGGAGAATCTGCAAGTCAAGTTTATAATCGGATCCAATCTTTTTTTGAAGAGGTATCGAAAACATATCCAGATAAAAATGCGCTTGTTGTAGCTCATAACACAGTAAACCGTATTGCTGCAACGCAATGGTTTGGATTACCTTTTTCGCATTACCGCAAAATAAAAATGGACAATACAGGGGTTTCTATTATTGAATATTACGGTAAAGGAAAGGCATCCATTATTCAATGGAACAGTATTTTGCATCTTCTTTGAAGCAGGAAGTTTCCGATAAGCATCAAATCGATCTTAAAAAAATTTCCTTTTCGGAAAGGTATGGAGAAAATTGAACAAAACGTTTAAGTTTTTCGCCCTTGCTTTTTTCCTGTTCCTTTTGGCATCCTGCTCTTTATCAAAAGAATATGAGGTTATTTATGTAGATAAACCAACTGAACAAATGAATCATGAAAGCAACAGGAATCATGAACATGAGATTGTCATTGGACTTGTTCCTAAAATCGCTAATATTCCTTATTTTTTAGCAGCAAAGGAAGGAGCCTTAGAAGCAGCGAAGGATTTGAATGTTACAGTCATCTATAAAGGGCCTTCTGCGGCAACCGCAGAGGAACAAATTGCCGTTATTCATAAGCTGATAGAGCAGAAAGTAGATGTGATTGCTGTTTCAGCAAATGACCCGAAAAAATTGGGTACGGTTCTGCAGCAGGCCCGTGAAAAAGGGATAAAAGTCATCACTTGGGATGCAGACACAGACGCAAAATATCGTGACTTCTTTGTCAATATGGTCGATGCCGAGCAAATGGGAAGACATATTATGGATCTTTTAGCATTAGAAATGGGAGAAAGGGGGAAATACGTTATTTTGACCGGCTCGCCGACTGCTGCGAATTTAAACAATTGGATTAGGTGGTTAAAGGTGCAGCAAGAAGAATATTATCCAGAATTAGAGCTGCTCGATGTGGAGTATGCGAATGAAGATATTCACAAAGCTTACAATTTAACAGTTAACCTATTAAAAAAATACGATGATCTAAAAGGGATCATTGGTATATCGACAGTGAACCCGCCTGCTATTGCGCAGGCGTTAAAGGATTACGGAAAATCTGGAGACATTAAAGTTGTTGGAACATCGACTCCGAACATGACAAGACCATATTTGAAAGAGGATGTGCTGCAAACCATCACATTATGGAGTCCGCAAAAGCTCGGTTATTTAACCATTGCGTTAGCCAAAAACTTAGTGTTGGAGGATTTGCCGTATGATGGACAGTTTGTGGAGAATATAGGGAATATTAGTTTTGACGGCGACATGGTGATTATGGGACAGCCAATCGATTTTACAAAAGAGAATGTGGATCAATATGATTTTTAAGAGAAGAAACGATTCAAGCCGAAAATCTTTGTCTTTAACACATAAACTAATTATTTCCTATGTTCTGCTGACTGTTATTCCAATGGCTTTGCTTGGTCTTTTAGCGTATTCGCAGTATACATCCTCTATCGAGAAAGAAGTCGGAAAATACACTCCGCGATTATTAAAGCAAGTGAATAATAATATCGAAAATGAAATCAGGAAATTGGAAGCGCTTCCAAACCTAGTGTATAATTCGAGCGATGTGATGACAATATTACGGGAATCGGAAGAAACTACTCAATCTAAAAGACTCCGAGATAAGTATATTGTTGAAAGCTATTTAACAAGAACATACTTGCGAAACCACACAGACAATATTTTAGGAGTGTTCCTTATATCGAAGAACCGTGTTTTTTCAAGCACTACTTTACCTTATGAGAATTTTGGCTTTCATGACGGTTCGTTGCCATATTTGAATTCTTTAAGCAAAGTTGGAAGTATGGAAGTAGTGTTATCAAGTCAAATTAACTTAACTTTTGAAGGGTCTCCTTCCTATTTTATGCTAATAAAAGAAATCACCGACTTCGATAATAGAAAAAAGCTGGGAACAATATATATTGTGGTAGATGTAACATTCATAGAGCAGTTCGCTAAGGATTTGCTGCATGAAAAAGATGCGGAAGTATGGATGATGACGAAGGACGGAATGATTATATATCATTCAGATCGCTCCAAAATCGGCACAGTCGATAGGAGAATTGACAAATATCCAATTTTAAACGGCAGCTTTACTATAAAAAAGCACGGCGAGCGCCTGCTGGTTAGCTTAAATGAGTCGAGTGTATTGCCGTGGGTGATGGCTCATAGCATGCCAATAAAAAATTTAACAGAAACAACGGATTTAGTAAGAAACGTGACAATCCTCATTTTCATAGCGTTTGCCTTAATAACGACCGCCATTTCCATATTTTTTGCAATGAATGTAACCCGTCCTTTAAATAATTTAAGCAAAATGATGAAGGAAGTTGAAAAAGGAGATTTAAGCATTAATATACCTGTTCATTCAAATGATGAAGTCGGGCAGCTGGCTAAAAGCTTTAATTCAATGCTGATGGAAATTCGAGAGCTGATTAAGCAGAAATATAATGTAGAGCTTAAACAAAAAACAGCTGAATTATATGCATTGCAATCTCAAATTAATCCTCATTTTATGTATAACACATTAGAAACAATCAGCATGTCGGTCGAAGAAGAAAAAACAGAAGATGTTGTAACAATGCTGACTTTGCTTGGAAGAATGCTTCGGTATTCTTTAAATAACAAAGATAAATTAGTCACGATACGGAATGAACTGCAGCATATTGAAGATTATTTACGCATACAGAAGTTCCGGTTTGAAGAACGACTGCACTTTGAAATTGAAAAAGAAGAGAAATTACTAGAATACTATATTCCTAAATTTGTGCTGCAGCCAATCATTGAAAACTCAATCAAATACGGACTTGAAAAACAGAGAGAACTAAAAGTGAAAATTTCAGTTTGTGAAGAGCATCCGGACCTCATTTTAACTGTTTTGGACAGCGGTCCTGGAATCGCCAAGGAAAAGCTGGAAGAGTTAAATGAAAGATTGATGGCTGATCCAATGTTAGGAAGGGATTCCGGCATAGGAATTATCAATGTAAATGCCAGAATTACAATGATTTTTGGGGATCATTACAGATTATCGATTACTAGTCACGTAAATAAAGGTACTATGATTAAAATTCGAATACCAAAAATAAACGCCTATCAAGCAAACCAGCTTCTTTTGAAAGGAGGAGGTGATTAATGATCACGGATCAGATAAAGGTTGTAATTGTCGATGACGAGCCGCGGATTAGACAGGGGCTGGAAAGACTAATTAAAAAGTTTAGGCCAAACTGGCACATTTGCGGGGTATTCTCAGACGGAGATGAAGCTTTTAGAGAAATTCATGAAAAAATTGGCGCCTTCGATCTTATATTTACCGATGTGCAAATGCCGGTTATAAACGGATTGGAATTAATTAGTCTACTGAAAGAAAAAGGGTATAACTTTTATTCCATTATTATCAGCGGGTATGATGATTTTAAATATGTCCAGACAGCGCTGCGGGAAGGGGCAATTGATTACATTTTAAAACCGATAGATCGAGAGAATTTTGAATCCCACTTACAAAAAGCAGAGGAGCTTATAGTAACTGACAAGAAAAACAAAAGATTAATCGAAGAGGCTGAAGAAATTCAAACAAAATTGACGTATGAAAAGCAAATCCAATTATTAAGCGATACAACGGCAGTTGAAAATATGGATGTGTCGTATTTGGACTGGACACGTGATTTTCCAGATGGAAAGTATAATTTGCTTTATATCGGTATAGATAATGCGTTTTCTAGAAACGGCTTCGAAAATAAGGATGAATGGAAGAAATGGGATGTCACCATCAAAGAATCGATTCGAAAATCGTTTATAAAGGAACGCAATTGGATTTGGAAAAACAACCAATATTCGTATTGGGTGCTTATTTATAACGGGGAAGAAGCGAAAATTGAACAAAGCTGTTTGTCGCTCAAAACAACCATTCAGAGGACAACGCCTTTTACGGCATCGATTGTTTTAGGACAGTCATTTGTGGATTTATCAATGTTAGTGGATGTGAAGAACGAGCTGCGAGAGGCAATGAAATATAGGATGATTCAAGGGGGGAATAAGCTTTTTAAAACGGAATCTTTAAAGCACCTTACCTATAATAAGATTATGGATGTTCCGCCGGCAGTGTACAAATGGGCTGAACAAACGGTTGAAGCAATGAAATATGAAGAGCAAAATGTTTTAACAGCAATCAACTCATTTTTTGACGAGCTTAAAAAAATGACCTCTCCTTTTTTGCTTCAAGAATCTGTTCGTTATTTGTGCATCCGGGTCATAAACCAATGGATACAGGATGATGGGATTAGCGAGCTTCCTACACTGCTTAGCGAGGCGTTTTCGATTACGGATGAACCGGCTTCCTTTTCTGTTTTGAGACAGGAAATGATTAACTGGATCATGAAAATTAGAAAAATGAGAGAATATTATCGGAAAAATACAATTGACCCAATTGTTAAAGCAAAAGAATGGATTCATTCTAATCTTGGCGAAAATATTACCATTAAACGTATTGCGGACCATGTTCATTTAAACCCAACCTACTTTTGCGAATACTTTAAAAATCAGACAGGAGAAACAGTTCTGGATTATGTAACGAATGCGAGAATTCAAAAGGCGAAACAATTATTGGCTGCTACGGAAATGAAAATTTATGATATAGCTGTTCATGTCGGATATCAAGATGCAAAATATTTCAGCAGATTATTCAAACAATGGACCGGCTTATTACCGTCGCAATACAGGGAAAAACGGGGGAGCTTTTAAAAGGACGCACTGAAGGCGTTGAAAACTGATCGTTGAAATACAAAAATACTTGAAACCTTTTTAAAAGAACGTACTGAAGACGGTTGGCACATACCGAACTTTGTATCGGCAGCTGTGCTGAATTTGTTTCCAGTACGTTTTTTATTTTTTTAAAATTTACTGAATATTGTCACACCAATCCGAATTTTACCCCCTATCCATAAGTAAGTGATTTCATTAATATGTTTATAAAAAGATAACACTTGAATTTATCTGTGAAAACGGGGGAATTTTCAGTGACGATGATAGGACCGTCGCTAATGTGTGCAGACATGGGAAATTTAAAAAGGGATGTGCAAGAACTTGATCAGGCCGGGGTCGATTTTTTTCACATTGACATTATGGACGGTTCGTTTGTTCCGAATTTTACGATGGGGCCGGATATGGTCAACGTCATCCGTGCGGCAACGGATAAGCCGTTAGATATTCATCTCATGATTATGAGGCCGGAGGAGCATATAAATTTATTCGCTGATGCCGGTGCGGATATGATTTCGGTTCATATTGAATCAACTATTCACTTGCAGCGCGTTTTGCAAACGATCAAATCTAAAGGCATAAAAGCGGGAGTGGCCTTAAACCCCTCCACTCCAATTGAATCGATTGAATATGTGATGGATGTGATTGATTATGTCACATTGATGACAGTGAACCCCGGTTTTGCCGGTCAAAAATTCATACCGACGATGTATAACAAAATCAAGAAACTTCATCAATTGATTGAAAAAGAAAGCTACAATATTTTGATTCAAGTTGACGGCAATATAGGTTATGAAACGATCCCAAAAGTTTTGGAAAATGGAGCAAAAATGCTCGTTTGCGGCACATCCAGCTTGTTTAAATCCAAAGGGTCTCTTCATGATGCTGTTATTCATCTTCGTCAATTTATTGAAGGAACAGCCAAGGTAAAAACGGGGGATTAATATGTCTTCAATTACAGTAGTTGGCAGCATTAATATGGACATTGTTGCGATGACAGACAAATATCCGAGCCATGGTGAGACAGTTTTCGGGAACAGCATGGTTTTGTTTAGTGGAGGAAAAGGCGCCAACCAAGCAACAGCTTGTGCAAAGCTTGGAAAAAAAGTTTATTTGATTGGTGCGATCGGAGAAGATGCTTTTGGTGCCGAACTAACAAAAAGACTAGTACAAAACCGTGTCGACACGACATTAATCAAAATAGTGCCGAACGTTCCTACAGGCAGCGCCTTAATTACAGTTGATTCATCAGCTGAAAACACAATGCTCGTGATAAAAGGCGCAAATGATTCATTAACCGCTGAAGATATATTGGAAAGGATCCATACAATTGAGGACAGCAAGGTGCTTCTCATTCAGATGGAAATACCTGTTGAAGCCGTTATCCAGGCGATGAAAGCAGCAAAACGAAAAGGGATGTTTGTTATATTAGATCCGGCTCCTGCAGAAGGCATAGTACTCGAGGCTCTCCAGTATGCCGACATTATAACGCCGAATTTACAGGAAACCTATACATTGACAGGCATTAAAGCTGATTCAGAAGAAAGCGCAATCAAAGCAGCAGAGCATTTCCACCTTCATTTTGGAATGAAAAAGAGCATTATTAAAATGGGCGGAAGCGGTCTCGTGCTTTATGATGAAGGCAAGACTTTATTCATACCGCCGTTAAAGGTAAAAGCTATTGATACGGTTGGAGCTGGAGATTCCTTTGCCGGGGCTCTTGCATGCGCAATTGCTGATGGAAAAACATTAGAGGAAGCTGCCAAATTTGCTGTTATTGTCTCCGGCATCAAAGTAACTAGAAAGGGTGCGCAAGACGGCATTCCGACACTTGAGGAAGTAAAGCAATATTGTAAAGAAAATGGAATAACAACTGGTTAGAAATAAGGTGATAGCATGAGTGAATACTTGCTTCAAATGTTAAATATCAGCAAAACATTTCCTGGTGTAAAAGCATTAGATGACGTGAAGCTTGAAGTAAAGAAAGGGGAAGTTCATGCCCTTATTGGAGAAAACGGCGCCGGTAAATCCACACTCATTAAAATACTAGCTGGAGTTTATCAGCCTGATCCAGGAGCCCAGTTTTTCTTTGAAGGAAAGGAAGCAAAAATACGAAGACCAATTGATGCCACTATGCGCGGCATATCAATTATTTACCAGGACTTAAGCTTATTTCCGAATTTATCGGTAGCAGAAAACATTTATATAGGAAGAGACAGCGATAAGCATTCTTGGAAAAAAGTTGATTGGGCTCTTATGGAAAAAACGGCCAAAAAGGCTTTAAAAGAGCTTGATTTTGAGATTGATGTTTCAACACCGGTAGAAAAACTGAGCATAGCCCAGCAGCAGATGGTCGAAATAGCGAGGGCGCTTGCGTTTGATGCGAAATTAATCGTCATGGATGAGCCGACATCATCACTTTCCGCCGGTGAAGTAGAGAAGCTGTACGAAGTTATATTTTCTTTGAAAAAAAGAGGGATTTCAATTATTTTTGTAAGCCATAAATTAAAAGAACTGTTTACAGTTTCTGATCGATTCACCGTTCTAAGAGATGGCAAATATGTCGGTACGTATCATGCAAATGAATTAACAGAAGAAAAACTAATTACGTTAATGGTTGGCCGGAAAATTTTATATGAAAAAAATAAAGAAAAGGCAGCCTCAGGCAAAACATTGCTTGAAGTAAGAAACCTTGCGAAAGAAGGAAATTTCAAAGATATTTCATTTGAACTGAGGGAAGGGGAGGTTCTTGGAATTACAGGGCTAGTAGGCTCTGGTCGCACCGAGCTGGCGCAAGCTATTTTTGGCATTAATCGTCCTTACAAAGGGGACATCATCATTAACGGTCAAAAGACTGTGATCAAGTCTTCAGAAGAGGCAGTAAAAAAAGGAATTGCTTATATTCCTGAAAGCCGGAAGACGCAAGGGCTTATTTTAAGACAATCAATCATTAACAATATTTCGCTTCCTGTGTTGAAAAAATTAAAAAATAAATTTTTGCTGATTAATCGAAGAAAAGAAATAGAATTAGCTGAGCATTATATACAATCATTAGATGTCAGACCGCCGCTGCCATACAGGGCTGCCGGCGATTTGTCAGGCGGAAATCAACAAAAGGTAGTCATAGGAAAGTGGCTGTCAACAAATCCTAAAATTTTGATTATCGATGAGCCGACTAACGGAATTGACATCGGTGCCAAGTCAGAAATCCATAAGCTTTTAAGAGGATTAGCGGCAAATGGAATGGGAATCATTGTGATTTCTTCTGAACTTCCTGAGGTGCTTGCTGTTAGCGATCGCATTATCGTTATGCGCCATGGACGAATTGCAGGCGAACTCGGGATTCATGAAGCGACACAGGAAAGCATCATGAACCTTGCATTGCTTGGGCAAAAGGGTAAGGTCCGCGAGGAGGCACAATTATGAAAGCGTTTTTAAAATCAAAAGAAATGAGCGTTGCTGTCATTATTTTACTTCTATGCATCATATTGGCCTTCATTAGCCCGGTATTTTTAACAGCAGATAATTTGTTGGATGTTGTGAAAGGAAATGCAGTATTAGGCATTTTGGCTATTGGAATGACGCTTGTCATCATTACAGGGGGGATTGATGTATCTGTTGCAGCAGTGACAAGCGCGGTATGTGTCGTTTTGGGCAAGACGATGATGTTTTTGCCTGATAGCCCACTGACCATTGTGTTAATTTTTGTCATTGCTCCGCTTTTCGGAGTGCTGTTAGGCTCCATCAATGGAATTTTAGTTGCAAAAATTCAAATTCCGGCGATTGTCGTTACTTTAGGGATGATGAGTATTATTAACGGACTTGTTCTGTATATTACAAACGGCCAATACTTGAACAGCAGCAACTTCCCAACTGTTTTCTTGAAATTTTCGAATTTCTCTGTTTTTGGAATATCCATTATTATTTGGCTTTTTATCATTACAGCAGCTTTGACATGGTACATTCTTAAATATACATTAATCGGCCGCGAAGTAATGGCTATTGGCGGAAACAAAGAATCGGCTGTCCGAGTCGGAATTAACTACAGCAAAGTTCAAATATTTGTTTTTTCTTATATGGGCTTTTTAACAGGGATTGCTGCGATTGCTCAAACTTCTTATACAAAAGCGGTAGATCCGAACGGAATGATTGGCTTGGAATTAATGGTTATTGCTGCAGTGGTGCTGGGAGGAGCCAATATAATGGGAGGACGCGGAACAATATTTGGAACGATATTAGGTGTTCTTCTGCTAGGAATTATACAAAATGGATTAATATTAGCGAAAATTGATACTTTCTGGCAAAAGGTTTTTACAGGGGCAATTATATTAATCGCTGTATCGTATGACCATATTCAATATAAACGCTCGCAAAAGCAGCTTTCAAAAATTGAAGTGGAAGCATAAGGGGGGAGAGGATGAAACAGGTTACGCTTTCAAAAGAAAATATACTCGGACTCATTGCCATCGGTCTATTTGTTTTGATGAGCATAAGTGTTCCGGGATTTTTATCAAGCAATAACTTGACAAATATGATGTTTCAGCTGCCTGAGTTCGGTTTGTTTGCTTTAGCCATGATGGTGGTGATCGTAACAGGCGGAATCGATTTGTCGATCACGTATACGGCAGCGCTGGCAGGGGTAGCAATTGCGATATTATCAAGCAATGGATATCCGATAATCATTGCGATTTTAGGAGGCATTGCAGTTGGACTTCTTTGCGGTTTTATGAATGGATTTATTATTGCCAAGATCGGAGTATCACCGATTCTTGTAACCCTTGGGACAATGGTATTGTTTGAAGGGCTTATTCTCAGCATTACAAAAGGAAATTCAATATCCGGATTCAGCCCTGAGTACACGCTGATTGGAAATGGTTATTATCTGGGGCTCATTCCGCTTTCGATTATAATCTTTCTCTTTGTCGCTATTTTGACTTCCGTACTGCTGAATAAAACAGTATGGGGAAGATCAGTTTATATGGTTGGAAGCAATCCGGTTGCATCCTTGTTTTCAGGGGTTAATAACAGCAAGGTTTTAATGAAGGTGTATTTATATAGTGCTTTGTTAGCGGCAATTGCTTCTATCATCATGACATCAAGATATAACACAGTAAAAGTTGATCTTGGATCATCCTATTTATTGCAAAGCGTTGCAGCAGCCGTTCTTGGCGGTACTGAAATCCAAGGAGGCTATGGGAAAGTGATCGGCACGTTATATGCAGTTATGATTTTTCAAATGATATCCAGCGGCTTAAATCTAATGGGAGTGCCGAGACCGATTGTGACAGTGATTATGGGGGTTATTTTAATCGCGGTGTTAATTATTAACTTTATTAAAGTAAAGGCTGATGAAAACAAGCAAAAAAAGCTTGCAGAAACAGCATAATGACTTTTCTTTAATTGGTTAAAAGATTTATAAACTATAAATTTACAAGGAGGAACAGTATGAAAAAAATTGCAGGTTTATTTGTCGCTTTATTGCTTGTATTTGGTCTTCTTGCAGGATGTGTTTCTCAGCAGGGTGCAGGGGGGAATTCAAATTCATCTAAAGATGGAAAAGATGAGGCTGGCGGGGGCGATGGAAAAATCAAAATTGCCGTTGTTCCTAAACTAATTGGCATTCCTTATTTCAATGCATCTGAAAAAGGAGCAATTCAAGCGGGAAAAGATCTTGGAGTCGAAGTGATTTATACAGGTCCAACAGAGGCAGATGCTGCCCAGCAGGTTAAGGTGATTGAAGATTTAATTAGTCAAGATGTGGATGTAATTGCTGTTGCACCGAATGATGCAGCTGCATTATCGCCTGTATTACAAAAAGCGAAGGATAAAGGAATTATCGTGATGGACTGGGATACACCAGCAGATCAATCTTTAGTTGAACTTTCTGTCCACCAAATTGATGACGAAGCTTATGGCCGTCATATCGCGAAATCATTAATTGAACAAATGGGGACTGAAGAAGGGGAAATCGCCATTCTCACAGGTGGTCTTGCGGCAGCAAACTTAAATTCATGGATCGATGCAGCGAAGAAGGAGCTTGAAGAAAATTATCCAGGAATAAAGCTAGTAACAGATAAAATTGCGACTGATGAAAAGCAGCAAGTGGCATACCAAAAAACGCTTGATTTAATTAAATCATATCCGAACCTTAAAGGGATTATGGCATTTTCAACTCCTGCTCCTCTTGGCGCAGCTCAAGCTATTCAAGAGAAAGGTCTTCAAGACAAAATCGCTGTTGTCGGAACAGCACTTCCGAAGGATTCAGCTCCATTTTTAGAGGATGGCTCATTAGATGTAGCAATCCTTTGGGAGCCTGACAAATTAGGATATTTGACAGTCGCTTTAGCTAAAGATCTTGTTGATGGCAAAAAGCCTGAAAACGGCCAAAATATAGATGGTGTAGGAGAAGTGGAAGTTTGGGAGGATGGTAAAACGGTCATTATGGGACCGCCTACAGACTTTACAAAGGATAATGCTAAAGACTATGACTTTTAATTTTCGTTAAAGAGATTACCCCTCTCACATTTTTGCAATTGGAGAGGGGTTTCGTTATTTTAGAAAGTATTGCTATTTTTGCAGATCCGGTAAGTTCTTTGCCTTGCAATAAAAAAGTGAAGGCTAAAATATCAATATTTTTATTGGCAGGAAACGTAAAGAGATTTTTCTTGCTTTGTGGAAAGGGAAAATTTTTTTAATGGTTACTGCCAATGAATTTTTTGAAGAATGGAAGAAAAGTTGTTTACAAATGTTTACTCAGATTTTGACCTGCTGCATGAGCAGCAAGAAAATGTCTAGTTATGGAACGCTATCCTAATTTTTAAGCGAAACATTTAGCAGCTTCATAGATTGTGTGAATTTTAGGAGGGATAAAATGACACATATCGCAGTTGACATCGGTGCATCAAGCGGACGGCTTGTCATAGGGGATATAAAAAATGGAAAATTGACAATTGAAGAAATACACCGATTTGCCAATGGTTTTACGGAACGAAATGGAACGTATTATTGGGATATTGATCATTTGCTGACGGAAATTGTAAAGGGATTGGCATATGCCAAAACATTGGGAGTGAAAAGGTGTACACTTGGAATCGATACTTGGGCTACAGATTATGTGCTGGTCGATCAAGAAGGAAAAAGGGTGCAAGAGGTCATAGCATACAGAGATAAAAGAACAGAACGGACGATTGAGAAGATTACGAAGCATATTTCCAAAAAAGATATATATGAAAAAACAGGCATTCAGTTTTTATCCTTCAACACCTTATACCAGTTATATGAAGAAAAAAAAGAAAATCTTGAAAAAACGAAAATGATTATGACAGTTCCTGATTACTTAGGATACAAACTGACTGGATGTGCAGTGACGGAAGTGACAAGCGCATCTTGTACTCAGCTTTTAAACGTGAAAGAAAAAGATTTTGATCAAGATTTGCTTCAGCTGCTGTCAATTGAGCGTGAGCAGTTTCCGCCGTTTTCTTACCCCGGGGACATGCTCGGATATGTCAGAAACGAATATTTTCCTGATTACGATCTGCCCGAAACAAAAGTGATTATAGTCGGTTCTCATGATACAGCTTCCGCAGTTGCAGGAGTACCTGCTGCTGAAAAAAATTGGGCGTATTTAAGCAGCGGAACTTGGTCTTTGATTGGGATTGAATCGGATGCGCCAATCATTACAGAAAAATCATTATTTTACAATTATACAAATGAGTGGGGAGTGTTTGGGACATACCGTTTTTTAAAAAATATTATGGGCATGTGGATTATTCAAGAAGTGAGAAGACATTTAACGAAAGATTACAATTTTGCCCAAATGGTTGATGAGGCAAGAAAGGCGCCTCCGTGCAAACAATTTATCAATTTTAACGATCAGCGATTTTTTAATCCGGACAATATGGTAGAAGAAATTCAGAAATATTGCAGGGAAACGCTTCAGCCTGTGCCGCAATCAACAGGAGAAATTGCGAGATGTGTATTTACAAATCTGGCTATACTATATTCCTTGTCAATTGATGAAATTGAAAGTATATCGGGCAGAACAATCGATTCATTATATATTGTCGGAGGCGGCTCGCAAAATGATTTCATAAACGAAATGACCGCTGCTGTAAGCCGAAAAACGGTTTTTGCCGGTCCCTCTGAAGCAACGGCTGTAGGAAATATTTTAATTCAGCTAATAGCGGAGAAAAAGCTTGCAAATTTACAGGAAGGACGGAATCTAGTCTTGAACTCTTTTTCTATTAAGCGTTTTGATCCAAGAGAAAGCGGAAACGATGCATTAAAAGAACAATTTAAACAAGCTGTTTTCTCCTGGATATGTACAGAGTACCGGCTCCATAAGAAAAATTGATCATAACACAATAACTCATAGTGCCTATGTTACATCAGGAATGAGCGGCGCTCCAATTTATGTTCACCAGCAATTGGAATGCATTATCATTAAAAAGTACATCGAGTTGGGGAATAGCATTTCCAACAGCCTCAAAAAATTTCATTTAAACTTAGGGGCGCAAAATGAAACAGAATATGGAAAGGTTCCTTTTGATGGTCTTAATAGATTAGCTGCTGTTTTATCGGATCATGTACAATAAAAGAGATTTTAGAATAAAGACACTATTCCAAAAGGCAAATAAATGAACTTCAAAAGGAACCAAAAAAATTTTTCTCTCAATTTATTGCTCCAAGAAAAATGTTAACGGAATGTTGAACATAAATTTTAATAGAGAAATATTTAAAAAGGTAAACCGATTCTTTTTACAGTGAAAAAGTCAAGAAAAAGCGGTAAGACTTTACTTTAGCTGTTTAATTTTTTTCATCATTTTGTGAAAACCTTCCTCTCCCATTGTTAATAATTCTTTCTTCATTTGTTGATTGACTAGGCAAAAAGCAGGGATTCCTTGAATACCAAAAGATTGTGCGATTGCATAGTTTTGATCTAAAACTACAGGAATTGTAATCTTTTTTTCCTCTACTCGTGTTTTCACAAGCTCCAACGCTTTCTCTTCAGCTGTATAAGGTACATGAACGGCAATGACATGAAAGGTTTCAAGATTAACTGTTTCTTCTAATAACTGATCCGTTAATTCACTGCAATACGGGCAGCTAATTGACCAAAAATAAAACAAAAGCCGATTGGATGATGGAAAATCATGGCCATTTTTTGGAACGTTCAGCCACGGCAAGTCTTTTGTCATTGTTTGTATTAAATCCATGTGCTGTTCCTCCTCATTGATCCTTTAGTTGCATAGCGATAATTTTACCAATTGCTTCCTCCGCGGCAAAAGGACTGACCATTCCGGACGGCTTATCCAGTTCTTCTTTTAGACACTTCAACATAAGAGGTTCAATTTTAGACGGATCGATCAAGGAGATTGCCCATGATGCCCAAAAACGCGGTTTTCCTTCTGTATTTCGTGCAACTTCAACGAGGGCGTTCAGACTGTGATGTCCGATTCTCATTAAGGATAAAGCAGCTGACATTCTTATATCTTCGTCGTCATCTTTTAAAAGCGAAGCGAGTTCGGGAACTGCTTCCTTTGCATCTGCACCAAATTCCCCCAGCACAACGGATGAAATCATTCGGAGGGATTTCTCATCTTTTAAGGCTTTTATGAGTATTGGGACAGCGGCTTTTCCCGTTTTTTTTAGCTCTTTCACTCCTTGAAATACCGTTGCTTCATCGCTGCTTTTTAGTTTCGTTAAGGCTTGAGAGATTATTTCATTTGAACTCATGAAAATTCATCTCCTTAAGAAAAAGTATTAAATCCCTTCTGATTCAACGTTCATATTGATAGAAAGATAAGAATAAAATCGTGCTTAACACGATCATGAAAAGAGGCAGCCAATAGAAAAGAAGGTTTTTGAAAAGAAAAAACAAAAGGATGTAACAAAGGGTGCTCCCCATACAAATGAAAGCAAAATTTTTATAGTATGAAATCAGGCTGAGAGAGGGGTCTTTTTTATATGTTCTAACAAATGCCGCCCAGCGGATGGAAAGCATGAGCATGTATCCTCCAAGCCCGTACAAACTAAATGAAAGGAAATCTGTAAAAGCAGTGTTGAAATGGAAATGCCACATACCCACGCAATAAAGATAAAATAGAAAGATCCAAGCGGTATTCGAGCCTTCCAGCAGCAATGCTTTTTTCCATAGTTTTCCCGGCAGCAAAAAAAGATCTCCAGACTTTGCATGTCTAATTAATCCTGAATAGTAGGAACTGCTGAAAAAAGCTCCGATTGTTAAAACGACCAAAATATAAAACCAATAAATGTTTTTTGCAATGAAAACGGGAACTAAGATGAGAAGAACAAACAAATGAGTAGCATGAAAAAAAATGTATTTCTTGGCAAGCAATATTTCGAGCCAAAGGAAAGAAAAAATACCGTTTAATCCTTTCAGCCCCCACCATGTGTGCATCTCTTTCAGGCTGTTTTTAAAAAAATCGGTTTGATGATCTTGAAACTCCGCCCAAAAATCAGCTTCTTTTACCAATTTTTCTTTGCATTCCGATTTTTTCGTTGTTATTCGAATAATCATGAACGAAAGGGCGATCATGATTAGAAAGGCAAGAAACCCTTGCAGCAAAAAGCTGTTTGTAAATAAATAGCCGATAAAGCCGATATGGTGGCTAATATACTTCTGCCAAATCAATTCATTGGCTTGAAAAAAAGAACCATAGAGAGCAATACCATATATAACGGTGAGAATGAAGGCAACAAAGGAGAAAGCAATTTTTGTTCCTTTTACAGTTCTGGCACAGGACATAGCCATTATCCATGATTCTAATAAAACAATGAGACAAAGTAATCGGATTGATTGTGCTGTTAACCGGCCAAATGGATTTCCTGCCAAAAAATAAACGGCATCAGCTGTGATTCCTGAGAGAAGACAGAGCAACCCTTTCCAAGACAATCGCCATAATAATATGGAATAAACGATTTTAGTGAAAGAATAAGGGGCGGTATAAAGCCATATGACGTCTTGCATGAGCCCAGGTATGCGGTTGGAAAGCAGCCCAAAAATGGTCATGACAATAAAAATTCCTGAGCAAATCCATCCTGTATAGGCAATGTCCCAACTTCTGGAATTAGCCCCCCATTCAAGTTGAAACAGAAAAAACCATATAAATAAAACAAAAATGAACAGAAAGAATTTTATCCCGTGTTTTTGGCTATCGATTTCTCTTTTCGCTTGAAGGAACAAAAATGACCAAATATTAATCATTTGACCAATCCCCTAAACTGCGTATGACTTCTTGCTTCCAGGCTGGATATTCTTCGTTGTTTTTTGGTACGGCCATTTCTTTTACAATACGGCCTTCTCGAATTAATAACACTCTATTAGCCGTTTCCAATACAAATTCGAGGCTGTGGGTGGATATGAGAATGGCGCTATGATGTTTTGATTTACGGACAAGCCAGTTGGCAAGCCATTGTTTGGAAGAAATATCCAAACCGATTGTTGGTTCATCCAATATATATATAGAAGCGTTTTGTATAATGGCGCCAGCCAAAATAACCCTTTGCTTTTGTCCCCTTGACAATTGCCCGCTTAATCGATCCGCCAACGATTCAATATTTACCGCTTTTAAAGCTTCATAAACTTTTTTTTGAAGGTCTTTTTTTTCAACTTTGAAGGCTCTGGCGCGAAATTGCAAATGTTCCGCTACGGTTAAGGTAGGGTACAAATATGGGTGATCCGGAATTAGCGAAGCGGATTGCTGCGCTTCAACCGTACCAGGGGAATGCCCCGCAATTTTGATCGTCCCATCATCAGGGGTGTATAATCCAGCGAGACACCTAATGGTTGTTGTTTTACCTGCCCCGTTTGGCCCTAATAAGGCTACGATTTCTCCTGAATGAACGGAAAAAGTTATATCTTCTACACCATCACCGTTACGATATTTTTTCTTCAAATTGGTTACTTGGATGATCTTCATGCCTCTCCTCCATTGTTATACTGAGGGTTGTTTGAAGGTTTCACTGGCCTTCAATTTTTTCTGGAAAGTGTAATCCCAAAGCGGCTTCATGACAAGAATAAAATTGTAAATAAAATGAATGGTTAAGGAGGACAGAAAACCGAACTGGATGAAAAAGAATCCCAGTATAATGCCAAAGATCACTAATTGGATCCATCTGATCCATCTGGGATGAAATCCTGTTCCTTGGTGCATAATGGCCCATAGAATGGAGGAAATGATGATCGCCAAAGCCCAATTGCCGCTCAACCACCATATCGTCGGAATGATCAACAAACGGTAGACTGTTTCCTCTGCAATGGAACTTTGCAGGCCGATGCTTAATCCTTGTTTAAATGTAAAGCCTGACAAGTAAATGGTACGATTGGACAACTCGGGAGAAATTCGCAGCCAATTTTTCTCTTCCAGCCATGAAAAAATTGCTGAAAAAAAACCTAAGCAGCCGATGCCGACACTTAAGCCGACGAAAAACTGCCATACAGCATTATCAAAAAAAGCTATTTGGAGAACATTACTCAAAGAGTGCCCTGCCAATGAACATATATATACGACGAAACCTGTGGCCAATCCTGCTAAAATTGCCGATAAGATTCCAAGAGCATAAACCGTTTTTATGCTGAGGCGGGAATCATAAGTATTGACGATGCTCAGTTGAATGTCTTCTTTTATTGTTATGATGTTACAAAAGAATAGAACCGCCCCCAGCAAGATGCTTGCAGTGATGCCGGCATTTTGGCGAAGGTTGATAAGGATGATGATCGCTGCAATAACGGCCAGGCATGACGCTAATACTCCCGTCATATTTAAGGTAGATTCCATTTGCTCTTTCTTAACCGCTGTTTCGATGTCTTCTGTCAATATCTCTTGTTCTGAACCGATATAGAATATTTGCCCGTTATGGATTTCAACCGTTATTTTCATTCTTACTGGTTGAGATTCGGCAATATACCAGTACGTTTCAATATTTTCCAAGTCTTCTTCTTTTCTGCCTGCACCTGTGAATTGAGATGCAGCCCATAATCCATTATCTGAGACGGCAAGCTCTTTTTTTAATTGTTCCGGAGAGGAAAAAGCGCCTTTATGTTTCGCCATTTCTTTCTTTGACAGGTTCGCGGTGTAAAACGTAATTTCTCCATTTGAATTGATGCCAATGATGACTGATCGGTTTTCTCGAACGAATCTAATTCTCCATGATTCGACTAAACCCCAATGATATAAAATATGGCGAACTTTGCTTAACAATCCTAGGTGATGCAGCATATTGACGGTATTTCGGTCGTACCAATACATCGCATAAAAATCCCAATCTGATACATCAATGCCGGAATACCGTTTAATGAATTGCACTGCCAATTCCCGAGCTTCTTTTTTATGTAATAATAGCGATTCGTACGTTTTTGGTTTGAATTTGTAAAACAGAAAGGTTCCTGCAATAGGAAGGATGATCCATAATAAATGGATGATGGTCGTCATCATGGTTTAACCTCAGCTTCTTTTTGAATGGTAAAAGGCAAATCGGCTTCAGGTAATTCTATCTTTCCTATACATCTACATTGTTTAGCAAGTCGCTTCGCTTGCATTAGCCTTTCCGGTGAACCGATCTCCTGCATGCTGTTTTTTAAGACGTTTCCAAGGGATGTATCTTCAATTTGACAAGGTGTAACTTGTCCATCCGCACGAATATACCATGACAAAAATCCCGGCGTGCAGAAATCTGTAAGACTATCATTTTGATGGTGGTCTTCCCAATCCATAATAATGATTTGATCACTCCATCTTTTTTTGGCGTCTGCCAACTGCTGCTTTACTTTCTCCTTCATTTCGCTTGTCATGTCTTGATATTCAGATGCTCTGCCTACGGGAATAGTTTGACCCGCACGAAATACAACTGCGCCAACTTCCACCGATTTTTCGATTACTTCATAAACTTCTTTGTAGTTGAGTTGGTTAACAGTCATAGCAATGAGGACGGGAACCGATGATTGAGCAAAACGTTCGGCATTTTTCAAGCTTTCGGAAAATCCTCCTTCTCTCCCTCTTAACTTGTCATGGGTGCTGCTGTTTCCATCTATACTTATTTGGACACTGACATTTCCCAAGTGGCTGATCAGTTCAATCTCATCGTCGCGCCAATTTAGGCCATTGCTAAAAAGGTTGACGTTCGTAAATAAAGAACTGGCTGTGGCAATGATTTTCAAGAAATTTTTTGTTAGCTTTGCTTCTCCGCCTGTAATGGTGATGTCAGCTACACCGTGAGATGCGAGTTTTTGCAACACTTTTATCCATTGGGAAGATGATAGTTCATCTGGATACGGTTTTCCTGAGCTTGCATAACAGAAAGGACACTTCAAATTGCACATATTTGTTAATTGAAGGGTGCAGCTGATTGGCAAATAGTACTCTGTAGATCCGGTGATCATCAAAGGGTGATTTAGCAGGCCTTTTTTCCACGCTGATGTAAATGGATGTGAATCTAGCTCGTTATTTAATTCTTCCTCACTTACCTTTTCTTTTGAAAGAATCTCCCAAATTCTTGCCGTTTTTTGAACACTGTTATTTTTGGCAAGCATTAAAGCTAATTCTGTTCCCCTGCCGCTAAGTCTAAAATAGAACATGCTTTTTCTGTCAAGCAAAATGGCCCCATGAGGTTGGAAGTGGATCGCAAATTCTGGTGAAGTGTTAGTTGCCGTTTCTAACAATTTTGACATAAAATCCTCCCTCTATAAATGTTGATATATCAATGGTTGTAGCCATTTTCAGGGGTGTCAAAAAATTTTTTTTCGACACGTTTTCTAACTTTGTTTCTCAAATCTGTATATATATGACATTGGATGGGTGCGCTTCACTGCCACTACTCCTTTACTTTAGGGAGCAGTTAAAAAACTGCTCCATTGCAATCCTTTTGAATATAATGGTTATAGCAGGCGCATTGCCGGATGTGGGAGCCAGCAGACTCTAGTCATCGAGATACTTTTTGAGGCCCAGCAGCTCATACATCCAGCCGCTTTCACAATCGAGGTGCCTGCTGGCTTTTTCAGTTCCTTGATAGCTGTTGGCTCCCACTGTTTTTTTTGCTTCTCCATAATCCCATCTCCTTCCAATTAAAAATGGTCATTATTGGAATAAAATATAACTGTTTAAAATTTAGCATAGCGATAATGTCGAAGTAAGAAATAAATTGTCATTTTGTTATAAATTTTTGAAAATTTAATATAAAGATTTCATAACAGCTTGTATAGGTGCAAGAGCTGTTTATTATTGATACAAGTTTCATGCTTATTAGCCTTTTGATACAGGATGTCCGTTTCAGCAACCGGTAAGCCTTATCATCCATCCAGCGATTAGCGATTTACGCTACGGTTTTTGTATAAACTCAAATCCATATGAAGACCTTGCCACTTCCTTCACCTCAGCCCTTTCAGTTATAAAGCGTTTCATTGATGAAAGGCATTTAGAGCGCCACAACAGGAAAATGAAAAAAATATATAAAGCGCGGCGTGACTATGTAAAAAAATGTTTGACTGAACAATTTGGCGACACAGTTAAAATTTTTGGCGATTCCACCGGTTTGCATTTAGTCGCAATTTCAAAACATCGTGTTTTTAATCAAGTAGTAAATGAAATAATGAAGAAGCATAAAGTGAAAATTTATCCTGTAGAAGTTCATGCTATTCAAAAAGGAATCCATCAAAACAAAATTATTTTAGGATATGGAAATTTAACAAAAGAAGAAATTGCGGAAGGCATTTTTAGATTAAGGCAGGGAGGTATTCATCGTGGGGCATCTAAACGTTTGATGAAGATGAAAACATGTAGGATATTCATTTTAAATGTCGATAATAAAATTGTCCAAACATGCCCATGAAACGATAATATTGACCAAATACAAAATTTGATGAGAGTGCTGTTTATGGAGGTAAGTTTGCTGGGACTTTAAGTCATGCAGGGTTTTAATCAAACGTTTGTTTAAGGGGTTAAACTCTCTCACAACTTTGAGGGGGTTTTTTTATGTGCTAAAAATTCGTTTCAAATGAATCAATTTCAGAGGATTTTATTTCATCAAATGAATTATCATAGACAGCCCCCGAACAAAACGGGGAAAAAGTTGGTATCATGCAAAACCACATGTATTTTGCCCTTTTGAGTTTTCGCTGGATCTTCAAATTCTAAGCGAATACATTTTACTTCAAGTAGAATGAAAGACAGCGGATCTTAAAGCATGCCGGATAGTGCGTCTGCTAAGTTTAAATGCCTGTATTGATTATAATATACGTTAGTTTTTATGTTGATGGCACATCATTTTGCTTTCATTCGTACCGTCTATGCCGAGTTTCTTTTTCAACGCTCGGATTTTTTCCTCAGGCTCTCGGTCGGGATTTCTGTTTTTTCCCTTTTCAGCATTATGTTGCCTGCATTGAATTTAAATTTTTATTTGATTTGTTTGATGTTATAAGATATTATAAATCTGTAAAAAAGCGGAAGGATGATGGTTTGGATATGACTAACTAATTCTATCTTTAAGCTGCATTTTTAAGGAAGCGAATATATTTTCTGGATAGGATTAGTATGTGTTTGAAAATGCTAAATACAAATCACCGCAGTATGCCTGTAGAATAAACCTGCTGTCCAGAAAACGGAATAGCAGGTTTTCTATGTGCTTGAAATAGACCGGAAGAAAGCGTAGGTACTCACTATGTCAATGTCTCAGTGGAGAAAAATGATTATTTTAATGATTAACATGTTTATAACTATTGGAAGCTTCGGCATTATTATCCCCATATTGCCTGCTTATTTGGAGTCCATTGGTCAAGGCGGTACGGCAGCTGGTTTAATGGTCGCAATATTTGCAGGAGCCCAGCTTGTGTTTTCTCCAATTGCAGGGAAATGGACAGATCAGTATGGACGGAAAAAAATGATTGTTTTAGGATTAATCGGTTTAACTGTTTCTATGTTTATCTTTTACGCATTTGATTCCATTTGGTGGCTGTACGCTTCGCGTGTAGTCGGAGGGATAGGCTCCGCGCTTCTGGTACCCGCTATTTTTGCTTATATTGCCGATATTACGACAATTGAGCAGCGGGCTAAAGGCAACAGTTTCATATCAGCAGCCATGTCGCTTGGGATTGTAATAGGACCAGGGGTTGGCGGTTTCTTTGCTGATTTTGGGTTGAAAATGCCTTTTCTTGTTGCAACGATCGTCTCTTTAGCTGCTGTTATTTTTTCATTAACAGTTTTAAAAGAAAGTGTTGAACAACAACATACCTCGGAACAAAAAACGCAAATCAATGATGAGCCGATGTTAAAAAAATTGGTTTCGTCCGCTCATAAGCCTTATTTTATGCTGTTGATTATTACTCTTGTTATGAGCTTTGGTTTAATGGCTTATGAATCTGTCATCGGGTTATATATGGATGATCAGTTTGGGGCAACACCGCAAGAAATTGCTTGGATGGTTACATTAACTGGACTGATAAGTGTGATTGTGCAGTTGTTTGTGGTCGATAAGCTTGTCGGCCGCTTTGGGGAAGGAGCCGTTTTAAATTTCTTTTTAGGCGTAGTTGCAATTGGATTTTTCCTTTCATTGTTTGCCGACAGCTATTCTCTGTTTTTTGTCATCACCCTCTTGATTTTTCTTGCAACATCCATCTTGCGTCCTGTTTTGAACACTCTTATTTCAAAGATGGCTGGAAATGAACAAGGCTTTGCCATGGGGTTAAACAACGCCTATATGAGTATAGGAAATATATTGGGGCCGATGTTGGCGGGAATATTATATGATATTCAAATTTTGTATCCTTTCATTTTAGGATGCATTTTATTAGTGTTTACACTTTTTATTACTGTCTTTTGGCAAAACAAGTCATTGAAAAATACGAAACTGGCCAAATCCAAGTCGTCTAGTTAACGCTAAGAACTGTTGTTATTTCTCACCTTTTTTAGACCGAAGTGACAAGATGAATAGGCTTGTAAAAATCTATTCTCGTTGGGAAAATTGATTCCAACCCGTAACTTTTTTAAACAGTGCGGGAATGGATCATTTGCTGGCGCCGAAGTTCAATTGAAGCCGTCGTACAAGGAAAATAAAGCGCGATCGCTTGGGCGTTTACGGATTTTTGGACAGCCTCTTTAATCAAAGGCTGTCCTTTTTTTGTATTTTGGCATGCCATTCGCATGAAACGTATTCGACCAGCTTGAAATAATTGGTATTAGAAATTAGTTAGATAGTTTAAACTGTTGAACGAACCCGTTGAGCTCTTCTGACAGATTTGCCAACTTCATGGAATTTACTGAAATATCCTCCATCGAGCTGTTCGTCTGTTCGGATGCGGCAGATGTTTGTTCAATTCCTGCTGCAGACTGTTCAGCAAAAGAAATCCGCACAACATTTTTGCTTTTAAGCTTATTCTCATTTGCTTTCACCTCTGTTTTGATCTTTATTTTTGCATATGCCCATAAAGCAGGGGAGAAAATGAACTAAATGAAATGATAAAGATGAATAATTTTTATTCATATTAGATTATAACCAAATATGTTAATTATTGTAAATTTTAGCAGTACCTTTCCTTCTTCTAGACTAAAAAGAATTTGTCATATTTGGATGAAGAAATCATATACATTTAGTGAATTTTTTCACCTTGTTTTAAAAGAAAAATAAAAAGGTGCGGGGGGATATTGTGGATCATTATGTACAGGTGGAAAAAAGAATAGATGTGAGGCGAGACCAATTTGCACTTTCTGAAGGTTATATTCATTCTTCTTTAGAAACTTCGCCATGGGTCCCGTTTGTAGAAAACGTTTGGATACGCCATTTGTCTTTTGATATTCGCAGCAATACTTCCGTCAATGTTCTTCGTGTTGAATCTGGCGGTACACTTGGCAGGCATCGCCACCGAGGTCCTGTCACTGGTTATGTAATTAAAGGAAGCTGGTACTACAAAGAATACGACTGGATCGCAAAACCGGGAGATTTTATTCGAGAAAGTCCGGGCAGGACACATACACTCGTTTCCGACGAAGGGATGGAAACTGTGTTTCATTTAAACGGACCGCTTGAATTTCTCGATGATCAAGACCGTATCATTGAAACGGTAGATGTATTTTGGTTTATCGATCATTACTTAACTTATTGCGAGAAAAATAATTTGCCCATTAATAAAGATTTGTTTTTATGATCCTTTGAAATTAATACAAAAAATGATAGCGTTTACAAATATAAAGAACCGTTCTAGTTCGGAACGGTTTTTTTCATTTATATCTAAGAATTTCTATTTCATGAGTCAGTGCATTTGACATAATACCTTGTGGTTTCATATAATTTGAAACTAAATGATGTAAAAAGGAGCAAGACTATGGAAAAAAATCATCAAAATCCATTACAAGACATTCATCAATCAATTGTATTAGAAGCCTTAATTGAAAAAGTTTGGGAGGCGGCGGCTACGTCAGAGGGGATTGCGTCATGGTTCATGCCAAATGATTTTCAGCCAAAGCTGGGACATGAATTCCATCTGCAATCTCCTTTCGGGCCGTCTCCATGTAAAGTGGTAGAACTTGAACCGCCTTACCGCCTCTCTTTCACATGGGATACAGAAGGCTGGGTTGTTTCATTTATTTTGAAGGATTTAGGGGATAAAACTGAATTTACTCTTATTCACAGCGGATGGAAGCATCCTGACGATGTGCTGCCTAAAGTAAATGAAAAAAGCTCTGTTGTTCGTGAACGGATGAATCATGGCTGGATGAACATTTTAAAAAAATTGCAAAAGGTTGTGGAATAACAAAAAATTCATTTACGTTTTCAGATCCAGCTCGAGGAAATAACTTGGAGGAAAAGAAAACAGCAAAAAAATTAGGGAGATGATGATCTCCCCAATGCAATCGCCATATCGTCCGAAGAATAGAGGAAAAGGCGGCTGCACTTTTTTGAACAACTGAAAAAAAGATTTTTTATTAAATCTTTTCGAATACTTCCAATTTTAGCGGATGTGCTAAAGCTTCAGTCATTAAATAGGAAAGAGTTGATTCCGCGCCCCGATTTTGATTAGGGCCATCGGAGTTCAGACCGTCACAGCAGCTGCCATCGCTAGGATCGACTAAAGGAATGTGATGGTCATTTCCGCCATAGAACCAGTCTCGGCAGCGCAGTACAACTTGTAAGTAAGCAGAATCATCCAAAATATGATAAGCTTCGTTTGCAGCTAAAGCTAGTTTCATAACATCGATGGGCTGCTGATCCCAGTCGGCGCGATTGTGGCGACTGCACCAACCCCGGTTGCCGATTGGACGAATGGAGGAGCTGTTGAATCCGCCCATCTTTTCGATGAGAAAATCAAGACTCTCTTTGGCAATTCGCAATGTTTCATTGCGACGGTTGTATCGATAGGATAAAAATAATCCCCAAGGCAAAATTCCATTGGCATATGTCATTTGTTTTTCGAACCAATGCCAATCTTCCGTTCGGTGCTCTTTGTATGCTGTTAATAAACTATGTTCGCATGTTTCTGCCAATTGTTTAAGTTCATCTTCTGCTATTTCAAGAGAGGAAATGCTGTTTTTCTTTTCCATGAGCAGTTTGCTGCAACTGGCCAGCACCCATGCTTGGCTGCGGGCAAAACGAAGCTTGCGGCATGCAGAAAGGGCATTGCGCAAAATTTCTGCTGCCACATAGCGGCGGGCATTGTCATTAAGTTTTAAATAGGCCATTGTCACTGCCCAAACTGATCGACCAAGACAATCTTCAGAACGAGTTTCCGATTCAGGTGTTCGGTCATAATAAAAGTTATTATGAAACCATCCATCATCCCTTTGAGCCCAAAGCAAAAAGGCTAAATACCGATCAAGCATTCCGTAGAGTCTCTTCAATTCAGACGGTTCATCTTGAAGAAGCTCTATCCATTCAATACATAGCCAAAGGGCGCGCGCATTGTCGTCTGTTGAATATCCTTCTTTACGGCGCGGAATCCGGCCGAGGCAATGCTCGATCAACCCTGTATCGTCAGTTAAACGTTCCAAATGATCAAAATTAATATTTGGTTGGGGCAACGTGTTTCACCACGCTTTCGTTCGGCTCTTTCACACCCTTCTCATCCAAGTCCATTTCGCCGATTTTGGCAAACAGCTTCAAATATTGCATCCCGACAGTTGGCCAATGGGTTGCCTTTCCAATCTGCCGAATTCGATTTTCCCATTGGTGTAATGCATTGTCATCCATTAATAGCTCTTTTAATCGCTGTTCCCATGCTTTGATGTCGCCATACGGAAGAAGCAGTTCTTCACAGCCTTTTAATAAATCTTGCGCATGCTCGTATGGCGTGGAGAGAATCGGACGACCTATTCCAACGGCATAAGCCAGCGTTCCGCTTGTGATTTGCTGCAAGCCCGGATAAGGAGTTACATATAGGTCACACGCTGTTAAGTAGGAGACGAGCTCCTCTTCATTAAAGTAACGGTCAATCATTCGGACATTCTCTTCTAATCCGAGCTGACGAATCATGTTTTGCAGCTCTTCACGGTATGATTCTCCTTCCCGCTTTTTCACTTCAGGATGCGTTTGTCCCGCGATAATATATAACGTTTCCGGTACTTCACGGACAACTTCTGGGAGGGCTGAAATTAGAGACTCGATTCCTTTGCCGCGATTCAGTAATCCAAATGTAAGCAATACTTTTCTGCCTTCAAATCCCAGCTGGCGGCGAAGCTGAACCCGCTCGTTATCTCGAGGTTTAGGCGATCCATGTGGAATGTAGATAATTTTATTTTCGGGCAAATTATACGCTCGGACTAAATAAGAGACAGCCTTGCGGTTCATGACGACTATAGCGTCGCTTAAATCGGCGATTTCCTGCTGGACTTGCCGATATGGCGGCTTAGGATCAGAGAAAATCGTGTGAAACGTCGTGACGAGCGGTTTATTTAATGCGCGTACAAAGTCGACTATGTACTCTCCCGCTTCACCGCCGAAAATGCCGAATTCATGCTGCAAAACTACAACAGAAATATCGCTTCGATTGACCCGTTTGGCCATCTTCACATAAGCTGAACGATCTTGCATTGGCAAAGGCCAAAATCTCGGATTATTTTCATATACATTTCTGTCATCATTTTCATTATAAAGTACAATGATTGGATCACGATTACCGCGTTTGCCAGCAGCGCTTACGTTTGTAAATACATGTTCAGTGAAGGTAGCAATACCGCAGCGGCGCGGAGGATATGTGCTGACATATGCAATTCGACTCATGCTTGCATCACCCTCTCATATTGGTTCAAGATCAAGTTGTCGTACACTTTACCTTCATTTAAGAATGTCTTGTAAGCCATAATACTGTTGTTGACACGAATATTATCGCTTATGCTTGATTGATCCCAAAGAATAGAGTTTGAAAAATGCACTTTGGAGCCAATGCGGCAATGATCACCAATCACTGCAAACGGGCCAATTACTGACTGATCGCCTACCTCGACATTATCCCCGATTAAAACAGGAGGGATAAAGCGGACGCCAGATCCGATTTTGGTGTCTTTTCCTAACCAAACGCCCGGTTGAACTTGATTTCCGCGAGTAGGCAACGGGTTCCGATTTTCAAGAACGTCCCAATGAATTTTCCGGTAACGTTCTGGTGTTCCCATATCAAACCAGTAACCGCTGCTTATTTTTCCGTATACACTTTTGCTTTTTTGAATAAGGGTGGGAAATGTTTCACGTTCGATAGAAACTTCACGTCCTGCTGGAATGTAGCGCATTACTTCTGGTTCAAGAATGTACAAACCAGCATTGATCAAATTTGATGGTGCTTCTTCACGACGAGGCTTTTCAACAAAACGCAAAATCCGGCTGGAATCGTCCAGTTGAACGACACCGTAAGAAGAAGGGTCATCTACTTCCGTCAGTGCAATTGTGGCGATCCCGCCGCTTTGTTCATGAAATTCAAGAAGAGGAATCAAGTTTGGCAAGTGAACAATGTCGGCATTTACAACAAGAAATCTTTCCTTCAAAAATCTTTCAGCATTTTTGATAGCTCCTGCTGTTCCCATTTGATGTGTTTCATCAGAGTACTCAATGTCTACACCGAAACGTTTGCCGTCTCCGAAGTAATTTTTTATGACATCTGAACAGTGATGTGAGGCTATTACGAATTGGTTGATTCCTTGATCGCGAAGATAAGTGATGAGGTGTTCGAGCCATGGCCGGTTAGCAATGGGTGCCATCGGTTTCGGCAAATTTTCAGTTAATGGGCGTAAACGTGTTCCTAAACCACCAGCTAACAGTAATGTTTTCATTTGTCATCCCTCCATTAGTCTATGATTATGAAGTTCATAACAGATGGATGAATGAAAAATGAAAGTGGTGTATATTGTTAGCACTCAAACCTACTGGTTGCTAATAAATATTATAACAAAATTTCTTATATAAGTAAAATGTATGAATTTCAACTCAGTCGGGGGTTTTACTATACTTAATGAAAAAAGGGGCAAATATAACACCCTTTTGTTTAAAGTCTCTACTCCGATTGATAGAAGCTTAAAAAATGTTTGAAAAACCTCTAAGAAGAGTGCTGTTTGTTTTAATGTCTAATTATTCAGAAAATCTATCAAAAGCCTTATGAAATGATATAATCTCCTTGAATTTTATGAAGAAAGCAGGTGATATCGTTGAACTATTGTCAACAATGCGGACACCGATTAGAAGAAAATCAAACATTTTGTACGAATTGCGGCGCGAAAGTCGTAGAATCACAAAACGCCGTACAATCGCAAAATGTAATGAAGGCAGGGGAGGGATCAGGATCAAGAAGACCGGTGCTGGCAACGAAAAAATCTAAGATTTTTGCAAGTATTGGAGTTCTATTAATTTTAGTAATTGCAAGTTCATTTTTTATTGTAAAATCGGTCTATAAACCGACAAAACTGGCGGAAAATTTTATTCTAGCGATCAACAATCATGATGCAAAAAAAGTGGCTCATTTACTAAACTCGAAGCAATCGGATATAAAAATAGATGAAAAAGTGGCCAAACAATTAATTGACCATTATCAAATGAACCCATCGGAATTTTCTGAACTGAAAAATAGCTTGCATAAAGAAGCCGTTATTTATGAAAAAGGGGCATTTCCTGAGCATACAGATGCAGATATTTCGATCAATAAATTAGGAAAAAAATGGTTATTTTTTGACTATTATGCACTCATACCTAAAAATTTATATATTGTCGTAACGGCAAATCATGATAGCCATATTTACATAGATGGAAAAAAATATGAACCTATAAAAAAAGACGAAGAACGGACTTACGGGCCGTTTTTGCCAATCAATCATAAAGTGCAAGCAGTATACAAAGGAGAATACGCAGACGTAAAGCAAGTGGAAGAAGTTTCGCCAAGTGATGCAGAAGAAAATAAAGTGTACATAAATTTTGATTTAACTGGAGATTATGTATATTTATATTCAAATATTGAAGATGCCACTTTATTCGTCAATGGAAAGAGCACAGGTTTAAAAATTTCGGATGTAGAAGAGTTTGGACCAGTTGCAACAGACGGTTCGATGACGCTTCATGCCGAAATAAAAACTGCTGATGGTACGGTGAAAAGCAATAAAAAGACAATTAAAGAAGCCGGGGAAACGATTGATCTATTATTTGAACAAGAAATTCCAATGGAAGATTTCGAAGATGTTGGAGATTCATTAAAAGACTATCATGATGAACAATCGGAGATCGAAAATGTGATTATGAGCCATTATACTAGTATCTCAAGCGGTGACTACGAAACTGCATATGCAATGTTTTCCTCAAGCCGTCGCAGTAAAATTAGCTATGAAAAATGGTCTAAAGGGCTAAAAAACAATTTTAAAAATGAAGTTACGAATGTAAGTGTGGAAAGTATAGAAAATGATCAAGCGACAGTGAGTTTTCAATTAACTTCTTATGACAAACAGGACGACGGCTCCACATTAGTACAAGAATGGGGAGGGAAATGGTATTTAGTGAAGGAATCAGACGGCTGGAAATTAGCAACGCCTGAAATTAAAAAGCTAAATACTAGAACGGAATGAAATGGAAATCTTTGCTTCTCATTTTCGCCATATTTATTTTGAGTATTTTTGCCATTATATCAATCCCGAAATTGCCGCTCTTTCAGGAAAATCAAAAAACAAAGATTCAAGACCAGCATGAAGAACCGGAAGTAAAAGAAGCGGGTAATGTTGCAGCTTTGCAAGAAGAAAAAAACGATAAGAAAGAAGAAACGGTCGAAGAAAAAGCAGCTAGAATAGTGGATGATATGTCTTTGGGCGAGAAGGTCGGCCAGCTTTTGATGGTGGGCTTTAAAAGCACGGAAAAAGACGAGGAAATAACCGATTTAATCGTAAACAAACATATCGGTTCTGTCATTTTGTTTGACCGCAACATGGAGACTCCGGAACAAGTTGCGCAATTAAATAATTCTTTGCAAAGGCTCGCGCTGAAAAAGCGGTTTGGAGTGCCGCTTATGATCGGAGTGGACCAAGAAGGGGGAGACATTTTGCGGATGAGAGAAAAAGTGTCTCCCATCCCGTCCCAACAGAAGCTAGGGCAAGCTGCAAATGAAAAAGCGGTGTACGATATTGCTCTTCTGAACGGAAGGGAATTGGCTGCCATGGGATTTCATCTAAATTTTGCACCCGTTTTGGATTTGTCAGAGACTGACAGCCGATCTTTTGGTACAAATCCGGAAGCGGTCTATACGTATGGTGCAAAAGTGGTTCAAGGATTGCATGAAGCGAAGATTACAGCAACGCTCAAGCATTTTCCCGGCAACGGAAGAAGCAGTGTTGATCCGCATATTGACACTTCTTCTGTAAAAGCGGACAAATTGGATTTGGAGAATTCCGATATTTATCCATTTAAAAAGCTCATTGAAAATACAGATCACAATCAATTCTTCATTATGATGACTCACATTAAATATCCAAGTTATGATCCTAGCAAACCAGCAAGTTTATCTTCTGTTATGATTCAAAAGCTGCTTCGGGAAAAGCTGGGGTATAAAGGAATTGTTGTCACGGATGATCTTGAAATGGGCGCAGTAAATAAATATTATTCATATGAAGATATGGCAATCGAAGCGATTAATGCCGGAGCGGATTTGCTGCTTGTTTGCCATGAATATGAGCATCAAGTGGAGGTTTATAATGGCTTAGTGAAAGCAGTGAAAGACGGAAAAATTCAAGAAAAGCGCATCAACGAAGCGGTGACAAGAGTGCTAATCCATAAATTATCCACTATTCAAAATCCGATCGTTGATCCGCAATATGCGAAAGAAACAGTTGGAAGCAAGGAGCATAAAACACTGATCGAAAATTGGATGAATACAAAGGAACAGTGATTCAATTAAATTCGTAGAAGATCTTCATTCAATGTTTGGGCAAGCCGATTGTAGGCGGCTGCCCATGATATACCAATCAATAGAGGAGGACCAATAGAGGAAAATGATTTGTCATCAATGTGGAAATGAACAAGAAAAAGGAAATTTTTGTGGGAAATGCGGGGCAAAATTGAATAATGATCCAAATCTACAAGAAACAGCAGGAGGCGGCGGGGATCAGGCTTCAATTAACAGAAATCCCCAACCGTCTTATGGCCAAGCAGCTTCCACGCAAATGAATGAACATGTAGAAAAGGTTAAAAAGCAGTCAAAAGTATATGGAAGCTATTTCGTTCATTTTTTGAAACATCCGTCATCCATTTTTGGCAAAGAAAAAAATGAATGGGTGAATGGCTTTATCAGCATTATTTTATTTGTGTTCATTGTCACACTAACGGTTAGCGTTTTTGTCCGCAATCTATTTAAATCGGCAATTCATGGTACTCAAGGACTGATAAATGAGTTTTATGATGGACCTTCGTATATTTCGGTATTTTTTCATGTTTTTATATTTGTTTTTCTTATTGTTGCGCTCGTGTTATTGTGTATGTTCATTGTTAATAAATTGTTTGGATCAAGTGCATCTTTTCAAGAGGTAACAGCTATATATGGAGCACATCTTACCACTGCGATCATTGTTTCGCTTATCGCGTTATTGCTAGTTTTGTTAAAATCCCATGTTTATGGAAACATTGTGCTGATCATTTCACTTTTGCTTGCGATCGTTTTAATTCCATATTATTTGATAAGTGTACTGCTAACGAAATATTCAAAAGGAATAGATCCTTTATACTCATTTTTTATCTATGTTGCTATATTTTCCATCGTGTTTGCGATTTTTATCGGTATATTGGCTGATTCGGCAATGGGAAGAATTGTTGATCAATGGAGATATTTTTGGTGATGGAGTGACATTAAACATTTTGAACGAATCTAAATATTAGCTGCTTTAATTTTCATACAATATAGACTTACACAATGAGTACCGTTAAGCCTTAAAAGCATCAGATCACCTTCTGCGTTGGTATGCCCGCCGCATACCAGCGTTTCATATGTTAATAGGCTGATTTTCATCTATTGTATGATATGACACTTTAAGTTAAGCCGTTATGAGAAAATTGGAAGCAGTATGGAACAATTGGCCGATATTCTAGGCAAACTATAAGCTGAAACTGGACATATTTTAATCGTTTGCCTAAAATGAAGCTAAAGGAAATACCAAAACAATCCAAAAAATTGTTTTCAAAGGAAGGTGATGCTCAACATGGATGCAAAGGCGAAAAAAACGGCTTTACGTGGAATTACATATGGCTTGTACATTGTCGGAACGAAAGATGAAAACGGTGCCAATGGATTTGCTGGAAATTGGTTGACGCAAACCTCTTTTGAACCGCCTTTAGTTGCAGTTGCCGCAAAAGCGGGTACACGTTCACAACAACAAATTGCCAAAAGCGGAGTATTTAGCGTCAATATTTTGGAGACGGGTCAGAAGGACATGGTTACTGCCTTTTTCCGATCCATTGAACCGGAAGGAAACAAGCTGGCTGGATACGAATTTTATACGGAAGAAACAGGATGCCCGATTTTTAAAGATGCGTTGAGCTTTTTTGAGTGTAAAGTGGTGGAAAAAATAGAAAAAGGTGACCACTATATTTACGTCGGTGAAGTGATCAATGCCGGCGTGCATCGGGAAGGCGATCCGCTAACATTGAAAGAAACCGGTTTCTATTATGGAGGCTAAACTTTTTATAAGAATAATGTTCCGGTTAAAAAGACCTGCAAATTTTATTATTTGAGACAAAAAATAAGAATATAGTTTTGTTCGGCTAAAGATTGAAGCAAGATTTTAAAGAATAAGCGATGATGACTTACGATTATTTGAAGCGGGCGTTCATTTTCGCCTGCTTCAAGCGTTTTTTTCAAGTGAATGTACGTATTATAAGTATATGAATTCATTGAAATTTTCATAAAAAAATAGTATAATACGACTTATTGTACGAATCATGTAAATTATTTTAATAAATTAATTTTAAAAAATTTCTCATGGTGGGATCAATAATTATGGATAAGGATAACAAGCTATCATTTTCATCACTTACTGTTATTGGTGTTATGTTGTTTGCCCTATTTTTTGGGGCGGGGAATTTAATATTTCCAGCTCAGCTTGGACAAAATGCCGGGGAGAATCTGTGGTTTGCTGTGACTGGATTTATTATTACTGGAGTCGGATTGCCGTTCCTCGGGATTATTGCGATGAGTTTTTCTGGAAGCAGTGATTTACAAGAGCTTTCTAGTAGAGTTCATCCGACTTATGCCGTCTTTCTCACATCATTGCTCTATTTAACAATTGGTCCTTTTTTTGCAGCACCGCGGACTGGAACTGTTGCGTATGAAGTCGGTATTGCGCCGTTTGTTGCAGAGGAATTTCATCAGGTTGGATTGCTTATTTATACACTGCTATTTTTTGCTGTGACTTTTTGGTTTTCTTTATATCCGGCTAAAATTGTTGATAATGTTGGAAAACTTCTAGCGCCTGGAATTGTGATTCTTCTTGCCATACTTTTATTTATGGTAGTTGTGAATCCTATTGGGGATATTGGTTCAGCGCAAGGAGTGTATAAAACTCATGCGTTCGCTCAAGGCTTTATAGATGGCTATAATACAATGGACGCCCTTGCATCACTTGTATTTGGCATTATTGTGATCAATGCCATTCGCAAATTAGGTGTAACATCAAAAAAAGATATTATGAAAGCTACAGCAAAATCAGGAACTGTTGCCATTTCACTGCTTGCACTGATTTATATAGGAATTGCTTATTTAGGAGCAACAAGTACAGAAGCTTTCGGAATTTTTGAAACAGGCGGACCAGTTCTCAGCAAAGCGGCTTCACACTATTTTGGCACATTCGGCTTAATTATGCTGGCTATTATTATCATTCTTGCATGTTTAACGACTGCCATTGGTTTAATAACGGCGAATGCTGAATATTTTCATAAGTTGGTTCCGAAAATCGGCTATAAAACGTGGGTTGTCTTCTTTAGCTTACTTACTTTTGTAATAGCAAACTTTGGATTAACGAACATTATTTCATTTTCTATCCCTGTCTTAATGTTCATCTATCCGCTTGCGATTGTTTTGATGTTATTAACGTTCTTGTCGCCGTTTTTCAATCATGCTCGTATTGTATATGCTTCAACGACTGGAGTTACATTTTTAATTAGTATTTTTGATGGTTTGAAATCATTATGTAATTCACTTGGAATTGATTATTTCGGATGGATGGTACCGATTGTTTCGTTCTATGAACAAGTATTGCCATTTTATAATCAAGGACTCGGCTGGTTTATTCCAGCGATCATTGTCATTATTATTACAGGTATTGTCGGAAGGGTTCAGGCCAAATCAACTGTTAGAGCGTAAAATGTTCTATTATAATAATAGAAAGAATAGTTTGAATTTTTGCAAGCTATAAAAAAGGAACTTTCTTAAGGAAGGTTCCTTTTTTTGATCAAACTTGACCATTGACAATTTTTTATAAAGTAAAGGAAGATTCTTTTTATTATTTAGTGATTATGGTATTTTTTTTGTAGAGGTTAAAGTCTATCCACCCTTCGCAAGTTCGGATTTAAAAATAAAGGATATTTTAGCAGCTGCTAGAAGTATCCCCTTTACAATATAATGGAATGATATCAGAAGCTTTGAAGATGTATGCCGTTCATTAGACTTTATTAATTGAGAGAAAAACTTTAAGGAAGGGAAATAGGAATATATATTGTAAGGGTAACATCGGCCGCTAGATGGTTCTATGTTCGGCAGCTGAATGCAATTTGTGATTAGTTGATGAACAGAAAAGAAGGATTTCATTACACTTTATAAAAGGAAGTGTGACGTTGTGAAAGCCAAACAATTATTGGTATTACTATTTATTACAATAATCATTTCTGCTTGCAGTTCAAATAAAGAACAATCAACCATGGAGCACGCGCCGAATGGCGACTTGTGGGAAACAACTGCTTCAAGGGATGAACTGCCGACCTTTTTAAATGAATATAGCGAAAACATTCAAATCATCTATCAAGCAGCCGGAAAATCAATGGAGCTGCTGCAATGGATTCCTTGTTATTGTGGCTGCGGCGACCATGCCGGACATCGGAGCAGTCTAAATTGTTTTGTTAAGCAAGTAAATCAAAATGGTTCTGTTGTATGGGATGACCATGGAACACGCTGCAACGTCTGCTTAGAAATTGCAGCAGAAGCAATCAAAATGAAGCAAGATGGAAAAACGGTAAAAGAAATTCGCCAATATATAGTTGAAAAATACAAAGAAGGCTATGCGAACCCGACAGACACACCAATGCCGTTATAAAGAAAAGGATGAGACCAATTATTGGTTTCATCTTTTCTATGTTTTATGCTTTGTCGAAACTGTTTTTGTCCTCAGGACTTGATCATGATGGAAAAAGGCTTGTGATTAGACATTTAATCTTGAATATCCATCAATACTGTTTTTTTGTTATTTTTACATAATAAAATTGTCGGAGAAAGCTCCTTCGGCTTTTTTTTTTTGACCGATCCTCCACGCTTTCCAAGAAAGAATTATTTATTTCCCTGCTCCATTATATATAATCATATTCCCTTTCGCTCCATGACCCATTTTCCATTCTGCCTTTCCCTCATGTCTAATTCTAAGGACTGATCTAATAAAACTAGCAAGAAAAGTCGAAATTTTTAAAAACATACTTGACAAATAGGAATAATGGAATTAATATCATACTTAAATCTTTTACTTTTATCCGGTTGCCCACTGGACCGCCAGAGGCTCATATCAGTTCCTAATATTAGGATCTGATATGAGCCTTTTTTATTAAAATTTAAGGAGGGAAAATCAATGGGTTTACAATTTGCTTATTGGGCGCCAAACGTTAGTGGAGGGCTTGTGATCTCTAATCTGCCACAGAAAACAGGCTGGTCATTTGAGGATAACAAACGTTATGCACAAATAGCTGAAGAAAATGGTTTTGATTACGTCCTGCTGCAAACAAGATTTTTCGCCAGCTACGGAGCTGAAAAACAATTAGAAGCCGCTGCGCTTGCTTCTGCACTTGCCGCTAGTACCAAAAAATTAAACATTATTACAGCTGTGCTGCCCGGCCTATGGCATCCAGGTGTCATAGCAAAAATTATTTCAACGATTGATCATATCAGTAATGGCCGTGCTTCAATTAATATTGTCAGCGGATGGTTTAAAAATGAATTTATCGGTTATGGGGAACCGTGGTTAGACCATGATGAACGTTATCGACGGTCTGAAGAATTTATACAGGTTCTACGAGATTTGTGGACAAAGGAAACCACTACTTTTAAAGGAGATTTTTATCGTATAAATGAAGCGCCATTAAAGCCTAAACCTATTAATATCCCGAAAATTTTCCAAGGCGGAAACTCGAAAGCAGCAAGAGAAATGGCTGGACGAGTTTCAGATGTTTATTTCATGAATGGAAACTCGCTGGAAAATCTGAAAAAGCAAATTGATCATGTGAAATCATTGGCTGAATCGAACGGAAGAAACATCCAATTCGGTGTTAATGGCTTCGTGATTGTTCGTGATACAGAAGAAGAAGCAAAACAAGTTTTAAAAGATATTGTTTTACATGCAGATAAAGAAGCTGTGGAAGGCTTTGAAAGTCAAGTGAAATTCGCAGGGAAAGCCTCTCCTGAAGGTGAAGGAATGTGGGCGGAATCCACCTTCGAAGATCTTGTGCAATATAATGACGGTTTCAAAACAGGTTTGATTGGAACGGCAGAACAAGTGGCGGATCGCATCATTGAGCTGAAAAAAATAGGAGTCGATATTGTTTTGACAGGATTTTTACATTACGATGAAGACTTAAAAGCCTTTGGTGAAAAAGTCATTCCGCTCGTAAGAGAAAAAGAAGCAAAATTGGAGGGAATCCTAGCCAACTAATATAAAGAAGCATAAGACTCGAAATGAGTAAGCTTTCGGAACAACTAACAAATGAATACGAATGATGTTGGGCATTCAACATCAAGAAATGAGGAGTCTCTTTCTTTAAATAATACTTGACATATAGGAATAATATGTATTAATTTAGTTATAAACAAAATAGTTTGATGAATGCTGACTGGACAACTAGAGGCTCTCAATTCAAGATCATATTCTTGAAATGAGAGTCTCTTTCCTTTTTTTACAAACATGGAAAGGTGGATTAGCGGTGGCAAATAGTTATGTGAACATATTGGATTATAAAGCGGAAAAACAAAAATCTTTGCGAGAAAATGAATATTTGAATTTGCCGGATTTACAATTTTTCCTTTGGTGCCAAAAGAATTATCGGATAAATAAAGGTGTTTTCAATACGATTGACAATTGGTTTTATACAAATGGAGTCGTTTCTATTATTCATCGTCGAATTTATATTTTAGCTTTTCTGGAATTTGTCAAAAGAGAAGATGTAGATTTTAAAAAACGCAAATATATCCGTTTTGGAAACGGAGGTCTTTCAAAGAAGCTTCATCAATTTATGAATGAAATAATGGAACAATAGAACGATTATGTCAGTAAACTATTAATCACAAACATTATTTAGATAAAGAAGACAAAGGGGTAACTAATGAATGAGTGTTGCAGAAGGAACAGGTCATTACCTTGACACAGCTTTGCAGTTAGCAAAAGAGTTTGCTAAAACTGCAATTGAAAGGGATGAACGAGGAGGAACAGCAAAAGCAGAACGTGACCTGCTTAGAAAAAGCGGATTACTTTCACTTATCATCCCGAAGTCTTTAGGCGGACTGGGGAAGGATTGGAAAGCTGTGCTGCAAATTACGCGTGAGCTGGCAAAAGTAGACGGGTCATTGGCTCACTTATTCGGCTATCATTTCTTATGCTTGACATCCGTACATCTATTCGGTTCCCCTCAGCAGAAAGAGAAGTATTATAAGGAAACGGCTGAAAATAATTTGTTTTGGGGAAATACCTATAATCCTCTTGATGAAAGCTTGCTCGTAAAGCGAGAAGGGGATCAGTTAAAGCTAATTGGGAAAAAAAGCTTTTGCTCGGGTGCTAAAGATTCAGAGCGGCTGCTTATATCAGCTAAAAGTCCAAATCAAGATCGCCCTGTTATTGCCGTTATTCCTACTAATCGGACAGGAATAATCATTAATGATGATTGGGATAGCTTCGGCCAACGGCAAACGGACAGCGGCACTGTTGTTTTTCAAGATGTACTGCTGAAGGAAGAAGAGATATTAAATTTCTATGAACAAGAACCTGAAAGCTTTTTCCCTACTATAAGGACGCATACTGCTCAAACCATTTTAGTTCATGTTCTTCTTGGAATTGCGGAGGGAGCATTTGAAGAAGCGAAAAACTATACGAAAAATATCACTCGTCCTTGGCTGACCTCTAAAGTAGATCAGGCGACGAGCGATCCATATACGATTCGCCAGTATGGAGATTTATATGTGCAGTTAAAAGCTGCAGCTGCATTGGCCCAAGACGCTTCAAATGCTCTGCAAGAAGCATGGGATAAAGAAAGGGCATTAACAGAAAAGGAACGTGGAGAGTGTGGAATTATCATTGCGACTGCAAAGGTTGCAACAGCAAAAGCAGCTTTAGAGGTTACCAGCCGTATGTTTGAAGTAATGGGGGCAAGGGCAACTTTAGGAAAATATCGGTTTGACCGCTTTTGGCGAAATGTAAGGACTCACACGTTGCATGATCCCATTGAATATAAAATCCGTGATATCGGAGAATGGGCTCTTAACGGTAAATTGCCTGAGATTACACCGTATTCTTAATGTATAAACGATCGAATTTAATTGAAGAAAGGTGATGACATTATGTCAAATATCGTGATTATTTCCGGAAGTCCATCTAAACCATCAAGAAGCTTAGCTATCTCAGCTTATTTAGAAAAAAGGATCAAGGCTGAAGGGCTGAATGCGTCTACCATTTCAGTTCGTGACCTGCCGGCAGAAGATCTTTTATTTGCCAACTTCAACAGCCCCAAAATTCAAGAGGTTTTAGCACAGATTGAACAAGCACAGGCAGTTATTATTGTAAGTCCTGTATATAAAGCAAGCTATCCAGGGGTGTTAAAAGCCCTGTTAGATTTCATTCCTGAAAAAGGATTCGTTGATAAAGTTGTTCTCCCAGTGGTTACCGGCGGAACAGCAGCTCATCTTTTAACATTGGAATATGCTATTAAGCCGATTGCTTCTGTGTTAGGCAGCCAGGAGATTTTAAAAGGAGTGTATTTCGTAGATTCTCAAATTGGCTATCACGAAGATCAGGTTACTTTTATTGATGCGGAAATAGAATCGAGATTACAAACATCATTGAATGATCTATTAAGCCGGTTAAAAGTTGAACAATTAAAATAGTGATTTATATATTGTTTGCACCGAACAGAAAGGATGTTTCATCCTGCTCACGGAGATGGAAAATAATGGTGCCAGAACTGTCGCCAATAAATTGCTTAAGCTGCCGTTGATTCCAACCAAAAAAAACTTACCTTTGTATAGGGAAATATATTACTTTAGCAAAAATTTCATACGATCAAATGTATCATGTTGACTGGACGACCAGAGACATATCATCGCAAGTTTCGTACTTGCAAAGATAGTCTCTGTTTTTTTTCGTTATAAACCTTTAAATAAAACGAAGAAAAAGATGTAACAACAAGTATTTGAGAAAGAGACACGTACCTTTCAAAAATGATCCCACTCCATTTCAGTTTTGATATATAGAATCACAGACATTATCGGTCCATGGAATGATAACTAAACTACAATGTCAAATTTACGGTTAGTCGGGAGGAAATCATATGAAGAAAAAGCGAATTTATTTAAACGCTTTTGATATGAATTGTGTGGCGCATCAATCTCCGGGATTATGGGTGCATCCTGAAGATCAGTCATACCGATATAAAGATATTGAATATTGGGTTGAGCTGGCGCAATTACTGGAAAAAGGGCGGTTCGATGGATTATTTATTGCAGATGTAATCGGCATTTATGATGTGTATGGAAATGATAAAACAACAGCAGTACGTGAAGCAACCCAAGTTCCAGTCAATGACCCTATTTTACTTGTTTCTGCAATGGCGCATGCAACGGAGCATTTAGGCTTTGGGATCACATGCTCTACAACATTTGAGCATCCATATACATTTGCACGCAGAATGTCGACTTTAGACCATTTAACAAAGGGCCGAGTAGGCTGGAATATTGTTACTTCCTATTTGGAAAGCGGAACGAAAAACATCGATATTGGCGATCGGTTCCTCCATTCAGAACGATATAATATTGCGGAAGAATATTTGGAAGTTTGCTATAAATTATGGGAAGGCAGCTGGGAAGACGATGCTGTTATAAAAGATAGAGATAGAAAAATTTTCACAGACCCAGCGAAAGTTCATGAAATAAATCATCACGGCAAATATTTTAATGTGCCAGGCATTCATTTGTGCGAGCCGTCGCCGCAAAGAACACCTGTTTTATATCAAGCAGGCGCTTCAGCGAGAGGGCGTCAATTTGCAGCAAAACATGCTGAGTGCACATTTGTTTCGATGCCAGGAAAAGAGCCTATCGCTTCATATGTTAAAAATTTAAGAGCCCAGGCTGCTGAATTTGGCAGGGATCCGCAAAGCATAAAAGTATTCGCTTTGTTCACACCGATTGTTGGGCGGACGGAGGAGGAAGCGTGGGCGAAATATGAAGAATTATCGCAATATATCAGCTATGAAGGGGCCCTTTCTTTATTAGGCGGCTGGTCAGGTGTTGATTTTTCAAAATATGATCCTGATCAAGAAATTGAATACATTGATACTAACGCCATCAAATCAGTGCTCGAATCATTAACGAAAGCAAGTCCAAATAAAAAATGGACTGTCCGCGAGCTGGCGAATTTTGCTGGAATAGGCGGAATGGGTCCTGTAGTAGTCGGAACACCAAAGCAAATAGCTGATACGTTTGAGGAATGGATTGAAGATACGGATATCGATGGATTTAATCTCGCCTATGCAATAACGCCGGGAACTTTTAAAGATTTTGTTGATCTTGTCATTCCGGAGCTTCAACAACGTGGAGTCGTGAAAAAAGAATATGAAGAAGGAACTTTGCGGGAAAAATTGTTTGGCAAAGGCCAGTCCCGTTTACCGGAAGACCATATTGGAGCTAAATATAGAAATTTAAGCTATCAACTGCAGGATTAACCTTACTTTTTTGTATCAAAAGAAGCTTTGAACTTCATATGATCAGCCTTGAAAAAAAGAAACTGTAGGTTAGTCGTTAGTCAGTATTACTTTTGCATCATCTTTATTTGACTTGTTGCCAATTTTGCTGCGGATTCATAAGTCCTTTAAGTCGTTTATGAAATGAATTCTTTTTTTGGTTAAACAAATTTTTAGGATAAATGGAGATATAGGGAATATGACAAAGCCATTATCATTTTCTGCTTTTGTTATGAATACACCTTCTCACATTCTTCACGGGATGTGGCGTGATCAAGAAGGTCATCAGCTTAACTTTAATGACGTAAATCTTTGGGTTTCTTTAGCGAAACGGCTGGATGAGGGAGGTTTTGACGTCATCTTTTTCGCCGACGTCGTCGGGCTGTACAATGACTTTCGAGGAGGATGGGATTTCCATATTGAAAATGGCTTGCAAGTACCTAGTAATGACCCAATGGTACTGCTTTCAGCACTTGCAGTAAATACAAAACATTTGGGCTTAGCTTTTACGGCGGCTCCGGTTCAAGAACCTCCCTTTAACTTTGCACGCCGTGTATCAACATTAGATCACATCACCAAAGGACGAATTGCCTGGAACATGGTTACCAGCTACTCAGCAAATGCCTTTCGCAACTTTGGCTATGACGGCTTAGTTCCGCATGATGAACGATATGAGTGGCTGGATGAATATGTTGATGTTTTATATAAGCTTTGGGAAGGTTCATGGGATGAAGGAGCGCTTTTGCAGGACCGTGAAAGCGGAATTCATGCGGATCCGGCGAAAGTCCATAAAATTCATCATGTCGGCAAGCGCTACAAGGTGGAAGGACCGCACTTAGTGGCTCCATCACCGCAGCGCACACCGTTGCTTTTTCAAGCTGGTTCGTCCCCTACTGGCAGAGATTTTTCGGCTCGCAATGCTGAAGCGATCTTCATTGGAGCACCTGATCCTGAAAATGCCCGCAAGCTGATCGATGAAACACGAAGGTTGGCGGTTGAAAATGGCAGAAAGAGTGAGGATATCCACTTTTATCAGGGATTGTACTTTGTGGTCGGAAAGACGGAGGAAGAAGCTCGGCAAAAAGAATATGAACTTGAAAATAAGATTGATTTCGATATGATGATCGCTCATTCCGCTGGGGGGATGGGAATTGATTTAGGGAATGCTACTTTAGATACTCCATTGGAAGATATCAAAACTGAAGGGATCAGAAGCACATATGAATGGCTAAAGCAAAGCACGCCGGGAAGGACTCCTACAGTTAGAGATCTTGCTAGGCTCAGGAGCAAAACAAACCGTATTGTCGGCACTCCTGAAATGATTGCAGACCAGCTTGAGCTTTGGAGGGATGCAGGTGTTGACGGCATCAATGTCATCAATGCGACGATTCCCGGTTCCTATGAAGAATTTATTGATCAAGTCATGCCTGTGCTTCGAAAGCGCGGTTTAGCGCGCAATGGATATGGAAAGCCAGGAACATTGCGGCGCAAATTGTTTGGGACAGATCGTCTCAATGAGCGTCATCCTGCTGCAAAATACCGAGGTGCATTTGCAGAGAAAAGCCCTGTAAATTGATCTGAGGTGCTTGTAATTGCTGTTTGGCTCTTTTTTTTACAAATAAATATTACTAAAAAGATGTGAATAGTGAAATTTAAAATACGATTAAAGGAGTGCATAAAAGATGTCAATTCAAAATCAATTAAATGAAGCAAGCTCTTTGACTTTTAACGGTCCGGTAAAAGTTGATTCGCCTGAATTAGATCAATTGATTGATGTAATTGCTAAAGACGCTGAGGAACGAAGAAATGCCGGCAGTGAAGAACTGCCTTATCATGCCTTCGATTTAATTCGGCAATCTCGATTGGGTGCTTTACGTCTGCCTGTTGAACTAGGCGGTGGAGGAGCTAGTATTCGTGATCTTTTCTATGTCCTAATCCGTTTAGCTGAAGCCGATCCGGATGTGGCGCACAGCCTTCGTGCCCATTATTGGCAAGTAGAAGAAATACTTCGAAATCCGGATAAAGAACGACGTGAGCAATTGTTGGGAATCGTGGCAAAAGGAGATATTATTGGGAATGCCTTTACGGAAATTTCATCAAAAAATGTTGGTCATTTGATTTTTGAAACAACTTTGACTCAAGATGGCGAAGGGTACCGATTAAGCGGTACGAAATATTTTAGCACCGGTACCATATATTCCGACTGGGTAATCGTTATGGCATCAACCCCTGAAGGAAAACCTGTTTCCGCGTTTATTCCGACAAATCGTGATGGCGTCATCATTGAAGATGACTGGGATGGTATCGGACAAAAATTAACAGGAAGCGGTACAACACGCTTAAACAATGTATATGTCAATCGAGAAGAAGTAACATTTATTGATGAGACGAAGACGCCTTTCAATTCATTTTTACAGCTCTATCTGCAAGGAGTGATAGCGGGTATTTTGCGGAATGTGGTGACAGACGCTAAAGCTTTAGTTCAAGGAAGATCCAGAACCTTTACTTTTGCATCGGCAGATACGCCAGCGGCTGATCCGCTGCTTCAGCAAATTATTGGGCAGCTTTCAAGCAGCGCGTTTGCCGCAGAAGCACTTGTGCTGGCTGCCGCAGATACATTAGACATAGCAGTGAATGAGGCGGTTAATGGAGAAATAGACTTTGATTTAAGTCATGAGGCTTCCCTGCGAGCTGCTCAGGCGAAAGTTATTATCGATCACCTTGCATTACAAGCAGCTACACTTCTCTTTGAGGTTGGCGGCGCTTCAGCTACGAGACAATCCAAGCATTTTGACCGCCACTGGCGCAATATTCGCACACTTGCTTCCCATAATCCGATAGCCTACAAAGCAAGAGCTATTGGCGATTATGTTGTGAATGGTACGAAGCTTCCGATAAGAGAGGTTTACTTCTAAGGATTTTATTGGAGGATGCACAATGGATTTTAACGCAAGCAATCAGACGATTCGAAATGAACGAGATGCAAGGCTCGTAGAATATGCGGAGCGCATTGCAGAGAAAATTCGACAGACAGCTGATAAATATGATGAAACAGGAGAATTTCCGTTTGAGCATATCGAAATCCTGAAAAAAGAGGGTTATCATAAGCTAACAATCCCTAAAGAATATGGCGGTGAAGAACTTTCATTATATGAAATTTTGCTTGTACAAGAACGATTAGCGAAAGCCTGTGGTTCTACGGCACTGGCGATAGGATGGCACTTAATGGCATTCTTTAGCCTTAGGGATTTCCGGCCTTGGAAAGAAGAAATTTTTGCGAAAATATGCAGAGAGGCCGTTGAGGAAGGTTCATTATTAAATGTTTTTGTCACGGAGCGGACATCAGGCAATATTGTAAGAGGCGGAACCCCATCAACAATTGCGAGAAAAACGAAAGACGGATATATCATTTCAGGAAGAAAGGCATTTGCAACATTGGCGCCAATTGTGTCGCATTTTACGATTTTGGCATATGTCGAAGAAGAAGATAAAACGGCCGAATTTTTAATTAAAAAAAATGATTCGGTACAATTGATAGATACATGGAATGTTTTGGGAATGAGAGCAACAGGCAGCCATGATATCGAACTGCATGATGTGTTTGTGCCGGAAGAGGCGTTATTGTCTTACATTGACAAGGGGAAGAACAACCGCTTTAAGGGCAACAGCAGTGCCTACACGCTGCAGTTGCCAGCCATTTATTTAGGGATTGCGATTGCTGCCAGAGATTTTATTTTAAAGTATGCGGCTGAGAAATTTTCACCAAGTCTAGGAGATGTTATTCTAGAGGCGCCGCATGTTCAGGATAAAATTGGAGAAATCGAAATTTTAATCGCTGTATCAAGATACCTGTTATACGGTTTAGCTGAAAAATGGGACCGAAATTTACATGTTCGAGATAAGTTAAGCAATGAAGTCTCTATTACAAAATATACAGTATGTAATAATGCGATCAAAATAGTAGAGCTGGCTATGAGAATCGCAGGCGGTCATTCGTTATCGAAAGATTTGCCATTAGAAAGACATTTTAGGGATGTTCAGTGTGGTTTATATAATCCTCCTTTAAATGACATGGTCGTGAGTCAAATTTCGAAATCCGTGATTGAAGAATATCGAAATAGTTTGAAAGAAGTGCAATTTAAATAGGAGGATGCTGGAGACTGTGGGAGCATTTTCTGCTGCTGAGCAGAAAAGTGCATAATATTTGCTGACTGGAACACCAGAGGCCTTAATTTCATGAAAAATGAAATTAAGGCCTTTCTTTTTCACAATATGACAAGGAAAAAAATTTTTTGCATTGCACAAATGTGTCAAAGTATTATGGTTCATCGCCATTTTTCCAAGTTAAACAAATTAAATTAAACATAAAGAGTTAAGATGGGAGAAGCACCATCCCCAAACGCTCGAGTAGTTCCCGCATTAAACGTTTTGAACAAAGGGGATATTGTATATAGATTTGGATAAATTTTCGGTTGGTGGAGGAAATTGATGATTAGGCTAGAGAGAGTTAGCAAAATATACGAGTCCGGTGGGAAAAAAGTAGAAGCTGTAAAAGATGTTTCGCTTCACATTAAAAAAGGCGACATTTTTGGAATCATCGGCTTTAGCGGAGCCGGAAAAAGTACACTGCTTAGGTTAGTGAATTTACTCGAACGTCCGACAAAAGGAAATATTATAGTCGATAATTATGATTTGAATTCCATATCTTCGAAAGATCTGCGGCAATTAAGAAGAAAAATTGGAATGATTTTTCAAACATTTAATCTATTTAATTCTCGCACGGTATATGGCAATATTGCTTACCCTTTAAAATTGGAGAATAAATCGAAGGAGGAAATCCATCAACGAGTTACAGAGCTATTACAATTTGTTGGTCTTGAAGACAAAGCTGACAAATTTCCAGAACAGTTGTCTGGAGGTCAAAAACAAAGAGTAGGGATTGCACGAGCGCTTGCAACTTCACCAGACATTCTGTTATGTGATGAGGCTACCTCGGCTTTAGATCCAGAAACCACTAATGAAATATTAAATCTATTGAAAAAAGTGAATGAAGAATTCAATATTACGATTTTATTAATAACACATGAAATGAACGTGATTCGAAAAATTTGCAATCGCGTAGCGGTTATGGAAAACGGGAGAATCATTGAAGAGGGTGAGGTTTTTAATATATTTTCAAATCCTCAAGAAAAAACGACGAAAAATTTTATCAGTTCGGTTGTAAATGAAAAATTATCTTCGAGCTTGCTTGAAAAGTTAAGGAAGGATCATGAAAGAAAGCTTTATCGAATTGTATTTTCAGGAGACACTGCGAGTCAACCTATATTATCGACATTAACAGCTAAACATAATATTCACTTTAATATCATTTACGGAAGCATCAATGAACTTCAAAATCAATTGTTTGGCAATTTAATCGTGGAATTCATTGGAGCTGATTCTCAAATTGAAGAAGTATTAAAAGAGTTGACAGAGATAGTTGAAGTAAGGGAGGTCACAAACGGTGAAAGTTGATTGGACGACGTTTTGGCCTAGAATACTTCAAGCAACAGGTGAAACGATTACAATGGTCATTTTCACATTGATTTTTGCTAGTATTTTAGGAATTATCATGGGACTACTGCTATTTGTCACCCGTAAAGGCAATATTTTAGAAAATAGATTCATCTTTTCATTTTTGAATTTATTAATCAATATTATTCGACCTATACCGTTCATCATATTTTTAGTTGCCATCAGTCCGCTTACGCGATTCGTTGTGGGAACTACAATTGGAACGACAGCGGCTATTTTTCCGATGACCATTGCTGCAGCTTTTGCCATTGCCAGGGTGGTAGAAAATAATTTAGTCTCAATTGATCCAGGTATTATCGAGGCTGCAAAGGCGATGGGGGCATCACCCATTCAAATAATATTTGGGGTACTAATCCCCGAAGCATTAGGGCCTTTAATTTTAGGAATTACATTTATCACCGTAGGACTTATTGATTTTTCCGCCATGGCTGGAACGGTCGGCGGAGGGGGCCTTGGGGATCTTGCGATGACATATGGTTATCAGCGGTTTGATACATCCGTCATGATTGTTACGGTTGTCATATTAATTATTCTTGTTCAAATTGCTCAATTTATTGGCAACATGCTTTCACGTTTCTTTTTACGCAGATAGATCAATCATATATTAGGGGGATTATTATTTTATGAAAATCAAACTATTCCATTTACTAGTAACAATTTTGGTGATTGGCCTCTTGGCAGGCTGCAACAGCAATTCAGCATCTGGTGATAAAAAAGAAAAAGTCGTTACTGTTAAGGTGGGGATTACCGGATCAGATGGACAGTATTGGGACATCATTAAGAAAAAAGCGTTAGAAAAAAATATTAAGGTAGAATATGTCGAATTTTCCGATTATGTGCTGCCAAATACTGCACTTGTCAATGGCGAGGTAGATGTGAACGCCTTCCAGCATCTTGCATTTTTAAGTCAATTTATCGCGGAAAATAATGTGAATATTGTGCCGATTGGCTCAACTGTTGTTGCTCCTTTAGGATTGTATTCGGAAAAATATAAAGATGTATCCGAGATCCCAAATGGTTCAAAAATTGCGGTTCCAAATGATCCGGCTAATTTAGGCAGAGGGCTAAAGGTTCTGCAGCAAGCTGGATTAATTGAGTTAAGGGAAGATGTCGGTCTTTATCCAACAGTAAAAGATATCGTTAAAAATCCAAAAAATATTGAAATAGTAGAAGTCGTTGCCCAACAGACTCCTAGAGTGCTGCCTGATGTAGCCGCATCTATTATCAATGGCGGAATAGCTGGTCAAGCCGGTTACACTTTAGCAGATGCCATTTTTCATGATGATCCAAACAGCAAAGATACACTGCCGTATGTTAACGTTTTTGCCACTTTAGAAAAGAATAAAGACAATGAGGCATATAAGACCATTGCGGAAATTTATCAGACAGAAGAAGTAGCTAAAGCAGTAGAAGAAGATACGAAGGGTGCAAGCATTGTCACAAAGGTGCCAGTACCAGAACTGCAAAAAGAATTAGATCGCTTAGTTGAAAATATAAAACAAGGAAAAGAATAACATAAGAAAGGAATTGTTTATTTGCGAGCAAGGCTGCATTTGAATTTGATGACAATCGACTGATAGAATCGGAATTTGTACTTTTGAAAAGATGCTGGAGTGAGAAATATGGCAAAGCAGATAATATTAAATCTTTTTGATATGGCAGGAGCTATGCATAATTCTCACGGATTATGGAAGCATCCTCAAAATAAACGTCATCTTTATTATAATGATCTACATTATTGGATTGAGTTAGGGAAATTGTTGGAAAAAGGGAAGTTTGACACCATTTTCTTTGCAGATGTAGCAGGAGTGTATGATGTCTATCAAAATAGTAAAGATGCTGCGATTCGAGACGGCGTTCAAGTTCCGCTAAATGATCCGGCCTTTATTGTACCAGCGGTGGCAGCTGTTACAGAGCATTTGTCATTTGTAGTAACGGTCAGCACAACGTATGAACATCCGTTTTCAAATGCACGTCGTTTTTCCACATTAGATCACTTTACAAACGGCAGAATTGGCTGGAATGTTGTCACCTCATATTTGCCAAATGCTGCGCAAAACTACGGCCATAAAGAAATTGTTAAACATGACGAGCGTTATGATATTGCCGATGAATTTATGGAGGTTTCCTATAAGCTTTGGGAAGGCAGCTGGGAGGAGCATGCGTTTGTTGGCGATGCGGAAAATGAAATTTTATTTGATCCCGAAAAGGTTCATGAAATAAACCATAAAGGGCGGTATTTCAGCGTAAAAGGCCCGCATTTAACATATCCTTCTGCACAGCGGACACCTGTTATTTTTCAGGCAGGTTCTTCTGAACGCGGCAGAGATTTCGCCGCCAAGCATGCAGAGTGTGTGTTTGTTGGCGGGTCGACGCCCGAAAAATTAAGATTTTATATTCAAGATATTAAAGAACGGGCTGAAAAATACGGACGGAATCCTGATAATATTAAAGCATTTACGTTTTTAAATGTCATTGTGGCAGAAACGACAGAAGAAGCTGAATTAAAATATGAGGAATACAATCGATTGTGGAGTGCTGAAGCGGCAAAAGCTCAATATAGCGGTTCAACAGGCTATGATTTATCTAAATATGAAGATAAAGACGCTTTTTTTGAATATAAGCATACGGAACATGGTCAGTCTCGAGCTGCTTCATTAACGAAAGATGCGCCAAGAAAATTAACTGTTCGAGAAGTGTTAAACAAGTTTGAAACGATCGGAAGGAGTAATGTATTAGTCGGCAATCCCGTTGAAATAGCTGACAGCATTCAATTCCAGATCGAACAAACTGGAATCGACGGGTATAATCTTGCACATCTTATAACGCCTGGAAGCATTGAAGAGTTCATTCATTTCGTTGTTCCGGAGCTGCAAAAACGTGGAATCTATAAAAAAGAATACGAGAAAGGAACACTGAGGGAGAAACTGTTTGGTACAGGGAAAAAGCTGCTGCCAGATGATCATACAGGCGCAAAATATCGGAATTTTTAACAATTTTAAAGTTTGCTTCTCCTTCAGCTCATAATGTTGGAGGTAATAATGGAATTTCGTACAGTTGGAAGGACAGGCATTCATGTTTCAAATTTATGCTTTGGAACAATGTCATTCGGCGGCATTGCAGATGAAGAAACTTCCATTATGATGTATAAGCAATGTCGAGAAGCCGGGATAAACTTTTTTGATACAGCGAATGTTTATAATGATGGACGTGCTGAAGAAATTCTTGGAAAGTGTATTGCCGGTCATCGAGATGAGATTGTTTTAACCTCTAAAGCAGGCTTGCCTACAGGCAAAGATTTAAATAGCGGAGGTTTATCGAGAAGAAATCTTTTTTTATCAGTTGAACAAAGTTTAAAAAGATTGGGCACTGATCGGATTGAATTTTATTTTGTTCATCTGTTTGACGAGTATACAGATATTGAAGAAGTCGTTAGAGCTTTAGATGATTTACAAAAACAAGGGAAGATTTTATTCCCCGCTGTAAGTAACTGGGCTGCCTGGCAAATTGCAAAAGCTCTAGGAATATCTGAAAGAAAACAGCTAGCACGATTTGAGTTAATTCAACCGATGTATAATCTCGTAAAACGGCAAGCGGAGGTAGAAATTTTTCCGTTAGCTCAATCAGAGCAATTAGGTGCCATAACTTACAGTCCGCTCGGCGGAGGCTTATTAACCGGAAAATATAACAGTACAAACAAGCCGGAGCAAGGAAGATTAGTAGAACAAAAGAATTATGAGAAAAGATATAGTCATCAGTATTATTTTACTGTTGCACATCAATTTACGGAGCTGGCGAAACAATTTGGATATCATCCTGCTTCTTTAGCAGTTTCATGGGTATTACATCATCCTGCTGTAACTGCTCCAATTATAGGAGCGCGTAATCCGGAACAACTGGCCCTATCGATTGCTGGGGCAGAAATCCCTTTAACTGCCAGTGAAAGAGAACAGATATCCGCATTGTCAGATGAGCCTCCATTACCAACGGATCATAGTCCAGATGAGGATTTATTTAGCAAATATAGAAAGTAATCCAGAGGAAACGGTGCTAGTGTTTTAAAAATCTAGCATAAGAATCGATTTCACACTTTGACAAATTTGAAATCAGAGAATGGTTATGCTGTCTTTTCCTTTAATGGCAATTTGTGAAAAGCTGTTGGAGCAATCTTTTCTTACGGGATGGTGGACTTAAGTATTCTAATGATGAACATCAGAGCTTGGTAAATGGACATCCATTTCCTGAATCAAAACAATCGTGGTGTAAGCTGCGGTGTAAAACAAACGGATTGATGAAACAGTTGAACGTTTGAACTTTCACATTATTTTTTGCGGTAATACAGCGAAAAAGATGTGGTTGGTAAATTTAAAAAACAAAACAGGAGTGTTTGATGAATGTCAAGCCAAAAACCATTAAATCAAAGGATTAACTTCAAAAATAAAGATGAATCAAATTCTCTAACTTTTACCAGCCCAGTAAAAGTTGATTCACCAGAATTAGAATACTTAATTGCTGCAATTGCAGAAGATGCTGAAAAACGCAGAAGTACTGGGAGTAAAGATCATCCATATTATGCCTTTGATTTAATCCGAAAATCTCGATTGGGTGCATTGCGATTACCTGTTGAACTTGGCGGCAGCGGTGCAAATATTCGTGATCTTTTTCAAATTTTAATACGTTTAGCGGAAGCTGATCCAGATGTCGCACACAGCCTTCGTTCACACTTTTCCCAAGTGGAGAAATTTTTGCTGCTTACGGATGAAAAACTCCGTGAAAAGTGGCTGCAAAGAGTAGCCAATGGAGAAATCATCGGCAATGCTTCTGCTGAAATTTCATCAAATAATGCTGGAAATTTGGTTTTTGAAACAACTTTATCACCGGATGGTGAAGGCTTCCTATTGAATGGCAAAAAATACTTTAGTACCGGCACACTGTATGCAGACTGGGTAGTTGTTACGGCATCAACTCATGAAGGAAGGCCTGCATCGGTAATAATTCCGACAAATCGTGAAGGTGTCATCATTGAAGATGACTGGGACGGCATCGGACAAAAATGGACAGGAAGCGGTACTACACGTCTTCACAATGTGTATGTCAATCAAGATGAAATAACATATATTGATGGCTCCAAAACGCCTTTCAACTCTTTTCTGCAGCTCTATTTGCATGGAGTGATAGCGGGCATCTTGCGGAATGTGGTGACAGACGCTAAAACTTTAGTTCATGGAAGATCACGGACATTCAGTTTTGCTGCTGCGGATACACCTCGACAAGATCCGCAACTTCAGCATGTCATTGGACAGCTCTCAAGCAGCGCGTTTACCGCAGAAACTATTGTCCTAGCTGCCGCAGATGCAATTGATGCTGCTTTGAAAACAGCAGTTAATGGAGTGATCGATTATTCTCTGAGCCATGAAGCTTCCCTGCGAGCTGCACAGGCCAAGGTTATAATAGATCAACTTGCCTTACAGGCCTCGACGCTTCTTTTCGAGGTTGGAGGGGCATCCGCAACGAGACAATCAAAACATCTTGACCGTCACTGGCGTAATATTCGCACTCTTGCTTCGCATAATCCAACAGTTTACAAAGCTAGAGCTATTGGCGACTACGTCGTGAACGGTACAGATCTTCCAATAAGAGAGGTTTACTTTTAAGGATGTTTTAAAAATTTTATATATAAAAAGGAGCGTTTAAAAATGAGTAACTATGAAACAATTAACAAAAAGTATTCAAGAGCATTTATTGAGGAAATTAGGGAGAAAGTTAAGCCAATTATTGAAGAAGTCATTAAACCAAGCGCTGAACGAATTGACAAGAGTGGGGAGTTCCCGCGTGAAAGTTTGTTAGCCCTTGCGAAAGAAGGATGGAATTCAGTAACATTTTCTGAAAAATGGGGAGGATTAGATTTAGGATATTTAGGATTTTCCATCGTGGCTGAAGAAATCGGGAAAGTTGATGCGTCAACAGCTTTAGTATATGCCATGCATGTTGGAGCAGCACAAGTAATTGTTTTATATGGAAACGATGATCAAAAGAAACGGTGGCTGCTCCCTATCAGAGATGGTGCGATCGGAACCTTTGCTGTTAGTGAAAAAGCTACAAGAGGTCATGTATGGTTTAGCTTAAGCCAGGCTGAGCGCGATGGCAGCGATTATATCATTAATGCTGAAAAATCCTTTACGACAAGCGGAGGCCAAGCAGATTTTTATATTTTGCAAACGAGAACACCTGATTCTGACGACCCTAGTAACATTAGCTTCTTTATCGTTGACGGCCATAATGACGGTATAGTTGCAAAGCCATGGAATGCATTAGGTGTAAGAGGAAGCCACAGTGGTCCAATTACGTTTAACAATATAAAAGTAAGCGGCCGCGATCTAGTGGGATACGAAGGGTTAGGAAGAGAAATCATGGATGAAGGCGCAAACCCTATTTATATACTGGGTATTGCATCTGTTTGGCTCGGTGTTGCCCAAGGTGGACTAGAACTGGCTGTTAAACATGTTAAGAACGCAGTTAACAAAGGATTTAATAATAGTTTGGCTGACCATCAAGTCATTCGTGAAAAATTGGCAGAAGTGAAAATAAGAATTGCAGGTTTAAAAGCATGGCAGATAGATTTAGCAAGACATTATGATGAATTGCTGGCAGAAGGGCAACCTATAAGCTCATTGGCATCCGAAGTCATAGAATTTAAAGTGAAAGCATCCGAAACAGCAGATTTTGCTGCACGAATTGCGATGGATGTAGCGGGCGGTTATGGCTATATTGAAGGACCTTTTGAACGGCTTTACCGCGATGCCCGGGCAGGAATCCCAATGGCTCCATCTAATAATATCGCCCGCGACCAAGTGGCAAAAATTTTATTAGAATTGCCGTTGAATCTTTGGAATGAGAATGAAAGAAAATAAATCAAACCAGCAATGCATTTTTATTTGGAGTCTGAAATCTGTAAGAACTTTACTGCCTATTTAGGATAATGATGAATGGATGAGTCGGTAGGTCAATTGTCTGTAACGCTGTTAGAATAATTATGAATTAATGAATAAATGACCAATTACTCAAAAAATCTGTTGTTTTTTACAATGTTTTAAAGACTTATTCTGCCAAACTTTAAAAACTCTAGATATAACCATTTCGATGAACTATATGAATAAGCCTCACACTTCTTTTTTATAGTAGGTGTGAGGTTTTATTTTGTAAAAGAGGACATTCGCAATTTTAAGTGGCTGATCATTTACAAGGAGAGTTTTGCTTGTCAGGGAAGCGTATAACAAACAACATTTCAACTTTAAAACAGAAGAAGCATTGGAAAACTGAAAGCGCGAGACTTAAAAGTGTTTTTTCAACGTTTATGGGAAAAGACAGATTTTCACGTTAGACTTCAATGAACCAAAAAAAATCACAAAGCATTTTTCACCGTGAGAAGTTGTGCGGCAGGCAAATTCCTTGTAATACCATTGAACAGTTTTTTACAATCCTTATAAGGAGAGTTTAAAAGGAGTTGAAAAAATGACGAATTCTCAGAAAAAAAGACTGGAAGAGATTGAATTCTCAGTTTTGGATTTGGCTCCTGTTTTATTAGGGAAAACGCCGGCTGACACATTCAAAAACAGTTTAGACCTTGCGCAAAATGTTGAACGATTTGGATATAAACGTTATTGGCTTGCAGAGCACCATAATATGGAGGGCATCGCAAGCTCAGCTACTTCTGTATTAATAGGTTATATTGCAGGAGGTACGAAAACGATTCGTGTAGGATCTGGAGGCGTCATGCTTCCGAACCATGCTCCTCTTGTGATTGCTGAACAATTCGGGACATTAGAGTCGTTGTATCCAGGTCGAATTGATTTAGGGATAGGACGTGCTCCTGGAACAGATCAGGTGACATCCATGGCATTGCGAAGAAATTTACATGGGTCAGTATCAGAATTTCCAAACGACGTCCAAGAACTCATCAATTATTTTGCTCCGAAAGAGAAGCGGAAAGGATATGTACGCGCAGTTCCTGGTGAGGGATTAAATGTTCCTGTTTGGCTGCTTGGATCAAGTACGTATAGCGCTCAGCTTGCAGCAAAGCTTGGACTTCCTTTTGGGTTTGCAAGTCATTTTGCACCGAATCACTTATATGAAGCACTGAAAATATATCGTGACCAGTTCCAGCCGTCAGAACATTTGAAGGAGCCGTATGCGTTGGCGTGTGTGAATGTCGTGGCAGCAGATACCGATGAAGAGGCGAAGTATCTTGCAACCAGCTTGTATCAAATGTTTTTGGGCGTGATCCGAGGAACTTCTAGATTGTTGCAGCCTCCTGTTGAAAGCATGGATGGAGAGTGGAATGAATTTGAAAAAGAAGCGGTACGCCATCAGCTTTATTTTTCGTTTGTTGGATCTAAGCAAACAATAAAAGAGAAGCTTCAAAAATTTTTGGATGACACTCAGGTAGACGAAATAATGGTTGTTTCATATATATACGACCATTCGGCTCGCGTGCATTCGTACCGTATTTTATCTGAGATAAAGAATGAAATGTAGTTCTTTTATTTTAAATATGTTATTTTCGGCAACTATCATTACTGTTTAACTTTTTCAGTTCGGGAAGAGATCTGAGAGCGGCAGACTCCTTTTTCAGAAATGTTATTTATGCTGTCATAAAAGCAACGATGTTTATGAATTGCGGATTCTCGAAACAGGCTATCAGCTTTGCTGACAGCTTGCTATTTTTCTCTGATAGCAGATATTTGATGTAGTTATAACTTTTCTGAAATGGGCTGCCCGATGAGTTCCTAAAATGAAGGATTTTGGAGCAATACTACTGTGAAGGACAAAAAAATCCTGTCCTTCATAGAGGCATGAAGGCAACTAGAAGCAATTGTATGTGCTGAATGTCTGTCATAAAACTTTTGAAGAACCGAATTCAGAAAGAGAGCATAAGAAAAGTCCTTCATAGACTTCTGAAGGATATAACAAGATAGAAAAAATGACCTGTCCGATAAGTTCCTAAAATGAAGGGGCTCCAAAAAGTCAGTTAATCCTGACTTTTTGGACAGCCCCGCAACATTTTTTATATGATGCGATTTTAAGAGAATTGCTGAAACTAGGCAAAAAAAGATGCCATTTCAGGGAATATTCCAATTCTAATAGCCTTATAAAATAACAGTAAACGCTTACAAAACAGGAGGTTCAAAATATTTTTTTTCAAAACGTTGTTGTTTTTTAAACGACGGCATGTTTCTTTATTATTGATTGAATGTTAGTTCTTAACTTTTGGGGCTGCCGGCTGACTTACTTTCTCAAATGTGATCAGTGCGTTCCAGCTGCCGGAAGATTGGCCGTCTGCCCAATATTTCGGTTGGTCATCGTCTTCAAGCATGCTTAATAGCATGGCGAGATGTCTTCCTCCTGATTCTACCTTTGCCAGACGGGCGTATTGAGGAAGCATTTGATAGGCTGCATCATATTCTTTGTTTAATATATAACTAATGAATTGTTTATCTAGTGCATGTTCTGAAGCGGTCGGTTTATTGTGTCTGCCGCGGACTAAATTGTGGGAAAGTGCGCCGCTTGAAACAAATACAATTTTCTTTTCGCTTTCTTTTAATACTTTTGCAATCAGCTGTCCCCATTTATACGTTTCATCTAAAGTGGCAGCCATCGTCACGGACAAATTCACAACAGGTATGTCTTCATTCGGCACAAGGTATCTAAGAGGCACAACCGTTCCGTAATCCCAAACATAGTAAGGGTCGTCTATTCCTACAACTTGCAGTCCAGCATCTTGACCGATTTTTACTAGTTCATCACCAAGCTGTTTATCTCCGGGATATTCATATGGAACATCACGAATTAAATCAGGACATTCAAAAGCGGTTAAAATGCCCTTATGGACAGGAGTGCAATCAACATAATGGAAAAAAGTCGACGGCCAATGGCAGGAAACAAGAACGATGGCATCCGGTTTTAAATCATAAATTGTCTTTGACATCTTTTGCATCTCAATGGCCATATCCTTTTGAAAGTCGGGGACTTGGTCAAAATGGCACATGCTTGGCACATGAGGCGCTAACAAAGCCAGCTCAATCGTCATAGCTACTTCTCCTCCTTTAAAATTATTTTCTTACTTCAGATGCGGGTTTGCCCGCAATTCCCCAATGGGTTTTTGGCACCTCTGTCACTAAAACGCGGATGTTTTCTTTTGGTGAATCGAGCGTTTCCGATACAGTATTTGTTATATTTTGAATTAACTCCTTTATTTTCTCTGGCGGCCTGCCCTCCATGATTTGAATAGTAACAAAAGGCATGTCATCCCTCCTATCAGGTAAGAAATTTTTTTCTTCCGCTATTTAAACAACATGGAAGCTTGCTTCGCCCAATCCGTCAAATTTTCCTGTGACATAGTCGCCTTTGTTTATCAAGACGGCGCTCGTGATTCCTCCTGTTAGAATAACATCACCTGCACGCAGCTTTTGTCCTTTTCGTGATAACATATTGGCAAGCAGAGCGACGGAATGGGCAGGATGGCCAAGCACAGCGGCTCCGGCTCCTAACTCTTTTATTTCGCCGTTTATGGAAAGAGTCGATCCAACTAAATCAAGTTCTAATCCTTCCGGCTTTTTCAAAGACGTTCCGAATACAACCCGGGATGTTGACGCATTGTCAGCGATTACATCAGGAAGCGTAAAATCAAAATTTTCATATCGGCTGTCGATGATCTCAAGAGCCGGCATCACGTAATCTGTTTTCGCAAGCACCTGTGCACCATTGACACCAGGTCCTTCAATATCTTCTTTTAATACAAAAGCGATTTCCGCCTCCACTTTTGGGTGGATTAAGTCATGAAAAGGCAATGCTCCGCCGTTATTGATCACCATATAATCGAATACATAGCCGTAAATAGGCTCATTGACCTTCATTTGCTTCATCTTAGCAAAACTTGTCAAACCCATTTTTGGACCGATGATACGGTGACCTTCATTTATTTTCATATTGACAATCTCTTGTTGAATGGCGTAGGCTTCTTCGACGGACAAATCCGGTTTTAATGAGGCCGTTACCTTTTTTACTTCACGTTTTTCCTTTTCCGCTGTTACTAAGTAGTCAGCAATTTTTTTTATATCTGCGCCAGCCATTTGCTGCATCCTCCTTAAGTATGTGCCGTTTGTTTTTGTTTTGAAATTTCAGCAGCTACATCAATAATCATATCCTCTTGACCGCCAACAACCTTTCTTTTGCCAAGCTCAACTAATATGTCGCGCGAATCAATTCCGAATTTTTTGCTGGCAGCTTGCGCATGCAACAGGAAGCTTGAATATACTCCAGCATATCCGAGTATTAGTCCATCTTTTGTAATTTCTTGCGGCTTTTCCAAAATGGGGGCTACTATGTTTTCGGCTACGTCCATAATTTTGTATAAATCGATTCCGGTGTTGATTCCTAAACGGTTGAGCACCGCGATTAATACTTCCGTTTGAGTGTTGCCTGCACCGGCGCCTAAGCAGCGGATGCTTCCGTCAATCCGCGTCGCTCCTTCTTCAATGGCTGCTAATGTATTGGCCATTGCTAGGGAAAGATTGTTATGGCCATGGAATCCGATTTCAATTGACAAGCTGTTTTTTAAAGCTTGAATCCTTTCTTTTACTTCATGCGGCAGAAAGGCGCCAGCTGAATCGACAACGTATACAACATCAGCTCCATAGCTCTCCATAAGCTTTGCTTGCTCAACCAGTTTTTCTGTTGGGACCATATGGGCCATCATCAAAAAACCGACAGTTTCCAATCCTAATTCTTTTGCGAAAGCAATATGCTGTGCTGAAATATCCGCTTCTGTTACATGAGTGGCGATTCTCGCCATTTTTACCCCCAGCTGTGCAGCTTGTTTTAATTCTTTCATTGTCCCGATTCCCGGCAAAAGCAAAACAGCAATTTTGGCATTTGTGACAGTAGATACAGCGGCTTCGATCAATTCCATTTCATTTGTTAAAGAAAGTCCGTATTGCAGAGATGAGCCACCTAAACCGTCTCCGTGCGAAACTTCAATATAAGGTACATTGGCATCATCCAACCCTTTTGCGACGGCTACGACTTGATCCACAGTATATTGATGTCGAATCGCGTGGCTGCCGTCTCTTAAAGCGACTTCAGTAATCAGTATGTTACGTTCTCCCACGATATTCACTCCTTCCTTAAACATTCACTTTAGAAGTAATATTTTTCGCCCATTCCTCCGCCACTTTCACTGCTGCGGCTGTCATGATATCCAAATTGCCTGAATAAGTCGGCAAATAGTCTCCAGCGCCTTCCACTTCGATAAAAACTGTTATTTTATTTCCGTCAAAGAGAGGTTCTTGTCTTAAGCGATAGCCCGGTACATAAGATTGGACTACTTCCACCATATCTTTGACGGATTGAGTAATCCTTTTTTGATCGACAAAATCATTTTCTACAAGGCAATATATCGTATCTCTCATCATAATCGGCGGTTCAGCAGGGTTTAAAATAATGATAGCCTTCCCTTTTTTAGCGCCGCCGATTTCCTCGATTCCGCGCGCTGTCGTTTCGGTAAACTCGTCAATATTTGCTCTAGTTCCGGGACCGGCGCTTTTGCTTGAAATCGTTGCCACAATTTCTGCATATTTGACAGGCTGAACTTTGTTGATGGCATGAACGATCGGAATCGTCGCTTGGCCTCCGCATGTAATTAAATTAATGTTGTCGGCATCCAAATGTTTATCAATATTTACAGGAGGTATGACAGACGGACCGACGGCAGCAGGTGTTAAGTCAAGAACTTTTTTCCCTGCTTGCTTCAGCAATTTTGCATGGCGTATATGAGCTTTTGCGGAGGTGGCATCAAATAGAATATCCGCTAGATCGGGATTTTCTAAAAAACCTTTAATGCCGGTATCAATCGTGTAATATCCGAAATCTTTTGCTTTTTTTAATCCGTCCGATGAGGGGTCAATTCCGATGACCGTTGTAAGCTCCAACACATCTGATCGACGGATTTTGTACATTAAATCTGTTCCGATGTTGCCGGACCCTAAAATTCCAACCTTTACTTTATTCATAAAATTCTCCTTTCAATCTATTATTCTGTAAATGATACAGTTACATGCCCGAGATGAGCGAACCGCGCCGTAAAGACGTCTCCAGCTTGTGCATCAGCGGCTCTGGATAGAGCGCCTGATAAAATGATTTCTCCGGGACGTAATGAAATATCAAAATCAGCCAGCCTGTTGGCGAGCCATGCGACACAGTTTGCCGGATTGCCTAATGCTGCTGCGCCGACACCGGTATTGACTAGTTCCCCGTTTTTTGTCAAGCTCATTCCAATTAATTCGAGATCAACATTTTCTATTTTTTCCGGTTTTCCTCCCAATAAGAAATATCCGGATGAAGCGTTGTCGGCAATGGTGTCAGCCAGCTTGATTTTCCAATCTTTAATGCGGCTGTCGACAATTTCTAATGCCGGAACAATATAGTCAGTTGCTAAGATCACGTCTAAAGCGGTTACGTTTGGACCTTTAAGCTCCTTTTTTAAAATGAAGGCAATTTCAGCTTCTACTCGCGGCTGCAAAACTTTTTTCATGGAAATGCTTCCGCCGTTTTCAACGACCATGTAATCTAATAAATGTCCATAGTCCGGTTCATCGACTCCAAGCAGCTTTTGCATTGCTAAAGATGTTAAACCGATTTTTTTTCCGACAATTTTTTGACCTTGATCGACCTTTCTTTTTATATTTTCCAGTTGTATAAGATAAGCTTCTTCGGCAGTCAGATTCGGATCAACGGAAGTAAGAGGATCTGTCGCCCTGTTTAAAGCTTCAGCTTCCTGCAGTTGATTGGCAAAGTTGGCAATTTTCGTTGTTAACATTTTTTCCTTCCTTTCTCATTCAGACAGAATGATTTGGTAAGCAGGCTATTTTAACATACTCCTTATGTTTCAACGGCACCTTAAATTATAGCTTTATCGTTATGTTTGAAAGCTCTGTATAAAAATCTAAGCTGTGCATGCCGCCCGTTCTGCCAATTCCGCTGTGCTTCATTCCTCCAAACGGCGTTCGTAAATCACGCAGGAACCAGGTGTTGACCCAAATGATGCCTGCTTCAATTTGATGTGCCACCCTGTGTGCACGCCGTAAATTATTTGTCCAAATAGTTGCGCTTAATCCGTAATGTGTATCATTGGCTTGGGCTATAACTTCCTCCTCCATGTCAAACGGAGAGACAGTTACAACTGGGCCGAATATTTCTTCCCGTACGCAGCGGGAATTTCGATCCAAACCAGTTATGATTGTAGGTTCGAGATAATAACCCTTATCTAATCCGTCTGGACGCTTTCCGCCTGTTAAAATTTCTGCCCCATCTTGCTTGGCTATGTCGATGTAGCTGTTGACGCGTTCGTAATGTTCCTTGCTTACGAGTGCGCCGACATCTGTGCCATTTTCAAATGGATCGCCAATCTTTAATTCTTTTGTTTTCTTTACAAATTTTTCTAAAAACTCTTCATAAGCTGGGCGCTCTACATAAATTCTTGAACCGCAAAGACAAACTTCGCCTTGGTTAATAAAGCTTGATTTGATGGTAGTTTCAATGACTTCATCTAAATCTGAATCGGCAAAAATAATGTTTGGATTCTTGCCGCCCAATTCATATGAAAGTTTTTTCAAGGAATTAGATGCTGCTTTCATAATGGCTGCTCCTGTACCCGGTTCACCGATAAAGGAAATGGCGTCAATGTCAGGATGTTCGGCAATTGCTGCCCCAGCGGAGTTTGGACCGAAGCCATGAACAAGGTTGACAACTCCGTCCGGAACACCGGCCTCTTTGCAAATTTCCATTAATGCAGTAGCGGTTAAAGGAGTCCACTCTGCAGGTTTAATAACAGCTGTGTTGCCCATTCCTAAACATGGAGCCAGCTTCCAAGTCAATAATAAAAGAGGTAAATTCCAAGGCTTGATAATTCCCACTACTCCGACTGGGCGCCTGTGTGCATAATGAATGGCCTGATCATCTTGCTGATAAGCTTCATTCGTAATCGAAATGATGTAGTCAGCGAAGAAGTGGAAGTTATAGGCAGCACGGGGAATGTCAATTTTTTTTGCAAGAGATAGCGGTTTTCCTGTATCCAATGATTCCAATCGTGCCAGCTCATCCTGTCTTTCTTGGATTAAATCGCCAATGCGCCGCAAAATTTTTGAACGCTCCGTTAATGTTATGTTTTTCCAAGGGCCGTTCAAAGCCCTTTTGGCAGCGGAAACGGCATAGTCGACTTCTTTTTTTCCTCCTTCAGCGACTGTTCCGATTACTTCCTCAGTTGCAGGATTAATATTGTCAAAGGTCCTTTTGTTATCGGATTCAACAAATTGTCCGTTAATAAAATGCAAGCAGTTAATCGTTCCGTTTGAGTTGATTGGCATGATTCACCCTCCCGAATATCATCATAAATTTCAACTGTGACTTTAATGGTAGTTTCCCTATGTTGCACTTTCAACTTCTAAATTGCTATATATGCAACAAATATAAAAATTTTTAAAAATATCGAAATATTTAATTTTTTACTTTTCAGTTGTTCATATATTTGATATATTCTCGTATAAAGAAAATTGATGTAGAGGGGGAGGGTGTACATTGAATGGAAAAGACGAGAAAAATCAGCTTTCTTCCATCAAAAATGCGCTGAAAATATTGAAAAGCTTTACAATGGAAGAGCCAGAAAAAAAAATAAGCGATTTATCCAATTCTCTAGGATTAAATAAAAGCACAGTCAGCAGGACAATGAAGACGTTGGCAAGTGAAGGATTTGTTTATAAAGATTCAGAAACGAAGAAATACAGATTGGGATTATCCATTTTATCTTTAAGCGGCGTGCTATTCAGCAATATGGATATTTACAGAGAATCGCAGCCTGTACTAAATAAACTGGTCGAAGCAACCGGTGAAACTGCCCATATTTCTGTATTGGACAATTTAGAAGTTGTTTATTTGCAAAAAGTAGAGTGCAATCACCCCGTAAGATTTTTAACCCATATCGGGAGACGCAATCCGCCTTATTGCACGAGCTCTGGAAAAGTTTTAATTGCATTTTCGGAAAATGAAACGGTCGAAAAAATTATATCTAAAGGGTTAAAGCGTTTTGCTAAAAATACGATTACGGATCCTGAGAAGCTGAGAGATCATTTAAAAAAAGTAAGGGAGAATGGGTATGCCGTTAGCATTGAAGAATTGTCCGAGGGAGTTAATTCCATTGCCGCCCCGATTTATGATTATACCGGAAAGGTTATTGCAGCACTTTCTGTAGTCGGTCCAAAACAACGAATCAATTCTTACAAGCTTAAAGCGATGGCGAAACAAGTGATCGCAGCCAGCAAGGAAATTTCTGAAAGAATGGGGTATTTGAATTTTTCTTAATTTGGTGGGAGAGTGGAGAGATGTATGATTTTCATACACATTTCATCCCTGAAGGCGTGATGGAATGGGTAAAAGAACATAAAGAAACTATTCATGCTGAATGGGTGAAAAAAGAAAAGGATAAGGAAGAGTTTTTGATTGTTAATCAAAAATGGGGATTTGAATTAAAAAAATCTTTTTTAGATTTAACCCTTTTTTTAAACGAACAATTGAAAGCGGGAGTTCATCATTCCGTCATTTCACCGATACCGCAGCTTTTTATGTACGAGTTTCCGGAAGAAATCACTGCTGAACTATCCGGCGTGTATAATGATTCATTAGCGCGGCTTGTGCAATCGTTCCCGGAAAAATTGTCTGCGCTGGCAACGGTTCCGTTAAATAACCCGGATAAAGCTGCACAAATCTTGACAGATGCGATGGGAAAAGGGTTAAAAGGAGCCATTATCGGTCCTGGGGCAGCTAATCATATGCTGTCAGATGAATTTTTTATCCCATTTTTTGAAGAAGCCGATCGGTTGAAAGCGATTGTTTTCATTCATCCGTTATTGAGCGAAGATCCTCGCTTGAAAAGAAGAATGATGCCAAATTTAATCGGTGTTCCGTGGGAAACAACGATTTGTGCTACAGATCTTTTATTAAGCGGATTGATTGATCGATTTCCAAATGTGAAAATATTATTTGCCCATGGCGGAGGATTTTTGCCTTACCAAATCGGCAGAATTGAAAAAGGATACGAAGAATGGGAAGCGGTTTCAAAAAAATTAACATCCTCTCCGAAAGAATACTTAAAGCGTTTTTGGTATGACAATGTTTTGTGGGAGCAAGCAAGCATTGACTATTTAGTGCGAATAGTGGGAGAAGATCGAGTAGTGCCTGGCTCCGATTTTCCGTTCGACCTTTCTGTCTGGCCTCCAAATGAAAAGCATTGCAAAGGGGCAAGTTCATTAATAGATTTTTAAAAGCTTTTCGTCTTTTAAGCCAGCAGGCTGGACAATCAATCGCTAAATGATTTATCTTTTGAATCATCGTTCCGGTTTTTGTTAGCAAAACGTTATTTCACGAACGGGCTCAGCATCATGAAAACGGAAATGTCGTTGTATTATATGGCAGCAGAAAAGCATAAAAGCAGTCTAGACTTGCGGACTGCTTTTATGCCGTTGTGTGCTGAACAGGCAGTAAAGGTGCTATCTCGTCTATTATTTTTTGATCAGCAATGACAGTATAATTTCCGATCGTTTGTATAGCTCCGCCCGCTTCGCACACAAGCAGCTGTCCAGCAGCAATATCATAAAAATTAGGCTTATAGTAGACTGCGATATCAAGTTTGCCGCAAGCAATGTAGGCTAAAGTGACAGCAGCTGTTCCGATCATTCTGACTCGGTAAACGTCGTTTACAATGTTTTCAAGCAATGAAATGCGCTCTTTATTCGTTTGTTTATTGGCGTCCTTTGCAAAATCGCCAATGGAAATAAAAGCTTCCGCCAGGCTGGCATTTCGAATGTTTATAGCATTTCCATTTAAATAGGCTCCTTCTCCCTTTGCTGCCCAATACGTTTCCCCAAAAGCAGGCAATGATATAGCAGAGACGACTGGATCATTTTGATAGGTTAGGGCGATGGAAACTCCGTAAAGCGGAACGCCGAAACTGTAGTTGATGGTCCCGTCAATAGGGTCAATCACCCATTCAAATTCATCCTTTCCCCCAATGCTGCCGGCTTCCTCACTGAATATGCGGTGATCAGGATATGTCTCCTGAATGCGATCAATGATCAGCTTTTCAGCTTTCAAATCCATTTCAGTCACAAAATCTTTTGCTGACTTTAATGTTTGCTGCCCAGCTTTTCCTGCATACGGCCGAATCAATTCACCGGCCTCTTTAGCTAACTTTATCGCAAAAGGCAAATATTGCTTATACATTGCGTTCCTCCTTCGGAAAAGTGAATCAATGATTGATTGCTATTAATTAATTATAATATATTTCAAGAAATTTAGGAATAGATGGAATGTTAACACACACTTGCTTTAGAAGTGTAATGAAAGGTTTCCACATGAGAAATGAAATGCCCTGGATAAGAAAAATCATCTTACATCTTGCATTGAACGCTTTTCTCTTCATATCTTACGGTGTTTTACATGTTCGATGGTGCAGCGGCTTGACGATTTAATGACAGAATATTATAATTTTAATAAAATTGGACTGCCCAACAGTCCGAAAAAAATGAAAGGAACATGTTTATGAAATCCAATATATTTAATGAGCTCACCAATACGAGAGTTTACGAAAAAATTGTTGATCAAATTAAGCAGCTGATAGAAGAAGGAAAACTAAAACCAAATGACCGCCTGCCTCCGGAGCGTGAATTGGCGAAAATTCTCGGGTGCAGCAGGACTTCTTTGCGGGAAGCATGCAGAGTTTTAGAATCGGAAGGAATCATTATTTCAAAACCAGGCGGCGGACGGTTCGTTCAAAAAGTCGATCAAAGCTTGATTTTGAAATATCAGATCAACCCTATTGATGTACTCGAAAAAACAACAGTGATTCAATTTTTGGAGGCCCGGGAAGCATTGGAGCCAAAAATTGCTGAAATAGCATGCGAAAGGGCAACAAAAGAAGATATAGAAAAGATGGAAAAAGCATTGAAATTAATGGAAGAAAAGTTAAAAAATCCGGAAGAGGAAATAGATGCAGACAGCAACTTTCATTTATCTCTCGCCCAAGCAACACATAATTTTGTGTTCATCTCATTTATGGATACGAATTTGAATTTATACCGGCAAGTGCGAAAGCAAACGTTGCAGACGCAAGCGCGTTATTCTGAATCTTTTTTTGAACATGAAGCGATTTTGGAAGCCGTGAAACAGAAAGATAAAGCAAAAGCATCGGAAGCGATGAAAGTCCATTTAAGCAATTTGCGAAGCAATGTATTAGGCATGCTGCCAGAGAAAAATTAATGTTTTGGAGGGGGATACGATGGAAAAAGGAAAATATGGTCCGTTAACAGGAGTAAATATTTTGGATATATCGACTATGATCGCTGCTCCTTTTGGGGCAACGCTGTTAGCTGACCTTGGCGCCGAAGTGACGAAAATTGAATTGCCCAATAAAGGTGATACTTTGCGGACTGTAGGCCCTTGGAAGGGGAATGAGCCGCTCAGATGGCCAGGGCTTGCCCGCAACAAAAAATCAGTTACTTTAGATATACGGAAAGAAGAAGGAAAAGAAATTTTAAAAAAACTTATAAAAAATACGGATATTTTAATTGAAAACTTTCGCCCCGGTACTCTTGAAAAGTGGGGGCTAGGGTATGAAGAATTGAAAAAAGCAAATCCTAAATTGATTATGGTTCGAATCTCCGGCTACGGTCAAACAGGACCGTATCGCGAAAAAGCCGGGTTCGGAACTCCGTGCACCGCTTTCAGCGGCCATACTTATATCCAAGGGTATCCGGACAGACCGCCTGTCAGCCCATCTTATTCATTGCTTGATTATATCACTGGTGTATATACTGCATTTGCTGCGGTCAGTGCATTATATTACCGTGATAAAACTGATGATCCAGAAGGGCAAGTAGTCGAAATGGGATTATATGAATCGATTTTCCGAATGCTCGAATTTTTAGTAGCTGAATATGACCAAAACGGTATAGTAAGAGAAAGAACACCCGGGTTGGCCGGACATTCAAGTCCTGCAGGAACATATGAAACGAAGGATGGAAAATATGTTGTTCTTGTTTGCAGTACTGATTCAACTTTTAATCGGCTTGCAGAAGCAATGGAACGAACAGATATGCTTGAGGATGAACGTTATTATACAAATTCACAACGTTTAAAACATGACGATGAAGTACAAAAGATTGTCTCTGACTGGATACGCCAGTTTACGCTGAAGGAGCTGCAGGAAAAATTGGATTTGTACGGTGTGCCTGTCAGTCCGATTTTAAGTATTAAAGATATTTTTGAAAATGAACATTATCAAGCTAGGAAAAACATAGTAGAAGTTGAGCATCCTCGACTTGGAAAAGTAAAAGTGCCGGGCGTCGTTCCTAATTTTTCAAAAACTCCTGGAACCATTCGTTACCGCGCTCCTGAGCTTGGAGAGCATAATGAAGAAATATTAGGCGGAAAATTAGGGTTATCAAAACAGGAGCTTGCCGAGTTAAAAGAGAAAGGAGTCATTTAAATGAGTGATGCCATATTTCCTGCAAGGGTCATCATTTGCGAAGTTGCGCCGCGCGACGGGTTTCAATCAGAGGATCAATGGATTCCGACTGAACAAAAAATAAAAATTATCCGTGCGCTTGCGAACACAGGAGTTCAATCGATAGAAGTGACATCGTTCGTTCATCCGAAAGCAATTCCGCAGTTGAAAGACGCCGAGGAAGTTGTGAAAGGGATAGAAGATTTAACGCATATTAAATTTCGGGCTTTAGTGCCAAATGTAAAAGGGGCCCAAAGAGCAATTGCGGCTGGAATAAAGAAATTGAAGCTTATGCTCTCGGCAACAGATTCGCATAGTTTATCAAATGCAAACTGCCTTGTGGAAGAAGCGCAAAGAGGATTTGAACCTATTGTCGATTTGGCGCAAAAACATAATGTTGAAGTAGGAGGATCAATTTCCGTTGCATTTGGATGTCCGTACGAAGGAAAAGTGCCTTTAGAAAAAATAGTAACAATTGTAGATCGATATAAGAAAATGGGGATAACTGAAGTTTCGCTTGCTGACACGACAGGAATGGCCAATCCAAAACAAGTCTATCAATATCTTGGCGTATTAAAAAAGGAATTTCCTCACATGACTTTCTCCATGCACTTCCATAATACGCGCGGAATGGCGTTGGCGAATGTGGTTGCCGCTTTGCAGCAAGGTGTCATCCATTTTGACAGTTCTGTCGCAGGTCTCGGCGGATGCCCATATGCACCAGGAGCAACGGGTAACATAGCAACAGAGGATTTAGTTCATTCACTAGAAGAGATGGGGATTGAGACTGGAATTCATTTAGATCGCATAATTGACGTTGCAAAAGATGTAAAAAACATGCTCGGTCATGATGGAGGAAGCTACATGCTTCAGGCAGGACCTTGTTCGAAATTGAGTCCAAAACCAACTGCTCAGGAAAAATTAGAAAAGTAAAATGATTGGTATGGAAAACATATTTTTAGATCGATCTAATAAGATCGATCAATTTTTTTCCGTCAAAAAAAAGAGCCAGTTGAAATGCGTAAACCCAATCTGTTAGGCATTGAATAAAGAGTCGTAGCAGGGCAGAAAAGTGACAGGAGCTAAAGGCGGTTGTTGAAAACGAAAGAGCAAGAAACTCGAATGGTGAATTCGAAAACTCTGGCGATGACTCATTCGCTGTATCAAGGAGAACGTGGAATTCTGGGCAAGATCCCTGCCGCAACGTTCCTTGACAACATGATCATTTGTTCGGGAAGACGACCGACAGGAAGACTTGCCGGATTTACCTGCCACGTCAAGCCATCAGATCCATGTTTCTATCAAAGAGGGAAATTTACAAAAAAATTTGGACTTAACCGATTGTTATATTATATGTTATCGAAGGCTTTCCACATAAAAATCCCTTCCATGAGCTTTCTTTTTTCGGTCAACTATATCATTCGTGCGGTGGTTCAGTTTTTTATTGTGCAGTAGACATAGTATGATGATCATTGCTTTCTTACAACTTTATATTCGGCGGATCATTTCCCTTATAAAAGAAAGGACTAAGATATAACATGTGTCAACAGATTGCCGGGAATAGATTCCAATTCATCGGTGGAGGTGGACAAGAGATGCTGATGAAAAATAATTTTTACTATATATGTAAGAAACTAGTGAAAATTCATTTCTTCTTTTGTCTCTAAATAAAGTGCAGTTATAAATTTTTTTATGCTCAATCGGCATTTTGTTGTCTTTTCTCCATTTTTTAGTTCCTCCATTCGTTGGCGGATTTCTTCAAAATCAAATAAACGAGGGGCGTAATGTTCGAAATTAGGATTTGTATAATCAGTTAATCCAATTGAAGCTAAATTGGTGAATGTTTGTAAAACTATTCGGCGAATACGCTGTTCCATGGCACGCAATTCCTTTTGTAGAGATTCTTCATCAAAATGATTGCCAGATTGCAGCAAAATTTGTTTGTATAAGTCTTTTAATTGAGGAAGGTCGTGTATATTTTTTCCATTCTGTTCTCGAGCCTCTAGCCATTTTATCACTGCTAATATGTCAGAAGTTCCCGTCTCGCCAGCAATGCCTAAAGTGAGAAGGAGATGGCAAGCTTTTTCCTCAATCGAATGCTTTGCAGAATATGTAGAAGCTTTTAAAAATGGTTGCTGATCTTTATCATCCATTACTTCTAATAAATTGCGAATAGATATAAGTGAAGAAGATAAGGCAAGATGGTTGGCAACTCGTTTTAAAACGGAAACAACTTCGTATTTGTTAATAGGTTTTTGAATGTATGTGTCGACACCCTGCAAGTATGCTTCACCGACCATTTCTTTATTTTCAACCTGAGAAATCATAATAAAGGGACCGGGGAATCCTTCGCTTCTCAATTTTTTCATTGTTTGAATGCCGTCTAGTCGAGGCATCAATAGATCAATTAGAATAACATCCACATTTTTGAGTTGATCGATTGAAACATTAATCCCATCATCTGCTTGTCCGATAACTTTTCCAAGCCCGCTGTCTGTTATTATTTTTTCCAACATTCTTCTAACAACAGGATCGTCTTCAATTAGGAAGAAGCGAAGGTACATCATGTTCCCCCCCTTTCTTTATTATGGAATACTTATGTAAGCGTTTTAAACAGCTGATCTTTTGGTATCGCTACTATAAATTGAGTAGGTGGTCCTTTTTCATTTGATAATTGTATTGAACCATTTAAATTTTGTACAATTTTTTGGGCGTGTGTCAAACCGATTCCTGTTGATGGATTCCCGTTTTTGTCAAATTTTGTTGTAAATCCGGGTTCAAAAATCCAGTCTTGATCTTCCTCGGATATACCAATACCGGAGTCGGTTACGAAAAATTTTATGCTGTGATTATCTTCCACTACACGCAGTTCAACCCAACCTGAATGATGTATTGCTTCGACTGCGTTTGAAACAAGGTTGTTTAATACAGATAGAAGAGCATATACATGGTTAGTACATAAGTCAATATCACATTTTTTTTGGAATTGAATTGGCTTTTCTAAAACTTCTGCATATTTTTGATTTGTTTTAATAACTAAATCGCAAATATCTGTAATGGAAATATGAAGGTTTAGTTGCTCTTGACTCATTAGTTTAGATAATCCTGCCAAAATCTTTTGTGAATCTTTTTTCACTTCATGAACATGTTCAGCAATATAAAGGGCTGTACTTGCCTCTTTATTTTCTAATTCCATTAAACGCATATATAGTTGATAGCTTTTTCTAGTTATATCTTCTAGATGGCTCATTGATTTCCGCAAAAAAAATGTTTCTTCATAAAGGCTTGTATTGATCATAACGAGACGTTCGAGTTCATGTTGTCGCGCTTCGCTTATGGCTTTTAATTGAGAAAAATTTAAAATATTGTAAAGCCCTACTGCGCAAAAACTTCTTAAAATCCCAAATAAAAGTAGCATCCAAATAGTTTCTAACGTGAGGGTAAATTGTTCTTGTATTAGTATGCGAAAAGATAATTCCACCATATTAGATGAAAAATCAATGCATGCTCCAATGATTCCTACACGAATGGGAGTTTTTAAATATTTTTGAATTTTTGTAACATAAACGAGTAAAGTAAAATTAAAATAGTAAAAGGCAGCGGGTAAATGGATAAAGAAACTGTCGATCCAAAAGACTCGCCCTAATATAAGATCGATCATCATCCGAAACAGCAAAACAAAAATGCCAGTACTAAATCCAGTTACAAGGATAGGAGCAGATCGAAAAGATAGTAATCCAAAGAAGAAAATTGCACTTCCTAATGAAAATCGAAAAAAATTATCAAAAGGATTGATTTTCATTTCTCCCAGAAGTGCAGTAGTGAAAACAAGGACAACAAGTGTCCAAAGGCGGTTATTCATCGCATTCTCCTTCATAGACAATTATAATACCATTATGGCCAGAAACCTACGAAACGTCTATTTAGATATATTTGTTTTCCAACCGTCTTGAAACTAATGATAATAAATAATTTACAGTAAAATACATGAGAGCAACTAAAATAAAGATCGGAATGACATAGTTGATATTTTTGCCATTAATGATTTGTGCATGATTCATTAATTCTGGTAAAGAGATCACGACAGCAAAAGAAGTATCCTTTAGTAGTGAAATGAATTGACTGACAATTGGCGGAACCATCCGGCGTAAAGCTTGCGGCAGTATAATATACCATAAAGTTTGCAAATAATTTAATCCAGAAGAACGAGCAGCTTCTATTTGACCTTTTTCAATGGAATTTAATCCACCTCGAACAATTTCTGACAACATAGTAGATTCAAAAACTACTAATGCTAAAATGGCAGCGGCCATTTTATCTAATTTTAATCCTATTTCTGGAAGAGCAAAAAACGTAAAGAAAATAATTAATAATAACGGTAAGTTTCGAATCGTTTCCACCCAAACGGCCAGTAGGTGACTAATGACCGGAACTTTTGTGTAACGCAATACACCGATCATGATGCCGAATATAAAACTAAGGGTAATGGATATAAAAGCAACAAGTAGGGTGACAGAAAATCCTTTCAAAAGAAATATGATATGACTGGGTGAATAAGCACCAATAAAATCCATTTTGTTTTCCCCTCCCTCTATAAATTCTCCCAATTCTTTAACACCTATAGATTCTTAACCTCATGTTAGTGGATACAAATTAAATTTATTCAATATATTTACATGGTAGAGGGCTATCCTCTTTATCTATTTTTTGCTAGTCTGCGTTCAAGAAAACTGACACTTAAGCTTAAAGGAATAGTTAACAGCAAGTAAAACATAGCAACAAAAATATATACATCAAATGTTACGAATGTTTCAGAAGATATTAAATCACCGAAATACATGAGATCTAAGCCAGCAATTACACCGAGTACAGACGAGTTTTTCACAAGATTAAGAAATTGATTTCCTAATGGAGGGATAACAATTTTAATTGCTTGTGGCAAAATAATATACCACATCGTTTGTACGTATGTTAAACCGGAAGAACGGGCAGCTTCCATTTGACCTTTCGGTACTGCTTGAATACCTGCACGTATCGACTCGGCGATAAATGCGGCTGTATAAGTTGTAAGACCTAGTGTTCCTGCCAAAAAAGAATTAATGCGTAACCCCAAAGCGGAAGGAGCGAAAAAGAATACAAATACTATTAACATCAACGGGATGTTTCGGATAAATTCCACATACATCGTGCCAAGCCAATTGAGTGGTCGAAAGGGAGCTATACGGAAAATAGCGATAATTGTTCCTACAACTAAGCTTGCAATCATAGCGAATACACTAGCTTTTATTGTATTAAAAAAGCCTTCTATATACATATCCCAATGATCAATGAGTATGGAAAAATTCAACAAATATAATCACTCCTTTCAGGAAGAAACAGATGAGGGTGAAAAACCGCTCATCTGTTTATTAAATTATTTTTCATTTTTTGGTACGTCTCCGATCCATTTCTCATAAATTTTGTCATATTCACCGTTTTCTTTAATTTCTTTTAAATATTCATTAATTGTATTTACAAATTCTGTATCACCTTTGCGGACAGCAATTCCATAAGGTTCTTCTGTAAATGTTTCATCAACGACTCGGAAATTAGGATCTTGCTTTGCCATTCCTAGTAATAAAGCATTATCTGTTGTCAAAGCATCTCCTTGACCAGCTTTTAAAGCAGTAAAGGCTTCAGCATAATTTTCAAATTCTAATACAGTTGCTTCTGGTGCTTTTTCACGAATATTTTGAGCGGAAGTAGATCCTTTTGCCGTTAAAACGGTTACACCTTTTTTGACGTCAGAAATACCGTTGATTTTGCTGTCTTTCTTCACAAGTAAAGATTGTCCGGCCATAAAATAAACATCTGAAAAATCTACTTCTTTTTTGCGCTCTTCCGATATAGTCATTGTGGCAATGATACAGTCGATATCGCCATTGTTTAAAAGAGGAATTCGGGTTTTAGAAGTTACTTCTTTCAGTTCGATTTTATTTTCATCTCCTAATATTTTTTTAGCTAAACCTTTAGCAATATCGATATCAAACCCTTCCACCTTTCCGGTTTTAGGATCCTTAAGTCCGAAAAGATTTAAATCATATTTTACGCCGACAATCAATTTGTCCCTTTCTTTTATTTTTTCTAACGTATTTTGATTGTCGGAAGAATTTTCTGTTTTTTCTTGTTCTGCAGTAGTATTAGTAGTAGTTTTTCCGCCGCAGGCTGACAAAATAGATATACATAAAATAGAAATTAAAGAAATGGAAAGTATTTTCTTACAGAATGATCGAAAGCTCATATATAACATCCCCCTTCATATTTAATGATTTAATATTCTGTTTAGGAAATTTTTTGCTCTCTCTTCTTTTGGATTGGAGAAAAATTCTTCAGGTGTTGAAACCTCCAATATTTTCCCTTGATCAATAAACACAATTCGGTCTGCAACTTCTCGGGCAAAACCCATTTCGTGTGTTACAACCACCATGGTCATCCCTTCTTTCGCCAGCTTTTTCATGACGTCTAACACTTCTCCGATTGTTTCTGGATCCAGTGCAGAAGTTGGTTCATCAAACAACATGATTTTTGGTTTCATTGCAAGACCACGGGCAATTGCAACACGCTGTTGTTGTCCTCCGGATAGAGAGGATGGATAGGAATTTGCCTTATCAGGTATTCCTACTTTTTCTAAATAGTACATTGCAGTTCTTTCAGCCTCTTCTTTTGCAATTCCTAACACTTTTATAGGAGCCAACGTAATGTTTTGTAGGACGGTTTTGTGAGGATAAAGATGAAAATGTTGAAATACCATCCCGATGTTGCGGCGTAATTTATTTATATCTGTTTTTTTGTCATGAACTTTTACATTATCTACTATTAATTCTCCACTAGAAATTGTTTCAAGCCTGTTAATACAACGAACGAGTGTACTTTTCCCGGATCCTGAAGGACCGATAATGACGACAACTTCCCCTTGTTTAATATGCAGATTGATATTTTGCAGAACATGGAATTTTCCGTAATGTTTATTTACTTCATGGAAAATGATCATTAATCAACCCCCTCCTTTCTATATGTAAATAATTTTTAAAATATTTAACAAATTCTAAATTAATATTAAATTAAATCTACGAAAATCTACAAAAAATTACAAAAACCAAATAAAAAACCTTGTCATATTTTTTTACAAAAGTAGAGAATGGTATAAATGAGTATACTGTTAAAAAATTTTATGTAATGCGGGGCAGATACAATATTTCTGAATGAATTTGGAATTGATAGGGAACCGATTTCCTTTGCGGGAGACTGTCTAGGGGGTCAAATTCTAAAAATATTAACGTTTTTAAACCATAAAAAAGAGGCATCAATAAGCAGTAAACGCAATGAATCTGCCATATATGATTAATTGTTACGTTCTTCGAATTTTCGCTGGAGGGCTTCCTGCGCTTCTGCAAATCTTCACAACTTTTCGTTCTGCCTATTTCTCGCTAAAAGTTTGAAAGGTCAAATATACTGCTTTTTCAGCGGATTCTTAACTGCTTAAACTGTTCATCGGCTTTAGACGTTTCCGAATCTCCTTGATCGCTCGTTGGATGGTATTTATCGTGTACATCACACTTCGATTACTGCTTAGGTTCATGAAGGCGAGACTCAAGATCGGGCTTCTCTTTTAAAATTTACTCAATTATTCCGATGAAAACTGCCGAAACGACTTCCATGCGTTTTCTTTACCCGGAGATCGATTAGACTGATGCCCTTTTGGTGCTAAGATCGAAACTCGGAATTTCAAACGCGAATTTCCCTTTTATAAACATTATACGGGCTCGCTTTAGGAAGCGATCATCAAGACACGGGAAATTAGCATGTGGATGGAAAGTCCCTATTCTCCTGACGATCAGTTGTATGACCAGAAAGAGAAGACATCAAAAATGGCGCAACTGTCCACTATCCAAGCGTTATGCTGTTTTATATTTGGACTACGACGGTTGAAAAAAAGTCATTTATGTAGTGTTAGGAGTAAACGAAAAAGGATATCGCAAAATTTTGGATTTTTTCGTAGGTGGACAAAATTCTGTAAAACCTTTACACAAGAGGTGTCAAGAAGTGCTTTAAGCGTATTCGATGATTGCCAGGACTGGAGGAGCGCTTTATCCGCAAGGCGACGTACAGCGTTGTGTCGTTCACATTGTCTGTCATACTCTTAGCCGTGTAAATTAGAAATAAAAAAGGATCTGGAAATGAAAGCATATGGATTTCGTTTCATATTGGGATGTGTCCACCTGTTCGATTTGATCTCATCCAGCAATCAGTTCTAATTTTTTTTGATTTATCATCATCATTGTGATTTAGAAAAAATGAAAGCATTTACGAAATCCTAAAAAATGATCGCAACAAACATAAATGCTTTATCAATAATATGAAATCGATCGGCTTTTAGGGCCACTTCTTCCCGTATAGATTTGGACGGCGCTTTTTAAGCAAATCGACTTGTGCTTTCTTCTTCTAAACTTTTAAATTGCATGTGTTTTCATACTTCCCGCTGATCGTAAAAACGCATCAAAAAGCCTCTACATTTTGACATTTCTTAAATTTTGCGTATGCCGCTTAATTCCAAAATGTTCATGAAGTTGCCGATAAGGGAGCCTCCTTTCATTTCAAACGAACGATTCACGCTTCAGATCTTCTGAATATGAGTTACATGTTTGATTTTTCACCATAAAAAATCCCCTCTCCGGCAGACTCCTAAGAACACTTTTTTTACTTTCCACCTGGAGGGGATAAAACCACACAGAACCTTCTTTTTTCCCATCCAATGGATCAATGAAAATGATTATGAAAGGAAACGGACAGCGGAATTTGATCTTGGTGTTAACGCTGCTTGTTCAGCGCCGTTCTAAGATTGGCCAACTCGTTTTCAATTTCCGTAAGCTGCTGTTCCGCTTTTTCTATATTTCCTCCGACTGATTCAAGCTTTTCGATGTCCCCTTGAATGCGGATATAGTCAGATTTTAATTCGGCGATTCTTTGTTCAATTTCTTGTTTTGTCATCAATATTCACTCCAATGTATCTGATTTCCTTTTTACCATTTTATCATGAATGTCGGAATGACACCTTACACGATATGAGTGATTCCAACTAAAAATGTATGAGAAGTAACTATTATTTATGAAAGAGTCGAAAATATAATTATTTTTTCCGAAATAAAATAAGGAGAATTTTTGCGCCGTCTCTTTTAAGGGGTTTTTGGAAAAGGAGTAGGAAAAGGAGAATGAAAAATGTTTTGGTGCTGATGGAAAAAAATTTTGACCGAATCTACAAAAACTTTAACGATTTGTGCACAATGTTTGAAGAAAATCATCATTTAGACTACCAATCTTTTGAAACATATCAACAATTACGGAGAAAATTAATAGAAGATGTAAAAGCTCTTGAATATTTTATTGTTGGAACAATGAAATCTAAAGAAAAATAACTTTTCAATTAATAAAGGCTGCTTTGTTGATTTCGTTGCAAAAGATATATGATTTATGAAAAGATAAGTACAAAAAAGAAAAAGAGGAGGCAGGATGAAAAAAATTATAGCGGAAGCATTAAGGGCTGCTGGAGATTTTGGAGTAATCGAAAACATTCGGAAAGTAAGCGGAGGTGATATTAACGAAAGCTATTTTGTACAGACAGAAAACCAAACGTATTTTTTAAAGTACAATTTAGAAGCTCCCGAAGATTTTTTCCGTCTGGAAGCGGAAGGGCTTCAACTGATTAGGGATACTAACACCGTGCGCGTACCGAAGGTGTTTGCTTACTCCGAGAATTCCAACGAGGGATTTTTGATCATGGAATGGGTGAACGGTAAAAAAGATGATAATACAGAAAAGCTGTTAGGCCAAAAGCTGGCAGCTTTACACAAAAGCCATTTTGTATATCACGGATATTCGAAAAACACATATATTGGAACGCTGCCTCAAAGAAACCGCCTTATGTCATCTTGGCTTGAATACTATCGGGACTACCGTTTAAGCGGACAAATGGAAATAGGAATCAAGAAAAATTATATACGTGGTGAACGTGGAAAAAGTTTGGAAACTCTCCTTAATCGCTTGCATGAATGGATTCCAGCAAACGTGGAGGCTTCTCTTTTACACGGCGATTTATGGGGAGGGAATTGGATAGTTGGACCGAATGGGGAACCATTTTTAATTGATCCGTCCGTAATGTATGGAGATCGCCATTTTGAAATTGCCTTTACCGAATTATTTGGCGGCTTTTCCCAAGATTTTTACCGCTCATATGAAGAATATTACCCTCTTTCCGAAAGATATGAGGAAATCAAGCCTTTGTACCAGCTTTATTATTTGCTTGTCCATCTGAATTTGTTTGGGGAATCATATGGTGGAGCAGTAGACCGCATATTAAAAATGTATGTTTAAAAAAGATGAGGACTGAGAACCGTTAGTTTTTTCGGTTTAGACAACTGTTTCCCTTCGTTTTAAGAGCTTGCAGCTCCCTAATTGTGCAAACGATCAAATTTTTTCTTCCAGAAAGAAATGGATAGTTGTCGTCCCTCCCCGAAACTCTTATTTAAAAGCCCGCTCTTCTCAAATAAATTTATAAACGAACGTTTTCATTTTCTAATTCAACTGTAATGTCAAAGCTTCGCTGCCCGGCGTATGCGGTTTATTAGCTGAAAGAGGTTGGAATGCTGAACTCAGCATCAAAAGGCAAGGACTTGAAGCTGACAGCATTTCTATAATAGCTTGGTCCATTTTGTCTCGGTTGATTCGATTTATCCGAAAAATTCCGCCTCTAAACGCGGATGAAGGCAGCCGCATTGCGAGACTGCTGATTTTGGCAATCATATTTATTGTTAAACAAACGTTTGATTAGTAATATAGGTAATTGATAATAATATATGAAGCAAATAAATGTTTCCATAAAATTTTTTATGATAATCTAAAATAAAGGAGTTGATCACATGGCAAAAGTAGCTACTCTTATTACAGACTTGTTCGAAGACAGTGAGTTCACAAGTCCTGCAGAAGCATTTCAATCAGCAGGTCATGAAGTGGTCACAATTGAAAAAGAAGCTGGCAAAAAAGTTAAAGGAAAAAAAGGTGAAGCGGAAGTTAGAATTGACTACTCGATTGATGATGTAAAACCGGACGATTTTGATGCACTTCTTTTGCCGGGAGGTTTCTCGCCGGACATTTTGCGTGCGGATGACCGTTTTGTTTCTTTTGTAAAAGCTATGATGGATGCGAAAAAACCGGTATTTGCTATTTGTCATGGACCTCAGCTGCTAATTTCGGCAAAAGCATTGGAAGGTCGGGATGCAACTGGCTATAAATCAATTCGCGTAGATATGGAGTATGCAGGCGCCAATTATCATGATGAAGAAGTTGTCGTATGCCAAAACCAATTGGTTACAAGCCGCACACCTGCTGACTTAGAAGCATTCAATAGAGAATCATTGAAGCTTTTGGATAAAGTATCAAAGTAAGCGGTGAGAAATTCAAAATTTTTTGCTGAGTGATCTTGGCAAAAACAAACTTCATATATGGCAAAAAACCTGCCTGTTTATGTTTGAACAGGCAGGTTTTTATCATGCAGCAAGACTTTAATATAGAACATCTTTCATCAAACGTTTAATCATAGGTGCCATGAAGAATAAAATAAGGCCAAGAATAATTGAAATCATGCCGATAATGCCAAAATAAACAATTTCTGTTTCAACTGTGTAGTATTTTACAAGCTGGGCATTAATGGCTTGAGCGGCTGCACTAGTTAAAAACCATAGGCTCATTGTTTGTGCTGAAAAAGCCGCTGGAGCAAGCTTTGTAGTTGCTGAAAGTCCTACTGGGGACAAGCACAGCTCTCCGATTACAACAAGGAAGAAGCTAAGTACGAGCCATAAAGGGCTAACTAATGACTCAGTACCGTTTACATAAGCAGGAATGATCATAACTAGAAATGATAGACCGCCAAAAATAAGTCCGAATGCAAACTTGCTCGGTGTTGATGGCTGACGCTTTCCAAGCTTCACCCAAAACCATGCAAAAACCGGCGCCAAAAAGATGATAAATAAAGGGTTCAATGATTGAAACCATGATGATTGCAGTTCAAGTCCTGCATAGGATAATTGGGTGCGCTTATCTGCATAAGTGGCTAAAATAATAGCCCCTTGTTCTTGAATAGCCCAAAAAACTACTGCGGCAATAAAGAGCGGAATGTAAGCAATTACACGCGAACGCTCCACTTCTGTTGTTTTAGGACTCCGGTACATAAATATAAAATAACATGCAGGTATTACAATTCCGAGGATGCTGACAATCATAGTAAAGCTATTTATAGTCAAAAGTCCTGCAGGGATGGTGACAGCTAAAAAGGCGATAATTACTAAAGCGCCGATGCCGAAAATAGTGAATACTTTTTTTCGTTCTTCCGGTTGTAACGGGTTAGGCACCTGTGTTCCAGCGAGACCAAGGTTTTTCTTTTTTGTTAGGACAAATGTCAAAAGCCCGAAAAACATACCAATAGCAGCAAGAGCAAAGCCAAGATGGAAATTATATCCTTGTCCTAAAGTTCCAACAATAATGGGAGCTAAAAATCCACCTAAATTAATACCCATATAAAAAATACTAAACCCTGAATCGCGGCGGGCATCGTTATCTGCATAAAGATCGCCGACAACACTTGATACATTCGGCTTTAAAAGTCCAGTACCAAGAACAATCAGCGTCATGGAAATGAATAAAGCTTCAATATTTCCAGGGAAGGATAAGACGATATGGCCGAGCATGATTAAAATTCCGCCGTAAAAAACAGTTTTGCTTGTCCCTAACAGGCGGTCTGCAATCCATCCTCCAATCGTTCCCGACATATACACGAGAGAACCGTAGATCGCCATAATCGATGCAGCGGTAGCTTCATCTATTCCCAAACCGCCTTTAGAAACTTCATAATACATATAATAAAGAAGTATTGCTCTCATTCCGTAATAGGAAAAACGTTCCCAAAACTCCGTAAAAAACAGCGTAAATAATCCTTTTGGATGTCCAAAAAAACCTTTTTGCGGAAGGCTTTGGACAATCTGCTCCTTTGTTATCATAAAAAATAAACCTCCATTATTTTTATATAATTTTTAAGATGTTTTGAATTGTCCGAAAATAAAAAAATAACCGTCCCACCGCTCTTTAAATAATATTTTAATATAATTAAAACGTCAACTGTTAAAAGTATAAAATTATATATATATAATATTTGAAACAGTTGTAAGTTAGGGAATTTTTAAAAAAAGGGGAGGATACAATATGAAATTGGGGATTGGCAAAAGAAAAAATCGGTTCCCATATAGGTTAAACCGATTTTATCCATGGTCATATTGATGATATTAACGTTAAGATTTCTTTCTATTTATTTCCTCTGCTATCAATTGATACGATTTTGTGCGTTCTTCATAGCTTCCAGTTATTGTTATGATCATCATTTCATCTGCTTCATACCAATTTTCTAATTCATATAAACGGTGAACGACAAATTTTGGATCGCCAATGATCATATTCTTTTGAAACTGTTGAAACTCATCTGAATTCAGCAATTGCTGCTTTGCTTCTTCTTTTAATGGAAAATCAAGTGTTTTTCCTTTATGATGCTGAAGATTCCATAAAAAGCTGCTGAAGGCAATTTGCTTCGCTTTTTCGTTAGTTTCAGCGCATATTGCCGAGACTGTGACAATTGTCTTTGGCTGCTGTTTTCTTTTTTTCTGGAACTGATTTTTATATGTTTGAATAATTTGCCGCCCGTCTTCATTGCTCATAAATTGGCCAAATGCATAGGAAATGCCGTTTTCAGCTGCTAAAAAGGCGCTCTTTATGCTTGTGCCAAGGATCCAAGGTTCAGGAGGAATATTTGGCAAAGGAGAGGCTGAGATGCTCGAAAATAATTCATTTTTTGGATAGTCATTATATAAAAAATGAAGCAGCTCTTGAACGGTTTTCGGCATTTTTTTTACATTTTCGAGATAATTGCCGGATAACGCAATGCTTGATTGAGCGTCTCCTCCGGGGGCCCGCCCGATCCCAAGATCAATGCGGTTAGGAAATAATGTTGCCAGCATATTAAACATTTCCGCAACTTTATACGGCTTATAGTGGGGGAGAAGCGTTGCGCCTGACCCGATGCGAATCGATTTTGTTTTTGCTCCTATAACTGGGAGCATAATTTCTGGAGCGGAGCAGGCAAGTCCGGAAAGATTGTGATGCTCCGCAATCCAGTAGCGGGTATAGCCTAGTTTTTCCGCCAATACGGCCAGTTGAATGGATTGCTCCAACGCCTCTTTTGCTGTTGAGTTGTTCAAAATCGGTGCTTGGTCTAAAATGCTAACCTGCATTATTCGCCAACCTTTCTTCGTATATTAAAAATTTTTTAATGCTTCGCGAATCGGGGTGTTTCCTGAGACTAGGTCAAATGAGCGGCGAAAAGTGTTTTTCTCCGTTATTGATGCAAAAATAACCGAAGCCACATCTTCTCTTGGAATGGCGGCTCTTTCAAGATTTTCGGCAATTTTTATTTTTCCGGTTCCTTTCTCATCCAATAGCGCCCCCGGCCGGACAATTGTATAGTTTAAACGGCTTTGGACAAGGAAACGGTCGGCATAATGCTTGGCAACATAATAATGTTTAATCTTTTCGTTCCAATTTTGTCTATTATGGGCTTGCAGAGCGCTGACCATTATAAACCGTTGAACGCCTGTCTTTTCTGCTGCTTCGATTGTTTTTACGGCACCGTCTAGATCTACTAAAAGAGTTTTATCTGCACCTGTATGTCCGCCTGAACCTGCGGTAAAGACGATCCCTTCCGCTCCTTTGATCGCCTCGGCAATCTGATCGACTGTGCCTTCCAAATCAGCTAAAACCGTCTTGACTCCGATCGAGTCAAAATATTCTTTTTGGTTTTCGTTGCGGATCATTGCTTTCACTGTGTGCTCGTTGCTTTCTTTTAATAAGTGAACAAGAATTTTTCCGATTTTTCCATTGGCGCCAACTACAACAATTTCCATAAACGGACTCTCCTTTCAAACATCGTTTATTAACATTATTCCAGAAGCTGGCTGTTTTCTCAAATGATCGATACATGGTATGTGGTTGATTTTCCCATCGATGGGGATTAGTATATTAATAATTGACTTTTAAGATGTTCAAGGGGGTAAAGGAGGGGTGAGTATGGAACGCTATACGGTAAGGGCAGAAAAAGAAATTTCTATTAAAAAAATGCTCTTGATAGTTGGAATCATCTTTGCTGCTTTTAATTTGCGTCCTGCTATTACTTCGGTCGGACCGCTCATCGGTTATATTCGTGAAGATCTCGGAATCTCCAACGGGGTTGTGGGTTTACTAACGACTATCCCGTTAATCGTTTTTGCGGTTCTTTCGCCATTAGCTCCGAAATTTGCAAGCCGATACGGAAATGAAACGGCGATTTTTGCCGGGTTAGTCGTGCTTCTTGCAGGAATGATTATTCGAACATTCGGAGCGATGATCGGTCTGCTTTTAGGAACTGTATTGATTGGAGTAGGCATTGCCATTGGAAATGTGCTTCTTCCGGGTATTGTAAAAGAACGGTTCCCGGATAAAATCGGACTGATGACAAGCGTTTATTCAACAGCTATGGGTATGCTTGCAGGGATCGCTTCCGGTTTAGCAATTCCGTTGTCGGAAGGATTAAAATTTGGATGGAGAAATGCCTTATTATTTTGGGCAATTTTAGCAATTGTGGCGATATGTTTATGGTTTCCATTAATTAGTGGAAAACAGAGATCCGCGAAACCGCCAATTGAACATATTTCAAATGGTTTTTTGCTCCGGTCGCCGCTGGCATGGCAAGTCACATTTTTTATGGGTCTTCAATCGTTCTTATTTTATAGTATGGTTGCATGGCTTCCTGAAATTTTGCAGGCGGACGGATTAAGTGCTTCAACAGCTGGTTGGATGCTGTTTCTTGTGCAAATTGCTGGCTTGCCGGCAACATTTGTCGCTCCGGCACTGTCGGACAAATATTCAGATCAAAGGCGAATTGTAGCGGTTTTAGGAGCTATTTATTTAGCGGGTCTCGTTGGATTATTGTATGGCGGGCCTCTTTTACTGATTGTCTTTTGGATTATTTTAATCGGTATTGGACAAGGGGCAAGCATTGGGCTCGTATTAGCGCTATTTGGTTTAAGAACAAAAAGCTCCGAGCAAGCTTCCGCTTTATCGGGAATGGCGCAATCAATTGGTTATTTGCTTGCTGCTTTTGGGCCCATTTTAATTGGCGTTTTGTATGACAAAACTCATTCGTGGGTGGTGCCCATTTTATTGTTTATTGCTGTCTGTGTTTTGATGATCATTGCTGGATTGAATGCCGGACGAAATAAGTATGTGTAAAAAGAAACTAAATAAAAAGCCGGGGCAGTTCAAAGTCGTTTTTTTGACTTATTGACTGCCCCTTTTAATGTTTTAGAAACGTTGAAATATCGGTGTTTATGATTTTTTGTTTTCAATGGAATTGACTTTTTGGACAACCCCAAGCTTTTTATTGTATTTGGAAGGTTCCATTTGATAAATGAATGTTCACATCGGCGATGGATGCAATGTTTAAGAAGGGGCTGTCAAGAAAGTCAGTGAAAAACGATTTTCTTGACAGCCCCATTCCAGCTTGTTGATAGTGATTAATAATATTGATTATTCTTCCTCATAATTAACACCTATTGTAACCTCTGTATTTTCAATTGAAAAGTTTACATTCCATCTAGGATGTATTTTAACTTTATTTTCTTCATCAAGTTCTAGGACCCCGTGTATTTCATCATTATTTTTAGAAATGAAAATAACTTGCTTTGTTTCTTCATTTACATAAACATTAATTGATTCATGATAATTAAGTGTAAAACCGTTAAAAGTCATTTTCTTCATAAACTAAATCTACTCCTATTCTTTATTTGGATAACACTTTCCCATTTTTATCTAAAGAAGCTATTCTTTTTTCATCTTTCTTTAATTTCCATACACGTCCACCACGTCCTGCTGTATCTTTTTCTACTGACCACTTCCCATTTTTAAAAGTACCAGAATTTTTAGTTAGAGGTGTATTCCCGTGTTTATCTTTAAAAGAACCTAATTTCACTTTTCCGTTTGAATCTAACAATGATTGTGGTATTCCATAATTAGAAGCAATTACTCTTTTAGGATCATTAAAATAGTTAGAAATAGTTTTATAGAGCCAACTTCCAGCCTTAATAGTAACCCCACCAACTACTATTGCACCAGTCGCTAGTAATGCAACTTGACCAACATCAGGAACAAAATAAATAGCGGGAGCTAATGCAAAGAAAGGTTAAATAGAAGAACCACCATTACCATCACTTAAAACAACAATCTCAGCTGATTTTAAATACTCCTCAAATTCCTCTGGACTATAAAATTTGCCATCTATCAAAACACCATCTTCCAAAACTTCAAAATTAGAAATATCTTGGTTATAAATGATCTCCTCATCTTTAAATTGAGAAGCTTTTACAGTAGATATACCTGCAGTTCCTACAGATGAAAAAATTAAAGCAAAACTAAAATACATTTCATGCGGTTCATATCAAACGTTGCCTTTCAATTTTTGGTTCTTAAAAAGCATTCTTAAAATGTTTAAACAGGTAGAGAAATCACATATCCGATAAAAAACAGCATTGTTAAAAATATTTTTGATTTTCCAACCTTTTTAGCTGTTCTATAAAATCCCTCCTTTAAACTTCCAATTTTATGTAGGTTTTTAGCTATTGGGATACATTTCCATTAATGTTATTATAGTATTATGTTGTTTTCAACCCCTCTATATAACATGAGTCAGTCAAGACTTTGTGGGAACTTTTTTGATTCGCTGAAAAAAGAAGTAAGTCATAGGTTAGCGAACCATTTTTTTGAATTTCATCCGTAAGCGCTTTTGGACTCTCATCTCTTGCCATGACGGGCGAATATGTATACCTTTTTTTACCATACCCTGAATTCAGACAGGGCATGCCTTTTTGTCATTGGCATGGTCAAACAGCTAAAACAACGGTATCTCTTCAACGGAGAACGTTTAACCTTGGAACAACTGTATCGAAAAGCGAAACGAGACATTGGCAAAAAAGAAACACTCGGCTCGATTCACGTAACCTTTCATACGGGTTTACCAGTGAAAATCGTGTTTGTGCGGAATCGAAACAACCAAAGTGAATGGCTGGCCATTTTGAGTACAGATACCACGCTGTCTAATGAAGAAATCGTTCGAATCTATGGGATGCGTTGGGACATCGAAACTTTGTTAAATTCAGTAAATCGTTTTTACATTTAGCCAAAGAGTTTCAAGGTCGTTCCTATGACATGATGATTAGCCATACTACCATTGTCTTCACTCGGTATATCTTGATTGCTTGGCAACTTCGGAAAGAAGAGGATCCAAAGACCATGGGCAACTTATTCTTGTTTCTATGTGACGAAGTAAAGGAGATGGACTTTAAAACGGCTTTACTACAATTGATTTCTCTTTTCCAAACTTTGGCTGAAGCTATTGAATGCCGGACGAAATAAGTATGTGTAAAAAAAAACTAAATAAAAAGACGGGGCAGTTCAAAGTCGTTTTTTCGGCTTATTGACTGCCCCTTTTAATGTTTTAGAAACGTTGATATATCGGTGTTTATGATTGTTTGTTTTCAATGGGGAATTGACTTTTTGGACAAGCCCAAGCTTTTTATTGTATTTGGAAGGTTCCATTTGATAAATGAATGTTCACATCGGCGATGGATGCAATTGTTAAATCGTGCGTCACCATGATGACGCATTTTCCCTCTTGATGTGCTAAATCTTGAAAAATGCGGACGATTTCTTTAGATGTTTGCTCATCCAAGTTTCCTGTTGGTTCATCCGCGACAATTAACTGCGACTCGCAGCAAAGAGCGCGGGCAATGGAAACTCTTTGCTGTTGTCCTCCGCTTAGTGTCAGTACTTTTTGCTTTGCTTGGTCCTGCGAAATCCCCATTTGTTCTAATGTTTTTAGTGCAATTTGTTTATATGGCTTTTTAGAGGATTTCGTTATTTCCATTGCCGCAACGACGTTTTGCAATGCTGTCATATAAGGAAGCAGGTTGTATGATTGAAAGACGATTGAGACGTATTGATTGCGAAATTTGGAATAGCCGATTTTTTTTAAATCCTTGCCCTCGTATAAAATAGCCCCTTCTTTTGGAGAATCAAGAGCACCGGCAAGAGCTAAAAATGTGGATTTTCCCGCACCGCTTGGACCAGTAATTGTGTAAAATGTACCTTTTTCAAAATCAATATTGATCTTTTTTAAGATTTCTACTTTTTTTTGATCTCTGCTATACCAATAGCTAACATCTTGAAATTTCAACAATGCACTCATTTGATCCCCTTCTTTTCTTAGTCTTGTTTAGTTAAAATCACCTTCGGATGCAGTCGCAAAACGGACAGCGATGGAATAAATGATGATAAAACGGCAATTAACATTCCGATAGACGACAGCATGCCTAAATCTTTCGGTGTTATTGCGATTTCTAAGTCATCAATTGTTTCCACGTTAGCTGCTTGCCCTCTCATTCCTACACTGCCTCCCATTCCTGGTCGAAAGGATGGAGGTGTATTCATCTGCTCTTGCTGGGCCAGCTCTTGCGCTAATAATTGATCGCTGATCTTGCCGGCCACCACATTTCCGCATGCGCTTGAAATTCCGATGGCGAGAACGGCTACAATCAATATTTCTGCGACAAATTGACCGATGAGCTTCCATCTTTTCTCCCCAAGAGAAAGAAGAACACCCATCTCGTATTTCCGTTCGCGGATTGACAGCATGACAATCAGTCCAAGAATGACAGCCCCTGAAATCGTCACTAAGTAAACGACATTTTTTGAAAATGACGCGACATTGTTGATTGGTCCGACCATTTGATTGTATAGCTGATCATTTGCATCAAGCTTGAATGTATCGAAGTCTATGCTCGAATTTTTCTTCGCTTTTTGAATAAACGAGTCTATTTCCGCGGGATCTTTCATGTAATAAACAGCGCGGTCAATGGTATTTTCATAGTCTTCACCTTTCAGTGTGTTCGCGACAGTATATGGAACGTACAATTTGTTGTAAGGGTTCATAAAAGAAAAATTCATTCCTTGATCTTGTTCGTTTGTGGTTGTCTCATAAATGCCAATGATTTTTAATTCAATCGTTTTTTCCTCTTCATTGGCACCTTTTACCGTAATCGTATCACCGACAGTTAAGTCGTTTTCATCCGCCAATGTTTTTTCGATGACCACAACATTTTTTCCTAATGATTGATCGGTAATATGTTCACCTTCTACCAATGTAGAATCTCCGTTCATAAATTCTTCGACAGCATCAGTAAAAACGACGCCTTGCAGACTGATATCAGATTGAAACATTGGATTTCCATTTTCCCCAAAGGGACCTCTGTTTTCTGTTTCCTCATCCGAATCACTTGTGTCTTCATTTTCAATTGGATCAAAGTCTTCAGCAATTCCGTTTGTCGACGAATATAAGTTATAACCTTTTACTTCTGAGTATGTAGATAATTCTTCTGCCGATTTTACCGGAATGGGTTCAAGCTGAAACCTCGTCCGTTCACCTTCCGATTGCTGCTGATTCCGCATTTTTTCCATATCCATCTGCAAGGTCACTTCTCCTCCCAGCTTTTCCTTCGCTAAATCACTGGCTTTCTTTGCTGCACTTTCGATCGCCAGACCGGAAAGGACAAGTAAGCAAATGATGGTGAAAATAAACAGTTGTAAAAGGCTCTTTCCTTTTCTAGCCCATACGCTTAACAACGACCTTTTAAAAAAATTCATCTAATCTTACCTCCTTCGTGATTGTCAACGATAAGCATATTGGAAACATATGAACAATTTATGAAAAATCTATGTTCGAAAGTTTAATTTTTTAAAAGAGAAGTTGAAGTAGTTGCTTCCCTTTCTTTACTCGTTTATCTTGAAAATAAGAGTTGTTTTAGCGGGAGGAAGAGAAATGAAAATTTTAGTGATCGAAGATAATGAAAGCGTCTGTTCGATGCTAAATATGTTTTTTATAAAGGAAGGGATTGAAGGGGAATTTGTCCATGATGGACTTGAAGGCTACCAATCCGCTAAGAGTGGCAATTGGGACTTGCTCATCATCGATTGGATGCTTCCCGGAATGGATGGAGTCACGCTTTGCAGAAAATTAAGAGAAGAAGAACACTCCGTTCCGATCATCATGCTGACCGCTAAAGACAGTGAATCCGATCAAGTGATCGGACTTGAAATGGGAGCCGATGATTATGTCACGAAACCGTTTAGCCCGATTGCACTAATGGCGAGAATAAAGGCAGTGGCGAGAAGATATAACAAGCAAGAACCTCGTCAAAAAAACATTGTGACAACCAAACACTTTAAAGTGGACAAAGATGCAAGAGAAGCGTATTTTAAAGGACAATCGATTAATAACCTAACTCCAAAAGAGTTTGACCTCCTTTATCATTTTCTCACACATCCGCGCCAAGTATTTACGAGAGAGCAGTTGCTGGAAAGTATATGGGGGTATCAATTTTACGGGGATGAAAGAACGGTTGATGTCCACATGAAAAGGCTGAGAAAGAAGCTCGGGCCTGAAGCGCAAAACTTCCTTCACACGGTTTGGGGGGTGGGATATAAATTCGACGAATCGGTGAAGCACGATGAAACTTAAATATATGTATCAGCTGCTTATTAGCCATATAGGAGTTTTAGTCATTGCATTCTTGATTTTGAGCTTTTCCTTTGCAAAATATGTTGAAAACTATGTTTATCAAAATAAAGTAGAAGAATTGATTGCCTACGGCCAAAACATTTTACATGATTATAGCCGCGATAATTGGGGCGGAAACCGGATTTTGGATCAATACCGGCAGGTGCTGAGGACACGAAATATTATGTTCAGTGTGTTTAATCAACAAGGCGAAATTTTTTATCCGGAAGCTGGCTTTTTCCCGCGGTTCACAATGTCAGAAAAAGAATGGGAGAGTTTGGAGGATGGCAAAATTGTCGTGGTCAAGCAAGATTTAAAACGGTTTGATCAGGCGGTATCCTTCGTTTCTTTGCCATTCATCGTGAACGGGGAGCTGATGGGAGGAGTTCTCCTAGTTTCGCCGATAAGCGGTTCAAGAGAGACCATCAGCGACATTAATCAGTTTTTATTTTATACAATTTTAATTTCGTTGACGGTTTCATTTTTGCTAAGCGGTCTTTTATCGAAGCTGCATGTTCGGAGAATTCAGAGGATTCGTGAAGCAACGTCAATGGTGTCATCTGGAAACTATGACGTCCAGGTGAATGCCTCCAAAATCGATGAAATTGGTGAGCTGGCAAGCGACTTTAATGAAATGGTAAAAAAGCTTAAAGCTTCTCAGGAGGAAATAAGCAGGCTTGAAAAAAGAAGGAGACAGTTTATTGCAGATGTTTCTCATGAGTTGAAAACTCCTCTTACAACGATCAGCGGTGTCATTGAAGGATTAAAAAGCGATATGATTCCTGAAGAAGAAAAAGAAAGAGGCATTCAATTAGTAAGCCAAGAGGCAAAAAGGCTGATTCGGCTAGTTAATGAAAATTTGGACTATGAAAAAATTCGGTCGAATCAAGTAAAGCTAAATATAGAACCTATACAGTTAATTGATGTGTTTGAAATTGTGAAGGAACAGCTTCTTTCACAAGCGGAGGAGAAAAATAACATTATGATCATTGAAGCGGATGAAAATGAAATCATTTATGCTGATTATGATCGCCTCATTCAAATTTTGATCAATATTGTTAAAAATAGCATTCAGTTTACACAAAACGGAAAAATATTTTTGCGGGGGAAACCTGGATATAAGGAAACAATCATTGAAATCGAAGATACCGGGATCGGAATGGACGAAAAAGAAATTGAAAACATTTGGCAGAGATTTTACAAAGCAGATCTGTCAAGAACAAACAATAAATACGGGGAATTCGGGTTAGGACTCTCAATTGTGAAGCAGTTAGTGCTCCTGCATCAAGGAGAAATCGACGTGACAAGTAAAAAAGGCAAAGGAACGAAATTTGAGATTAAACTGCCTGTCAAAAGCTAAAGAATCTTGTAGAAGGGATTGGATAATACATGGAGCTTGCATTTCATCGTTCGCCCAATAAATATATCGGGGGAGTATCGATCAAAGTGGAGGATCTTAAGAGATCTATTGCGTTTTACCACAATTTATTGGGTTTTAAAATATTAGAGCAAAAGGAAAATAAAGTCGTTTTTTCTGCTGATGGAAAGAAACCGATATTGATTGTCGAACAACCGGATAATGTCATAAGAAAACAAGTCCGGACGACAGGGTTATATCATTTTGCCATTTTATTGCCGGAAAGGAAAGATTTAGCTAATGCCCTTTATCATCTCATTCAAATGAACTATCCGCTGCAGGGTGCTTCCGATCATTTGGTCAGTGAAGCGGTCTATTTGGCAGACCCGGATGGAAACGGCATTGAAATTTATGCTGATCGAAAGTCGGCGAATTGGGAATGGAATCAAAATCAAGTTGTGATGGACACGATTCCGTTAGATATAAACGATTTATTTTCTGAAAGAGATCCAGAGGGCTGGCAAGGGATGCCTGAAGCAACCATTATTGGTCATGTTCATTTGCATGTTGCCTATTTAGATGAAGCAGAACAATTTTATTGTAAAGGCCTCGGTTTTCAAATGACATCAAAATATGGATCTCATGCATTATTTATTTCTAGCGGAAAATACCATCACCATATTGCGTTAAATACTTGGAATGGTATAGGGGCTCCAAAGCCTCCTGAGAATAGTGTCGGGCTTAAATGGTTCACAATCATTTTGCCGAATAAGGAAGAAAAAGATCAGGTGATCAAGAGATTAAAAGAAATAAATGCACGTATAACTGAAAAAGATGGAAAAATATACACGATCGATCCTTCCGGAAATCAAATTGAAATATCGACAGCTCATTAAAAATCGATCATGAACATGGACGCATTGGCGTCTTTTTTTTTGTGCAAATTTTTCTTGCATTAAGAATAAAAAAACGAAAAATGCAAATATTAACAAGAAATAAAAATGCTGGAGTTAAGCAAAAATGAAATTCAAAAAGATGCTTTTATTTGCTGTTGTTTTGTTGTTGTTATCCGGCTGCTGGAACCGAAGAGAATTAAACACAATTGCCATTCAAGTGGGTTTAGGGATCGATAAAGAAGGAGACCAGTATGTGGTGACCTCGCAAATAGTAAACCCTAGTCAAATTGCCATGCTGATGAGTAAAGGGGATAAAACTCCTGTTATGACTTATCAAGAGAAAGGTCACACCATCATTGAAGCTATACGGCGAATGACCACTGCTGTTCCAAGGAGAATTTACTCGTCTCATTTGCGGATTTTAGTAATCGGTGAGGAATTAGCAAAAGAGGGAATTGGGGAGGTGCTTGATCTTTTGTCACGCGATCATGAAATGAGAACAGATTTTTATATAACTGTTGCAAAGGATGCCAAGGCAGGGGATATTTTAAAAGTTTTAACAGCGTTAGAAGATATCCCGGCGAACCAGCTTTTTAATTCTCTTGAATTATCAGATAAGCAATGGGCGCCGACAATATCTGTAACTCTTGATCAATTGTTATCGGATTTAAGCAGCGAAGGGATCGAAGTGAAACTGACAGGAATATCAGTAGAAGGCAATCAGCAAGTCGGTGAAACGAAAGCCAATTATGAACAAATTGACCCTGAAGCAAAATTAAAATTTAAAGGAATCGCTTTGTTTCACCAAGACCGATTAATAGGCTGGCTGGATGAACAACAGAGCAGAGGACTTCATTATATTATCGGCAAAGTACATCGGACGATCGAAGAAATTTCATGCAAGAATGACGGAAAGATAAGCATTGACATTTTTTCTGCAAAAAGCCAGCTAAAAACAAAAATGCATAAAGGCAATCCCGTTGGTGAAGTTCATATAGAGGCTCAAGGAAATGTAGCGGATGTACAATGCAAGCATCTCACAATAACAAATACAAAAACGATAAGAAAGATAGAAAAAAAGACGGAAGAAGAAATAAAACAAGAAGTTGAAAAAGTTCTTTCGAATGTTCAGCAAGATTACCGAGTCGATGCTTTCGGTTTTGGAAAAGCGTTGTATCGGGACGATTATAAAAATTGGAAAAAAATAAAAAAACATTGGAAGGAAACGTTCACTGAACTTCCAATAAAAACTACTGTTGATGTCAAAATACGAAGAACAGGCACGATCAACAATCCTCCGCTTAACAAGCTGGAGGATTGAGAGCAGGGAAATGGAAGGAATTTTATATGGAAAAAGCAAAAATCGATGGGTTACAGATGTTTTCATTTATATTTTTGTTTCAATTTGGAAGTCTGATTGTCACAGGGCTAGGATTGGAAGTAAAGCAAAATAATTGGATCGCCGTGTTAGTTGTTTCCGGAATTAACATTCTCCTTATTTTAATGATTTACGGTCCAATTTATAATCGTTTTCCAAACCTAACCTTGACAGGAATATTTTTGGAAAACACAGGGAAAATTGTTGGTACAGTGCTTTCAATCATATATAATTTTTATTTTATCTTAATCGCCGGCTTTATATTGCGGGATACTGGGGATAACATCATTAAATATCTTTTGCCTGAAACGCCTATTGAAGTGGTTTTATTGATGGGAGTTTTACTTATTTCTTATTCATGCTTTTTAGGAATTGAAGTGTTCGCAAGAGTTGCCCAGCTGCTTTTCTTTATCATGATCACTCTAGGGATAATGGGAAATTTTTTAGTGTTTGCCTCCGGAATTGTTGATCCAATACATCTTTTGCCAATTTTAGAAGATGGCTTATTTCCTTTAATCAAAGCGGTGTTTCCGTCTATCATTTCTTATAGCGAAATGGTTGTCTTTTTCATGATACTTCCATACTTAAACAAACCTCAGAACGGTGTGCGAATTGGAACGTTATCGGTTTTATTCAGCGGTTTGGCCGTCTCATGGACTTTTGCATTAACTATTGCAGTGCTTGGGGTGTACGGAACGGAATTAGCCGATCTCCCTTTGCTTAATACAGCCCAAAAAATCAATGTCGGCGACTTTTTTCAGAGAATGGATCCGATTGTCATTTTAACTTTATTTATCGGCCTTTTCGTAAAATTAAATATTTTTTTTTATGCAGGAGTTGTAGGAATGGCGGAGCTGTTTAAAAAACAAAAGCACCAGCCTTTTATACTGCCTGCAGCGATTATGATTTTTGTCATTGCAATTGTAAGTGTGGAAAATGAGATTGAAAAAAAAGAGCTTTTTAAGGAAAAGCTTCCATTGTTCATTGAGCTGCCGATTTTAATTATTATTCCTTGTATATTGCTGGTGATCATAGCCATTCGCGGCAAATGGCAAAAAAGAAAGCATCTACAACCTTATTCAAAAGGATCGATGAAGGATGAATGAATTTTTGGTAATAGGTGCATTATTATTAAGTCCCTTGCTGACATATGTGATCGTGTTATTAACTATTCGCCCTCTTATTAAAAGAGCTACTTCATCGTTTACAAAAATTCTCATGGGTGATCCCTATATGGAAAATGTATGGGAAATGGTCAGTGCCTTTACGCGGATAAGTCCAAGGATTGTCGTTGAGAACAGCTTGAGGGCTGCAGAAGGGAAAATTATTGACCGCCCGTTTGGTAGCCCGCGAAAATTTCTTAATTTTGACGGACTCGTCTTTTCACCCGCTCAACTTGCAATTTTTCCTGCAAAAGAGGACGCAAAAGTGGAAATGAAAACGGTTATTGGTCCCTTGGCCAAAAAACCTCTCACAATTGATATGCCTGTTTTGCTTGGCGGGATGGCATACGGTCTTGGCGTAAGCGAACAAGTTCGAATTGCCCAAGCCTGGGGAACGGCCGTTGTCGGAACAGCCTGTAACATTGGTGAAGGGGGATTTTTGCAAGAGGAACGTGAACGGGCAAAGCATTTGATCGTTCAATACCACACTGCGAATTGGGGGAAAAATGCAGATGTATTAAAACAGGCAGATGCTGTGGAAATCCATATTGGACAAGGAGCTTCAGCTGCTGTCCCGTCAAGAATTTCACCTGAATTTTTGCAAGGAAAAGCCCGTGATATATTAGGTTTAAAACCGGATGAGACCGCAGTTATTCCAAGAAGATTCAATGAATGGAACAGTCCGAACGATTTAAGAAAGGTTGTAAAAGAATTAAAACAACTCACTGGAGGAGTCCCGATCGGAATCAAAATTTGTGCAAGCAACAGGCTTGAAGAAGATATTGAATACGGACTTTTGGCAGGTGTGGATTTTATTTCGATTGATGGCGGTCAGGCAGGTACAAAAGGATCGGCGCCGATCATACAAGATGATTTCGGATTGCCGACGATTTATGCATTGACTAGGGCTGTCCACTATATAACAAAAAGAGAAATGAAAGGAAAAGTGAGCTTATTGATTGGCGGCGGAATCCATACTCCCGGGGATGCATTGAAGGCTTTGGCGCTTGGAGCAGACGCTGTTTATTTGGGAACTGCTGCTTTATGGGCAATGACGCATACACAGGTCGTAAAAACAATACCATTTGAGCCACCGACGGTATTGGCCTTTTATAGCGGAAGAATGGCGGATCAATTTAATAAAGAGGAGGCAGCATATTATTTATCTAATTTTTTAACGTCATTTTCGGAAGAAATACAGGTCGCTGTCAAAGGTTTAGGGAAAACAAATGTTCATGATGTGAACCAAAGTGATCTTGTCGCACTTGATGAAACAACAAGTAAAATTACAAAAGTCCCTTTAGCATTTGACCCAAATGAGACCGCTCATATGACTGGAAGCAAAAATTGATTTCGACTATTTCTTGTTTAGTACGTGGCTAAATCTTAACGCATGTTCAATTTCATCAGTCATGGCTCTAAAGAAAGCATCTCGAATCATTGGATCTTGTGTAGATAAATAATTATCACGGTATGTCTCATATGCTTCCAATTCTTGTTCATAAGCGATCCGCAGACCTTCTTGGAAATTTCGGAATCGAGTTATTTTTGTTTGATAAACCGGTTTTTTTCCTGTTAATGTTTGATAAAGCTGCGTGAATGTTCGTAAATGTATTTTTTCGTCTTCTAGCGCATGTTCAATTGCCTGTCTCTGTTCAGAAGTTTCCGCCGCCTTTGCCAATCTTGTGTAAAAATCAATAGCACTTGCTTCAGAAGAAATTCCGTTTAAGATAGCCTTCAGTATATTGTCAATGGAGCTGTTGTTTCTATTTTGTCTAATGAAGCTGTGGTCGTAAACTGGATAATAGTAGTTTACATAATGTGAATTCGTATACATGTAAATATCCCACCTTTCATTTTTCTTATGTCAGTTTATTCAGATATAGAGAAAAAGTGATGAATTGGGTGAAATCGAGACGTGTCGGAAACAAATTTTTGTTAAAAACTAAATTCTTATTGACTTGGAAGGAAAGAGGTTATATAATCATTTTCAAAATTATTTACTAAATAAATTATTTTCAGATAAGAAAAGCAAAGAAAAGGAGCAGTAAAAGAGGCCGGTGGCGCATAGAGAGCTGACCCTCAGGCTGAAAGGCCAGCCGTCCACCACTCTTTGAAGGTCACCTTGGAGCTTTGTTTTAGAAATAGCGCAAGCTAAAGTATAAAGCAACGGTTCTTCCGTTATCAAGAAAAGTCATGTATATGACTTGCTGAGTCTGTATTTCGCGAGGAATACAGAAAAGTTGAGTGGTACCGCGAATAACTCGCCTCAACAATCCAATACTTCTTTTTTGGATTGAGGCGAGTTTTTATTTTGATAATTTCATATGAAAAAGGTGAGGAAAAGGAGCAGTAGAAGAGAGCGATGACGTATTAGAGAGCTGACCCATAGGCTGAAAGGCCAGCCGTTATCTCTCTTTGAAGATCGCCTTGGAGCCTTGTTTTAGAAATGGCTTTTTGCCAAAGTATAAAACAACGGATCTTCCGTTACGAAGAAAGTCATCTATGTGTGACTTGCTGAGTCTGTATTCTGTGAGGAATACAGAGAAGCTGGGTGGTACCGCGAAGCATCTCGCCCCAGCAATCAACCGATGTTTTATGCGTTGGTGATTGCTGGGGCATGTTTTTTTAATTGGCTATTTCGCCATGCTGCCCGCTAAAAGAAAAGCCCGATTTAGCCAATCAAGCATTCAATAAAAATTGGCAACCAAATAGGTCTAGTCAGCAGCGCACAATAAAATTAAAATAATGAGAAAGGATGGATGAACATGAATCAAGTTATTGAATTTATTAAATCGGACCGGTTAAAAGAAAAGCCTGATCTTGAATCGTTAGGATTTGGAAAACATTTTACAGACCATATGTTTATATTGGATTATAATAAGGTGCAAGGGTGGCATTCCCCTCGTATAGTGCCGTTTGAACCGTTGGTGCTCTCGCCGTCAGCAATGGTATTTCATTACGGGCAAGCAATTTTTGAAGGGCTGAAAGCTTATAAAACGAATGACGGCCGCACATTGTTATTCAGACCGGATAAAAATATAGAGCGATTGAACCGCTCTTGCGAACGAATGTGTATTCCGCCCATTGCCCCTGATCTAGTATTGGAAGCCATTGTGCGGCTTGTTGAAGTGGAAAGAGATTGGATTCCAAATAAAGAAGGCACTTCTTTATATATCAGACCGTTCATCATTGCAACGGAACCATATTTAGGAGTTAGACCAGCAAGCGAATACAAGTTTATGATTATCCTGTCGCCAGTTGGAGCTTACTATTCAGGCCGTCAGCTCGTTCCTGTAAAAATTTATGTTGAAGATGAATATGTTCGCGCTGTACCGGGAGGAGTTGGTCATGTTAAAACTTCCGGAAACTATGCAGCTAGCTTATACGCCCAAAAAAAAGCGGAGGAATTAGGATACGATCAGGTGCTCTGGCTCGATGGAAAAGAAAATAAATATGTTGAAGAAGTTGGAAGCATGAACATTTTCTTCAAAATCAACGGTGAAGTGTACACGCCAAAATTAAACGGAAGCATTTTGAGCGGTATAACAAGAGACTCCGTTATCCAGCTAGTGAAAGATTGGGGAGTACCGGTGCATGAAGAACGCATTTCAATAGAAGATATCTTCAATGCCTACAAAAACGGGGAATTGGAAGAAGTTTTCGGAACAGGAACAGCAGCGGTAATTTCGCCGGTCGGAGAGCTGAAATGGAATGAGCATAAAATGCTATTGAATAATTCAGAAACAGGCGAGTTTTCTAAAAAGCTTTATGAAACGATCACGAACATTCAATACGGAAAAGCGGAAGACAAGTTCGGCTGGACGAAAGAGGTATAATTCAATTTATATTGATTTCAAATAAAATATATTAAGGTGCCATCCATCTTTATTTGCTTTCGAATCAGAAATATTGGCAGTGACAAAAAATTGTTTTTAGGTAAGAATGGAACAGAAAATGGAGAGGAGATAGATGATTGATTAAAGCTGTTTTTTTTGACTTAGATGATACACTTCTTTGGGATGAAAAAAGCGTCAGCGACACATTCCAATATGTTTGCACCACAGCAGAAGAACAATACGGGGTTGATTCAAAACAGCTTGAGGAAGCGGTTCGTCAAGAAGCGAGAAAATTGTATGAATCTTATGAAACATATCCATTTACAAAAATGATTGGCATCAATCCGTTTGAAGGCCTTTGGGCGAATTTTAGCGAAATCGTGCACGAACAGTTTGGGAAGCTTAATCAATTGGCGCCTGTTTACAGAAAAGATGCTTGGACGAACGGTTTGAAGGCGGTCGGTATAAATGATGCTGAATTCGGGGAAAAGCTGGCTGAGCTTTTTCATGCAGAACGGCGCAAAAGACCGCTCGTATATGAAGATACATTTGAAGTATTAGAACGGCTGAAACAAAACTATCGTTTGCTTCTTTTAACAAACGGGGATCCAAGCCTGCAAAAAGAAAAGATTGCTAGTGTTTCTGCTCTCTCATCGTATTTTGAGCATATTGTCATTTCAGGTGAGTTCGGCAAAGGTAAGCCTGATCCGTCAATTTTTGAACACGCACTAAACTTAATGGGTGTTCAAAGCAATGAAGTGGTAATGGTTGGAGACAAACTGAGCACTGACATACTTGGGGCATCACGGACAAATATCCGGTCTGTTTGGATTAATCGGAAGCAGTTGGAGCTTAGCGGAGAAGTCACTCCAGACTATGAAATCAGCCAATTAAGGGATTTATTGACGGTTTTAGAGAATTTAAAAAAGGAATAGAAATATTTTGATAGGAAAAGAATGAGGCTGGACTGGATGAAAAAACATCCGAAGTCCAGTTTTTTTAGATTCGTGCTTTTTATGAAAGGGCTGTCTTAGAAAATCAAATCGCCATTGAAAACAAAAAATCATAAACATCGATATATCAACGTTTCTAAAACATTCATGGGGGCGTCTATAAGCCGTAAAAACGACTTATTAGACACCCCCAGCGGCTTTTTCTTTATTTAAGATGCGAGCCTAAAAATTCTTTCACTTCCTCAGGTGTTTTTGCGTATGCGCTGTGCAGATGAGCGATTTTTTCGTTGTTTTTAAAAATTAAAATGCTTGGAATTCCCATTACTTGATATTTTTCAGCTAGGTCGGGGAATTGATCTTTATTGATCTCATACCATTCATATTGACCGTATTCTTCTAAAATGTCGCCGATAAACATGTCCATTCTTTTGCAATCAGGGCACCAATCGGCAAAAAACTTGATGATGGTTTCTTGATTGCTCTGAATCACTTGTTCAAACTGTTCTGCTGTCTCTATTGGCTTCATTGGATAACCCCTCCTTCCTTCGTATTTATTTTAATTCATGGTAAAGAAGAAGTGAATTTTTTTCTCCCGCAAATAAATTGTTCGGCAATGATAACAAAAACAACCTATATAATGATAAAATAAAACAGATGATTTTTTTCAAAACGGGAGGAAAAAATAAATGGCAATCAAACTGGCGCTTGTATATGGGGGCAAATCTGCCGAGCATCAAGTATCATTACAAACAGCTCGGGCAGTAATAAACGCTCTCGATAAAAATAAATTTGACATATATCCAATTTACATTACGGAGCAAGGGCAATGGGTAAAAGGAAAGCAATTGAACGGTCCAGTTGAAAGAGTAGAAGACTTGAAGTTTCTAGCGGGAAATTCCGAAGCTGGAGAAAAAGGTGAACATTTGCCGGTACCTTTCAGTCAAGAGCTATTTAACGCTCCAGGAAGCGCTGATCCAGTCCATGTCGTATTTCCGCTATTGCATGGACCGAATGGTGAAGATGGAACGATACAAGGAATGCTGGAATTGCTGAATATACCTTATGTTGGGAATGGAGTTTTGGCTTCAGCAGCAGGAATGGATAAAATCATTATGAAAAATTTATTTGCCCAAGCAGGACTTGCTCAGGCAAAGTACGTTTGGTTTACGAACAAAGACTGGGAAAAAGATAAAGAGAAGGTTTTTCAAAAAGTCGAGGAGCAGCTCGGGTATCCTTGCTTTGTAAAGCCAGCCAACCTCGGCTCAAGCGTAGGTATCAGCAAGGCAAAAGATCGGCAATCGCTCATTCAATCTATTGAAGAAGCGTTTCTGTATGATCGGAAGCTGATTATTGAAGAAAGTATTGATGGAAGGGAAGTTGAAATCGGAGTAATTGGAAATGACGAACCGATCTGCTCTGTTGTTGGGGAAATTGCTCCGAAAAAAGAGTTTTACGATTATAAAGCGAAATATGAAGACGGAGATACGGAGCTCATTATTCCAGCTGACATAACGGAAGAGCAATATGAACAAATCAAGAAAATGGCGCTGAAAGCATTTAAAGCTATCGATGGTTCTGGACTTGTTCGGGCAGACTTTTTCTTGAGAAAAGACGGAACACCGTTGATCAATGAAGTGAACACAATGCCTGGATTTACGCCGTTTAGCATGTTCCCTCTTTTATGGAAGCACAGCGGCATCGATTATCCGGCGTTGATTGAAAAATTGGTTCAGCTTGGAATCGAGCGATATGAACTAAAACAGAGAATCAAGTATACTATTTAAAGATCGTTCTTAGGGCGGCTGTGTAAAGCCGCCTTTTGAAAGGAGAACAAAATAGCATGATAAAACGGCAATTATCAGCAATTAAGCAGATGGCAAACAACGCAGAATTAAAAGAGGAATTTGAGAAGATTACCATCGAAGGAGTAACGACTGATTCGCGGAATGTCCGTAAAGGAAACTTATTTGTACCCATTATTGGCGAAAAGTTTAATGGACATGACTTTGTCGAGAAAGCGTTCGAAAATGGTGCTCATGCCTCTTTATGGTCTAGATCAGTCCCGAATCCGCCGCAAGACAAACCATTTATCATTGTCGACGACACCTTGGCAGCATTGCAGCAGATTGCTTCTCACTATTTGTTGGCAGTAAACCCAAAAGTAGTAGGGATTACAGGCTCTAATGGCAAAACAACGACAAAAGATATGATCGCATCGGTTGTGGGCACTCGGTATCGCGTGCATAAAACGAAAGGGAATTTCAACAACCATATCGGTCTGCCTTTAACAATATTAGATATGCCTGAAGATACAGAAGTGGCTGTATTAGAAATGGGCATGAACGCTAAGGGAGAAATTGAATTATTATCATCAATTGCACGTCCTGATATAGCCGTCATTACCAATATCGGCGATGCTCATTTACAAGATTTAGGCTCTCGTGAAGGGATTGCGGAAGCAAAGCTTGAAATTATAAAGGGTTTAAAAGAGAATGGAACGCTCATTTATCATGGTGATGAGCCTTTGTTAAAAAAAGATTATTCATGTCAAACCGTAACGTTTGGAGAAAAGAAAAACAATAATCTTTTTCCGACATCAATGGAGCAGTTGGGTGAAGGAACACGGTTTCGCGCCAATATAGCTGAACAGCCTTTTTTTATCCCTGTTTTAGGCCGTCACAATGTTTTAAACGCATTGGCAGCGATCGCTGTTGGAGAACTGCTAAAGATCGGACTGGATCGTATTGAAAAAGGGCTTCGCGATTTGAAAATAACAAACATGAGACTTGAATTGATTCAAACGAAGAACGGTCTGTCCATCATAAATGATGCATATAACGCGAATCCTACAGCGATGAAAGCAGCCATTGATCTAGTCCATGGTCTAAAAGGATATTCGCAAAAAATTCTTGTCTTAGGGGATATGCTGGAGCTTGGCGAAAGAGAAGTTGAACTTCATCAAGAAGTAGGAATGATGCTGTCTGATCAAGAAATTGATCACCTCTTTACATTTGGAAAACTCGGAAAAGAAATTGCCGTTGGTGCAAAGAAAGTTATAGATGAAAGAAAAATTCATGTGTTTTTTGACAAAGATGAACTAATTCATGAATTAAAGAAAGCTGCAGGCTCAAAAGATCTTGTGTTAGTGAAAGCGTCCAGAGGAATGAAGCTGGAAGATGTTGTTCATGCATTAATGAAAGAATAAAATAAAACATCATTTTGCTTGTGCTTTTGTTTTTATGCTTTTTTAGCTATAGTGCGGTAAGTTGAAATAGATTGATGGAAATGGTATGATAACACCTGCGGTGAATGGATAAAAATCCCTATGCGTACTTTCCAGCAAAAATCGGAGTTTACACTGATTCTCACGACTATGATAAGCTTACAGTTTCTAGAAAATACGCACAAGAGCCTTTTTATCCAGCAGCGCTTAATAAAAGTCTTAAAGGAGTTTGGAAAAATTGACAAATTTGTTTCACCAGTTCGGGTTGAGTCCGGAGCTGTTAAAATCAATAAAAAGAATGGGCTTCGAAGAAGCGACTCCCATTCAAATGCAGGCGATCCCTTTAGGCTTGAACAATAAAGACATCATTGGACAAGCGCAAACAGGGACAGGAAAAACAGCAGCTTTTGGCATCCCTTTAGTAGAAAAAATTAATGTTCATGATTCAGCTGTTCAAGCGATTGTGATAGCCCCAACACGGGAACTTGCTATACAAGTATCAGAAGAGTTATATAAAATCGGCTATGATAAACGGACAAGAGTATTGCCGATTTACGGAGGCCAGGACATTTCCAGGCAGATTCGGGCTTTGAAGAAGCCTCCCCACATCATTGTTGGAACACCTGGAAGGTTATTGGATCACATACGGCGCAATACGCTGCGGCTTGATTCTGTGCACACTGTCGTTTTAGATGAAGCGGATGAAATGCTCAACATGGGGTTTATTGATGATATTGAGCACATTCTTTCAAATATTCCTAGGGAGCGTCAAACCCTTCTATTTTCGGCAACAATGCCTGGTCCAATTAAATCAATTGCAGAACGCTTTATGAAAAATCCGACTCATGTCCGTGTAAAAGCGAAAGAAGTAACGGTTCCAAATGTGCAGCAATATTATTTAGAAGTGCCTGAAAAACAAAAATTTGAAGTTTTGACAAGACTTCTTGATCTGCAATCACCGGAGCTTGCGATTGTGTTTGGCAGGACAAAGCGCCGAGTGGACGAACTTTCTGAAGCATTAAATGTCCGCGGCTATTCAGCAGAAGGAATTCATGGCGATTTAAGCCAAGCGAAACGCTTATCTGTTTTGAACAAATTTAAAAATGGAGCCATTGATGTACTTGTTGCAACAGACGTAGCAGCCAGAGGGCTTGATATATCTGGTATCACCCATATATATAATTTTGATGTACCTCAAGACCCTGAAAGCTATGTGCATAGAATTGGAAGAACAGGACGGGCTGGGAAGTCAGGAAAAGCGATGACGTTTATAACCGCAAGGGAACGCGGTATTTTGGAAACCATTGAGCATACAACAAAAAGAAAAATGGATCGAATGCGTCCTCCTACTTTAGATGAAGCACTAGTAGGAAAACAAAAAATGACGGTCGAAAAAATTTGCTCTGTAGTGGAAACTGAAAATTTAGATCAGTATAAAAATTTTGCTGCGGAGCTATTGGAAAAATATGATTCCGTCCCATTGCTTGCAGCAGCTATTAAAATGTTAACGAAGGAGCCGGATACGACACCTGTAAAATTGACGGAGGAACCTCCTCTCCCTATGAAGAAAGAAAAAAGCAGAAATAAACGAAAGCTTGATTTAAAAAACAAACGGGTTGGACGGAAACGCTCCTTTCATTCAGCAAGATCGACAAAAGGATCGGCTAGCCCAAAATAATTGGAATGAAAAAGAATAATCAGACATGGAAAAAGAGGCATTCCAAAACTTGGAGCTGCCTCCTTTTTATATATTTGAAACTTTTTGCCTAAATGAAACGTAATTTTTTACAGAAGGAGACAAGGGAGGGAAAAACTTGCGGCGCGAACCACAAAATCGCATTAGTCCTAAAGCTGTTACTGTATGGAAGATCACTGCGGCTATTTGGAGCATCGTTGAGTTGCTGGTGATCATAGGCATATCCTTATTGATATTTTTTTTCAACTGGCCGAAATGGATTATTCCTATATTGGCAATTATTTGGTTGGTGTCTTCTATTTGTTCCATTTTCATTTTTCCAAATATTCGGTTGAAAATATGGCGATATGAAGTTCATGAGAATGAACTGGATTTGCAGCATGGATTGTTTACAGTTACCCGTGTGCTTGTTCCAATGGTGAGAGTTCAGCATGTAGATACCTCACAAGGACCGATTTTAAGAAAATATAACTTGGCGACTGTAACTATTTCCACTGCAGCAACGGTTCACGAGATTCCTGCCCTGGAAATGGAAGAAGCGGATCAGCTTCGCGATTATATCTCGAAATTGGCACGGGAGGCGAAGGATGATGTATGATCAGAAAAGATTGCATCCCGTAGCTGTTTTAGTGAAAATTGCGAAGGCGATTAAAGAAATTATAGTAACGAATATTTTCTTGTTTGTCACAAACATAGGAAACATCCGGTCGTTTTTATTGATCGGAACGATTCTAGCACTTATACTCACGATCATTTCCAGTGTGTTAAATTGGTTGAAATTTACTTATCGCATTGAAGAAAATGAATTTCGTGTTGAGCAGGGCGTTTTTTTAAAAAAAAATCGATATATACCGATTGAAAGAATTCAATCCATAAATGTAACCGCCGGTTTCATCCAGCGCCTCTTCGGTGTAGTGAAGCTTGAAATCGAAACAGCGGGCGGCATGGGCGAAGCAGAGGTTGAACTTAGCGCCATACGGAAAGAAGAGGCAGAACAGATTCGGACAATCATCAAGGAGCAAAAAAGACAAATAGCACAAGGAGAAGCAGAGCAAGACAAACTGGAAGAAGGAAGGGTTCTTTACAAAATAAGCTTTAACGAACTGCTTATTACTGCAGCAACTTCAAGCGGCTTAGGGGTTGCTCTGTCAATCGTAGCCTTTTTAAGCCAATTTGATGAAATTATTCCGTACGAAAAAATATTTGACAAGCTGGAATGGATTGTCCATGCAAGTGTGACGATGATTGTCATCTTATGTTTGATTGGTTTGATCATTGCGTGGATTATAAGCTTTATCGGGGTTTTACTCCAGTACGGAGATTTTACAGTTCGAGAAGAAGCCGGACAGATTATTATTTCAAGTGGCATTTTTGAAAAAAAACAGATTTCTATACCAATAGATCGTATTCAAGCAATTAAAGTAACAGAAAATTGGCTGCGCCAGCCTTTTGGATATGCAACTGTACATATTGAATCGGCGGGAGGCGGAAGTGACAAGGATGTCGAGACCATTTTGTTTCCGTTAATTCGGAAGAAACAAGTTAAAGAAAAGGTTGAAAGCTTTTTTCATTTGACGATAAACGAGACACTGCACCCGGTTCCGCGGCGTGCGCTGTCCAGATTTTTGCTCCGTATGCTGATTTTATCACTTCTCATAGCCGTCCCTTTATGCTTGTTTTTTAAACCATGGGGCTACTTATCACTTATTCTCATTCCTTTTGCACTGGTGCTCGGATATTTTCAATATAAAGATACAGGTTGGTATTTAAATGGAAAAGAATTGACGCTGTCTTTCCGCGTGTTGAATAAGACAACCGTCTTTTTCGAAAAAAAGCGGATTCAATCATTGGAATTGAAACAATCCTATTTTCAGAGACAAAAAGATCTGACTTCTGTTCAGTGCAGTATTATTTCCAAGTCTACTGGAAGCTTTTTTGCTGTTAAAAACCTCGAGGAAAAGGACGGAATGGGAATTTATAAATGGTTTTCAAGAAGAAGTGAAGGACAAGTTTAGAAGCTCCCATCTCTCATGTGGATGGGAGTGATTTAAATTTTTACAACACATATAAAATAGCCGCAAGTATAAAAACGAAAACAAAAATCCATATCGACCATTTTTTGAAAAATAATTTCATTCCTTCCTGCCGAACCGGTTGATGATAATACGTATAATGAATGAAGCTTGGTTTTTTGCGGACAAACACTTTACCTAGCAAAAATCCAGCCAGAAGTCCTGTTACATGTGCAACTACATTGATATGGGCATCAATAAAGGACAGTACGAGAGCTATGGCTGTAACCGTTAAGATCATTTGAGAGTTTTTTTGATCCATATATTCCTTTCGGAAAAAACAGATGAACATGTACGTGCCCAAAATGCCAAAAATCGCCCCTGAAGCTCCTGCATGAGAATAATCCATTGGCATGATCAAATAGGTTGCAATGTTGGCTATAATGCCTGATGCACTGTAAATGACCAGAAAATAAATTGACTTTACCATTCGTTCCAGCGGCGGGGCAAAAATAATAAGTGTGATTGTATTAAACAAAAGATGGGAAAAGCTAGTATGCAAAAAAATTGGTGTAATGAGCCGCCACCATTCCCCTGAATGAACCCCTGCATTGTATCCGGTTAAAAAAGAAAATAGAAGCGTAAAAATTGGGAAAGAAAGTTTCATCATAATCCATAACACAACATGTATGCAGCTTATGATCGTGACAGCAGGATAAAGGCGAATAAAAGTGTGAAGGCTTTCTGTTCTGCGAAACATGTGAATTCTCCTTTTCAACAGGACAAGTATTCTATAATCATTTGTATGATTTTCAATTTATAAATAGTACAGTAGAAAATTAAAGGGATGTGATGGTGTGATCGTTGGGATTGGACTTGATATCGTTGAAATGGACAGGATGAAAGATATTATGGAGCGGAGATCCAACATTATTGACAGAATCTTATCGTTTCGCGAAAAGGAAATCTTTAATAAATTGCGGGATTCAAGACAATTGGAGTTTTTGGCAGGCAGATTTGCCGCTAAAGAAGCATTTAGCAAAGCATTAGGGACAGGAATCGGAAAGACAGTGGGCTTTTTAGATATTGAAATTTTACATGATGAAAAAGGGAAACCGATCATTGTGCAAAATATTACATCAGACCGGGTGTTTGTGACAATCACTCATTCAAAAAATTTTGCTGCTGCACAAGTAATCATTGAAAGCCTGTCAAGCTAGTCTGCATATTTGCTGACCTTGCCTCATATAGTTGTAATGCGGTAGGGGAGACAAGTCAGAAATTGTTCACTGACTCTTCAAAACTTCCTAGTGACGCTAATTGAGGCAAAGGGGTTGAAAAATTTGACGAGAGGCGTAAAGCTCGTGATTGTCTGTCTGCTTTTTGTGGGATTAATATCTGCATGTGGCGTAAAATCAAAAGAAGACGTTTCAAGTGCATTGAACAAAAAAATTGAAGAATTAAAAGGCTATAAGGTGAACGCCAAAATGACGATCAAAACAGCGGAAGAGCCGCATGTGTATGAAGTGGAAATTTGGCACAAAAAGCCCCATTATTATCGAGTGCTATTAAAAAATGATGACAGGGATCAAAGCCAGATTATTTTAAGAAATGATGATGGGGTATTTGTTCTGACTCCTGCTTTGAACAAAAGCTTCCGTTTCCAAAGCAATTGGCCGCAAAATTCGAGTCAAGCTTACCTGTATGAATCGCTTGTCCAAGATATATTGAAGGATAAAGAAGCGAAATTCGAAGTCGGGGAAAAGAACTATGTATTTGAAACAAAAACCAATTATCAAAACAATCAAATGCTCCCATACCAAAAAATTGCATTTCATAAGAAAAATTTGACACCTTCATATGTGAAAGTGATGGATGTTGATCGGAATGCGCTCGTTTCTGTTGAATTTTCCAATTTTGAATCGAATCCAAAATTTGATAAAAATGCCTTTGAAATAGAAAAAACGATGTCCAATGCCCAAGTGGATATTCCTGTTTTGGCTCAATCAGCGAACAAACAATTTGCTGTTCTTTATCCGCTTAAGGAAGACTTGCCGGAAGGTGTCGATCTCGTCCAAGAAAAGGAGCTGAATACAGATAGTGGAAAACGAGTAGTATTAACTTACGGAGGCGAAAAATCATTTACTCTTATTGAGGAGCTTGCGGAAGTTTCACCAGTTACCTCTTCAGAATTTGTCAGTGGAGAGCTGGTCGATTTAGGGTTTGCAGTTGGGGCGCTGACCGACAATTCTTTAACATGGACCTATAATGGTGTGGATTATATGCTCGCTTCAAACGAACTGACGCAAAAAGAAATGATTGCAGTTGCTCGTTCTGTACAAAGCCAATCAGGGAAGTAGTAAAATTGAGCGGCAAAAGAAACGATCTTCTGCCGCCTTTTTTATGTACTATTGTTTAAAAAGAAACAGTGATATAAAATAAACAAAACGATATCGTTGGAGATGAAATTAAGATGCAGAACTATTTCCGAGATACATGGGCAGAAATTAATTTAGATCATATTGAAGCGAACATTCATGGATTAAAAGAACATTTGCCGAATGAAACTGAAATTATTGCTGTTGTGAAGGCTAATGCTTATGGTCATGGAGATGTGGAAGTTGCCCAAGCAGCATTGTCAGCAGGTGCGGCTAAATTAGCAGTCGCTTTTCTAGATGAAGCATTGAAATTGAGACAAGCAGGAATAAAGGCCCCTATCCTCGTTTTAGGAGCGGTAAGACCAGAAGATGTTACAGTTGCAGGAGAAAATGGGATAAGTGTGACTGCCTATTCAGCTGAATGGCTGGAAAGTGCGGGAAAATATTTAGGAAAAACATCAGTCAACATCCACTTGAAATTAGACACAGGTATGGGACGGATCGGAATAAGAGATAAAAAAGAACTCGAACAAGCCATTTCGCTCATAAAGGGACAGCAGTTATTTCGATTAGAAGGCATATTCACTCATTTTGCCACAGCAGACGAACACGATACAGAATATTTTGAACAGCAATATGAACGTTTCCTGGAATTATTGCAAATCGTGGATACAGACGGTTTGATTATTCATTGTGCAAACAGTGCTGCGACTCTTCGCTTTCCAACAAAAACTTTTAATGCGGTTCGCTTTGGCATTTCCATGTATGGTTTGGCGCCATCGGAATTTATCAAAAGCACGCTGCCTTTTCCGTTATATGAAGCCTTTTCTTTACATTCAAAGATTGTTCATATTAAAAAAATAAAAAAAGGGGAAAAAGTAAGTTACGGAGCAACATACGCAGCGAAAGAGGAGGAATGGATTGGTACGGTTCCAATCGGTTATGCTGATGGATGGATTCGAAAATTGACTGGTTCGGAAGTTCTTGTCGATGGAAGGCGCGTTCCTATTATCGGGCGCATTTGCATGGATCAACTGATGATTAAGCTTCCGGAAAAAAAACCTGTCGGGACAAAAGTGACACTTATCGGTTCACAAGGCAATGACATGATTTCAGTTGATGAAGTGGCTAAACGGCTGGAAACGATTAATTATGAAATTCCATGCATGATCAATTGGCGGGTTCCTCGGATTTATATAAGAAATGGAGGCAAAACAAACATAAGAAATCCTCTGCTTACTGAAAAATGAAGAAACTTGAATAAAATATTCATATCAATGCCGATAATATTGAAGAAATTATTTGAAAAATGGCTTTGCTTCAACGAATATAAATGTTAATATTAATATTGGAATAAAATGATTTCGGCTTTGTAGGAACGGTGGAGGTGTATTTTGGTGTCTGAATCCAGCTCAACAACGGAAATTATTGTTCGATTGCCACAAGCACTTGTTTCTGAATTAGATGGAATCGTGAAACAGGAAAACGGAAACAGAAGTGAATTTATTTATCAAGCAATGAAAATGTATTTGAGAGAGCGTAAAAAACGCCAAATTCGCGAGTCAATGAGACGCGGTTATATGGAAATGGCGAAGATCAATCTAAATATTGCATCGGAGGCTTTTCTGGCAGAGTATGAGGCTGAACACACCGTTGAACGCTTAGTTAGCGGGGGGTAATCTTTTGATTGTTAAACGCGGCGACGTTTATTTTGCTGATTTATCCCCTGTAGTTGGTTCAGAGCAAGGCGGCGTTCGTCCAGTTTTAATTATCCAAAATGATATAGGGAATCGTTTTAGTCCAACGGTGATCGTAGCCGCTATTACAGCACAAATTCAAAAAGCAAAATTGCCGACTCATGTTGAAATTGATGCGAAAAAATATGGATTTGAACGGGATTCGGTCATTTTGCTTGAGCAGATTAGAACGATTGATAAACAACGGTTAACGGATAAAATTACCCATCTTGATGATGAAATGATGGATAAAGTGGACGATGCCTTACAAATCAGTTTAGGGCTGATCGATTTCTAATATTTTTTACGTATATTTCAACGATCTTTTCAAAAGGACTGCCTGCAGGTAGAATGTTTAAAATAAATAAGATTGAAAAAATGTCCACAGTTGCGAAACTGTGGTATTTTTGATTTTTGCGCAAAAATGAACAGACGTGCTGACAAGCTGCATTCGCTTTTTTAAACGACGAAGCATTTAAAAACAGCATCTTCCATAGTCGAGAAGTGAAAGGAAGATTTGCCGCATTCCCTTTATAAAATAGCTGTAAGCAATGCATGCGACAGCATTAGCAGATATTGTGGAAGAAAAATGATAAAAACGGGAACATATCTATAATTTTTTTTATTTTTCTATAAAAGTTGAAAAGGCAAAGTTTTTGAAAGGAGACATGCAACATGTCACTGAAAATTTCTGAAATAGTTGAATTTATCCGAATGCATCGAGACGAGATTATGAAGGATTGGATTGATCGCTTCAACAAGGCTGATGCCCAATCAATTTCCGCTGAGTCTGATCAAATTGATCAAGCAATTGCTGCAGAATATGTGAATATTCTCATCGAATGGAGCAAAAACAAAGAAGATGAATTTTCCAGAAAAATTCATGAATTTTCAAAACGGATTGTCCAGCTTGACTGGCCAATGGACAAAATTGCTCAATGCTTACATACTTTTGAAAAAATATTATTTGCTAAATTGCTTGAGAAACAAATACCGGGTGATCCGCTTGAATTATTATCGGAGATAGAGAAAGTTACCTCACCGGTTAATCGGGAAGTATTTCTGCAATATACCTCTTCATATGAAAGAACCATTAATCTCCAAAAAATGGCTCTGCAAGAATTGTCTGCGCCGTTGATTCCAGTTTTTGATAGCATCACTGTTATGCCATTGATTGGAACGATTGATACGGACCGTGCCAAAAGAATTATGGAAAATTTATTAAAAGGGGTCGTTAAATATCGTTCTGAAGTGGTGCTGATTGATATAACCGGTGTGCCTGTTGTGGATACGATGGTAGCCCATCACATTATACAAGCTGCAGAAGCAGTTCGTCTTGTAGGAGCAAAAAGTTTGCTTGTCGGCATTCGCCCTGAAATTGCGCAAACGATAGTGAATCTAGGCATTGATTTAAGTCAAATTACAACGAAAAATACCCTTCAAAAAGGCATCGAAGCTGCGCTTGAAATGACCAATCGAAAAATTGTTTCAATGGGTGAACGCAGATGATGAAAACGTCGAAAATACCTATTTTAAAACTGTATAATAATCTATTAATTTCAATACAGTGGGAGCTGGACGACAAAACAGCGATGCAATTTCAGGAAGATTTATTAAAGAAAATTCATGAAACAGGAGCAACAGGTGTTGTCATTGATTTAACTTCCGTTGATGTCATTGATTCATTTATCGCCAAGATTTTAGGGGACTGTGTCAACATGTCTAAGTTAATGGGGGCGACGGTCGTATTGACAGGTATTCAGCCTGCTGTGGCTATTACGCTGATCGAATTAGGCATTGAACTGGAAGATATTCATACTGCGCTTGACTTGGAAAAAGGGCTGGAATTGCTTAAGGAGCTGGAGGATTAGAATGGATGGCCAATCCTGTGTAATGATTATGAACGAATGGGATATTGTGGCTGCCCGCCAATTGGGTCGTCATGCTGCGAAAGAACTTGGATTCGGCGCAGTGGACCAAGCCCGGATTACCACCGCAATATCAGAATTAGCAAGGAACATTTATCATTATGCAAATGGTGGGAAAATTTACATCGATAAAATTGAAGAAAAAGAAAAAAAAGGAATTAAAATTACTGCCTCTGATCATGGGCCGGGAATTCCTGATATTCGCAAGGCAATGGAGGATGGATTTACGACGTCAGGAGGACTTGGGGCTGGATTGCCCGGTGTTAAGCGCTTAATGGACGAATTTTATATCGACTCAAAGACAGGCGAAGGGACCGTTGTACAAGTGGTGAAATGGCTTCGTTAGGAGGATTTTATGGCGTTTGATGATGATATTCAAATGAAATATAAAGAGATGTTAGCAAATTACATTCAAGAACTGACCGAACAAGCTTTATATGAAGGGCAGCGCTTCAGTTGGAAAGCAATTGAACATAAAATACCGCCTGAGGAAATCATCAACATCCATTTAAAAGTTTTAAAAGAATTATTTCCAGACATACCAAAAAAGATTTTAGATTCCTTTGACTTTTTATTGGAGGTAATGGTTGGTTATGGTCTGGCTTATCAAGAACATCAATTTTTGAGGGGCAGGCAGCTTGAGCTGAAATCCGAAATTGAAATTGCAGCAAACGTACAGCAGGCACTGCTGCAAACAAATATTCCAAAAGTCGAAGAATTGGACATAGGGGTCATCAGCGTTCCTGCCAAAATTATGAACGGAGATTATTACCAGTTTGCAGAACATGAAAACACAATGAGCGTTGCGATTGCGGATGTCATAGGCAAAGGCATACCTGCAGCATTGTGTATATCAATGATTAAATATGCGATGGACAGCCTCCTGGAATCAAGGCAAAATCCGAGTTACATATTAGAAAATTTAAATAGAGTTGTTGAACAAAACATCGATGTCAATATGTTTATTACCATGTTTTTTGGTAAGTACGATTTTCGGACGAATAAGATTACATATGCATCTGCAGGACATGAACCGGGCTTTTATTATTGCGCCAGCGAGGATCACTTTTATGACCTTCAATCAAAAGGGCTTGTTTTAGGTGTTGACCGGCAAGTGAAATATGAGCAATATGAATTAAATCTTTTCCAAAACGATATGATTATTCTTTTGTCAGATGGAGTAACTGAAACAAGAACGAAGGAAGGATTTATTGATAGAGCTGCAGTGACGAGCGCCATCCGAGCTCATTTACATTTGCCTGCTCAGCAAATAGTAGAAAATATTTATAAAGATTTTGAGAAAATGCAAGGTTTTCAATTGCGGGATGATTTCACCTTAATCATTATGAAAAAAAATGTTTAAACGGCTTCGAAAAAGGGTATAAGTGAATGGATGATTTTGTCTTTTATGAGGGGGATCAGAATGAATCTTGAAATTGATATTAAAAGGGAAAAAAAGGTTTCGTATGTGCATCTAAAAGGAGAGATTGATGCCTATACTGCGCCAGCGCTAAAAAATAAACTTGCGCCCATTTCTGAGGAAAGCGAACCTTTTATTGAAGTCAACCTAAAAGATGTTGAATATATGGACTCAACCGGATTAGGAGTTTTTGTCGGATTGTTGAAAACGGTCAGAAAACAAGGCGGAAAGCTGAAATTGACAAATTTGTCGCCGCGGCTGGAGCGCTTATTTCATATTACCGGTTTGGACAGCATCATCGAGATTTCAAGAAAAGGTGAGGATTAATGGATAAATGTATTGATTACATTGAAATGAAAATACCTGCGAAAACTGAGTATATAGGGATTGTCAGATTGACTCTATCCGGTATCGCCAATAGAATGGGGTACACATATGATGACATTGAAGATTTAAAGATTGCCGTCAGTGAAGCGTGTACAAATGCGGTGCAGCATGCCTACGGTCATGATGAAAACGGTGAAGTGAGAATCGGCTTCAGCTTGTTCGAAAATCGATTAGAGATCACTGTTTCAGACGATGGAAAAAATTTCGATTTATCAAAAATGAAAGAAAACACCGGGCCTTATTCTCCTTCCATGCCGATTGAAAAATTGAGCGAGGGCGGTTTAGGTTTGTTTCTAATTAAAACGCTCATGGATGAAGTGACAATCGATATGAACTCAGGAGTAACTGTCAAGATGTCCAAGCTTTTAAATGAGGAGCGAATGAGAAATGAACAAACCTCATGGTCAAAAACGAAGCAATAACGAAATCCATGAACTCATTCGTCAAGTTCAGGAAAATAAAGATGAAAAAGCACAAGAACAAATTATTGAACTTTATCAGCCAATTGTTGTTGCACTGGCAAAAAAGTACTCAAGTTCGAAAATGTATCAGGAGGATTTGGTACAGGTCGGGATGATCGGTTTATTGGGAGCGATTGATCGCTTCGACCCAACAGTTGGGAAATCATTTGATGCGTTTGTTGTTCCAACGATTATTGGAGAAATCAAACGCTATCTTCGGGATAAAACGTGGAGCGTCCATGTGCCCCGCAGAATGAAAGAACTTGGACCAAAAATAAATGCAGCGGTGGAGCAGTTGACGAGTCAGCTGGAGCGCTCTCCGAAGGTCAAGGAAATAGCAGAATATTTAGGAGCAGCTGAGGAAGAAGTTTTGGAAGCTATGGAAATGGTCAAAAACTATCATACGCTTTCTGTTGATCACTCAATAGAAGCTGGACCGGATGGAACCGCGGTCACCATTTTAGATCTTGTCGGACAAAAAGACGAGGGCTTTGAACGCATTCTTCAAAAACTGACTATTGAAAACATTATGCACGTTTTAACTGAGAGAGAAAAAGAAATTATTCTACATTCTTTTTATCATAACCGCAGTCAAAAAGAAATAGGTGAAATTTTAGGTATCTCCCAAATGCATGTTTCCAGACTATTGCGCCAAGCATTAAAAAAATTAAAAAAAGCTGTTCACGCTGATCCAATGGAGATAGGGCAATGATTCAATATCAAGAAACTGAACATATTCAATTTTTGACATGTCAGGTTGGAAAAGTAGGCAGTGCTTATTGTGGAGACAGTTTTTTCACCTGTACGGACGAGCATAGATTTGTTTGTGTTGTCGCAGATGGGTTGGGAAGTGGACAAGCTGCGCGTGAATCATCTGAAATCATATGCCAAACGGTGAAGCAATACCAGCAGGAAACTGTACATGAGATTTTTAAACAGTGCCATAAGAAATTAAAAGGTAAAAGAGGCGCGACAGTCGGAATATTAAAAGTGGATTTCGTAGACAAAACTATTACATACGGCTCGGTAGGAAACGTTCGTTTCATCTTATATTTGCCTTCTGGGGAATACATTTATCCAATTCCAACCGCTGGATATTTACCTGGTAAAATGAAGAAATATCGCATCCGAACTTTTTCATATGAAAAAGGGTCAAAATTTATTATTCACACTGATGGCCTTTTTGCTTCAAACATTAAAACGGCGTTAAAAGATCATTCTTCTATTCACGAGATTGCGAAAGGCTTCAATAAATTTCTTTCCGATCGGACAGATGATTTAACTTATATAATCGGGCAGCTTTTTTAATTGTTGGGACAATCGGATGGATAACGGTTGTCTTTTTATGTTGAAAAAATTTTTGATAAAATGTTTATGTAGATGGAAATAGTAGTGGAGGCTAAAGAATGTTAAATAATGAGAAAATTTTTCAAATGTTAAGCAGCGAATTATCAATATCCACCAAACAAATTCAAAATGTCATTGCATTGCTTGAAGACGGCAACACCGTTCCTTTTATTGCGCGGTACAGAAAAGAACAAACAGGCGCTTTAAATGAAGTGGAAATACGAAACATTAGTGAACGCTGGCAATACATACAAAACCTTGAAAAAAGAAAAGAAGAAGTTATTCGGTTAATTGAGGAACAAGGAAAACTAACAGAATCTTTGCGAAATGAAATACTGGCGGCTGAAAAATTGCAGCAAGTTGAAGACTTGTATCGGCCATACCGGCAAAAAAGAAGAACGAAAGCAACGATTGCAAAAGAAAGAGGGCTTGAGCCTTTAGCCAAATGGATATATTCCTTGCCGCTAGCGGGATCGATTGAAGAAGAAGCCGAAAAATACATCAATGAAGAGAAAGAAATCCATACGGTTGAAGATGCTCTCTCTGGTGCAAAAGATATTATTGCAGAATGGATTTCAGACGATCCGAATTATCGGCAATGGATAAGGGAGCAAACGTTGAAAGAAGGTATGGTCGTCTCAACGTGTAAAGACGAAGAAAAAGATGAGAAAAAAGTATTCGAAATGTATTACCAATATGAAGAACCGATCAAAAAAATCGTTCCCCATCGTGTTTTGGCGTTAAACAGAGGGGAGAAGGAAGGGATTTTAAGGGTGGCAATCGAGCCGCCGACAGAACAAATAGTAGCCTATTTGAAGAAAAAAGTTGTTTCGGATCAAAGGACAATTGCTGCTGATATTTTAATTGAAACGTTGGAGGATGCGTATAGACGGCTCATACAGCCTTCGATTGAGCGGGAGATTAGAAAAGAATTGACTGAAAAAGCTGAAGATCAGGCCATTCGTGTTTTTTCCGAAAATTTAAGAAAACTGCTCCTTCAACCTCCATTAAAAGGAACGATCGTTTTAGGAATCGACCCGGCTTACCGTACAGGATGCAAGCTTGCGGCAGTCGATGAAACTGGAAAAGTTCTTTATATTGATGTGATTTATCCTCATCCGCCAAAAAATGAAATAGAAAAATCAAAACAAAAGCTGATCGATATTATTCAACGCTTCCAAATTGAAGTAATCGCTATCGGCAATGGAACAGCTTCAAGAGAAACAGAACAATTTGTTGCAGATGTAATAAAAGAATTAAAAGAAGATATTTATTATTTAATTGTTAACGAGGCGGGAGCAAGTGTTTATTCAGCTTCTGATTTAGCCCGGGAAGAGTTCCCAGATCTTGAAGTCGAAGAACGCAGCGCAGTATCCATTGCTAGAAGGCTTCAAGATCCGCTTGCTGAATTGGTGAAAATTGATCCTAAATCAATCGGTGTTGGTCAATACCAGCATGATGTATCCCAAAAGAAATTGCATGACTCTTTAACGTTTGTTGTGGAAACAGTTGTCAACCAAGTCGGTGTCAACGTAAATACTGCTTCGCCGTCTCTGTTGCAATACGTATCTGGATTATCAAAAACAGTGGCTCATAATATTGTGAAACGAAGAGAAGAAATTGGAAAATTTGTGAATCGCAACGATTTAAAATCCATCCCACGGCTTGGGGAGAAAACGTATGAGCAATGTATCGGCTTTTTAAGAATATTGGACGGCGACGATCCGCTTGACAGGACGAGCATTCATCCTGAAAGCTATGAAGACGCTAGAAAACTGCTGTCAAGCCTTTCATTGACAGTCGATGATATCGGTACAGAACTGTTGAAAGATAAAATCAGATCGCTGAATATTCAAGAAACTTCAAAAGCCTTGCATATTGGCGAATATACATTGAAGGATATATGCGATGCTTTAATGAGACCGGAGCGCGATCCTCGTGATGAAGTTCCAAAACCTCTTTTGAAAAAAGATGTGCTGCAGCTTGAAGACTTGAAAGAAGGAATGGAGCTGCAAGGAACGGTTCGAAACGTAGTAGACTTTGGTGTATTTGTTGATATCGGCGTTAAACAGGATGGACTTGTGCACATTTCAAAATTAAGCAAACAATATGTAAAGCATCCTTTGGACGTTGTTTCGGTTGGGGACATCGTGACAGTCTGGGTGGAAAAAGTTGATGTTGATAAAGGAAGAGTCGCTTTAACAATGGTTAAATAAATAACAACAGAAATCACGGCTGTCGGCAAAGTCGACAGCTGATTTTTTTATCAACCTTATATTGCATGCTGATGGAAGCAAACAACGATCTATCAACCAAAAATTTTGAAAAAAAGTTAGTCTGTTCTTTGAGAGCTGTTGAATTATGAGCAGTGCTTTTTTCTATAGAAATACCAGCATTGATTTAATAACTTGATTTGATAAACGTTTTTTTCATAATATGCTTTCTTCATTTGATTTATAAGCCAATTCGGCATTGGTTAATACCTCCTTGGATGTATTGTTCTTTTTGGCTTGCCATTTTATGGTCAAGAAAAAAAGCATATGCTAAAATAAAATATGTGAGTCCGATTAGATGTAGTAATATTTATTGTATGCGTTAAGTTGTTGTCCTGTTCAACATGTTTTTAAAGTAGGTGCAGTACATTGAATGATGACCAGCTTCAAAAACTTGTGGAGCAAATTTCACTATCCTTTTTTGGGAAAAAATTTGTTCACAAAGCGTATTTTAATCACCGTCTTCGAACAACAGGCGGAAGATATTTATTAAACAGCCATGATATTGAAGTGAATAAAAAATATTATGAACAATACGGAATGGACGAATTAATAGGGATTATTAAGCATGAACTTTGCCACTACCATCTTCATATCGAAGGAAAAGGTTTTCGGCATCGGGACTCTGACTTTAAAATGCTTTTAAAAAAAGTAGGTGCACCTAGATTTTGCACACCATTAAGAGAAAAAAATAAAAATAATATTATTTATATTTATAAATGCCTATCATGTATGAGCACTTTTATTCGCCGTAGAAAAATGAACCCAGAACGATATTTATGCGGAAAGTGCGGAGGAAAAATTCAATTTTATAAAAATAATGGTTGACGAAAAGGAGAAAGATATGATAAAGTATAAAAGCCGTCGCTAATTGGATGGCAGCGAAAAACAATATGTAACGAACTGTTGACAAAATTATAAATGCTCATTACAATGGTTACAGTCGTCAATTTTTTCTTCATTCCGCAGTAGCTCAGTGGTAGAGCATTCGGCTGTTAACCGAACGGTCGCAGGTTCGAATCCTGCCTGCGGAGCCAATTTGGAGAAGTACCCAAGTGGCTGAAGGGGCTCCCCTGCTAAGGGAGTAGGTCGTGTAAGCGGCGCGAGGGTTCAAATCCCTCCTTCTCCGCCATGAAAAATGGCCCGTTGGTCAAGTGGTTAAGACACCGCCCTTTCACGGCGGTAACACGGGTTCGAATCCCGTACGGGTCATTCATATTCGCTGAAATAGGAAGTTGAAAAACTTCCTATTTCTAACTTTAAAAAATCCAAAACAAAAAGTCTTTACATAGCGTTCAAAAAATGTTACAATAAATTTTGTGACTTTTTGATGGGCTATAGCCAAGCGGTAAGGCAACGGACTTTGACTCCGTGATGCGCTGGTTCGAATCCAGCTAGCCCAGCCACTTATTATAAAAATAATAAGAGCCATTAGCTCAGTCGGTAGAGCATCTGACTTTTAATCAGAGGGTCGGAGGTTCGAATCCTCCATGGCTCACCATTTAATGCGGGTGTGGCGGAATTGGCAGACGCACTAGACTTAGGATCTAGCGCCTTACGGCGTGGGGGTTCAAGTCCCTCCACCCGCATATTCGCGGTAGTGGCGGAATGGCAGACGCGCTAGGTTGAGGGCCTAGTGGGGGCGACCCCGTGGAGGTTCGAGTCCTCTCTACCGCACCAAAAAAGTGTTGACATCATATTTTAAGTGAGTTACAATAAAAAACCTGTGGAATGCGCCCGTAGCTCAATTGGATAGAGCGTTTGACTACGGATCAAAAGGTTAGGGGTTCGACTCCTCTCGGGCGCGCCATATACGGGAAGTAGCTCAGCTTGGTAGAGCACATGGTTTGGGACCATGGGGTCGCAGGTTCGAATCCTGTCTTCCCGATTTTGATCAATAAAGGCTTAAAAGCAAAATTGCATGAATAAATTAAGATATGCGGGTGTAGTTTAGTGGTAAAACCTCAGCCACGAGCGACACTTCAATGAATAATCTGCGAGTTGCCTCGACGCATTTACATCCTCGAACAATGCTGGAAGAGGAAGAGGCATGGAAAATGCGTGTTTATCATCTAAATAGAAAAACAAATATTTTCGCGCGGGTGTAGTTTAGTGGTAAAACCTCAGCCTTCCAAGCTGATGTCGTGGGTTCGATTCCCATCACCCGCTCCAAAATGATCTTTGAAAACTGAACAAAACGAAAAGCGTGCCTGTTGATTCTAAAAGAGCATTTGGTGACAAACTTTTTTTGGAGAGTTTGATCCTGGCTCAGGACGAACGCTGGCGGCGTGCCTAATACATGCAAGTCGAGCGGACCGAAGGGAGCTTGCTCCTTTAGGTTAGCGGCGGACGGGTGAGTAACACGTGGGCAACCTGCCCTGCAGACTGGGATAACTTCGGGAAACCGGAGCTAATACCGGATAACACCGAAAACCGCATGGTTTTCGGTTGAAAGGCGGCTTTTAGCTGTCACTGCAGGATGGGCCCGCGGCGCATTAGCTAGTTGGTGAGGTAACGGCTCACCAAGGCGACGATGCGTAGCCGACCTGAGAGGGTGACCGGCCACACTGGGACTGAGACACGGCCCAGACTCCTACGGGAGGCAGCAGTAGGGAATCTTCCGCAATGGACGAAAGTCTGACGGAGCAACGCCGCGTGAGCGAAGAAGGTCTTCGGATCGTAAAGCTCTGTTGTCAGGGAAGAACAAGTACCGTTCGAACAGGGCGGTACCTTGACGGTACCTGACGAGGAAGCCACGGCTAACTACGTGCCAGCAGCCGCGGTAATACGTAGGTGGCAAGCGTTGTCCGGAATTATTGGGCGTAAAGCGCGCGCAGGCGGTTCCTTAAGTCTGATGTGAAATCTCGCGGCTCAACCGCGAGCGGCCATTGGAAACTGGGGAACTTGAGTGCAGGAGAGGGGAGCGGAATTCCACGTGTAGCGGTGAAATGCGTAGAGATGTGGAGGAACACCAGTGGCGAAGGCGGCTCTCTGGCCTGTAACTGACGCTGAGGCGCGAAAGCGTGGGGAGCGAACAGGATTAGATACCCTGGTAGTCCACGCCGTAAACGATGAGTGCTAAGTGTTAGAGGGTATCCACCCTTTAGTGCTGCAGCAAACGCATTAAGCACTCCGCCTGGGGAGTACGGCCGCAAGGCTGAAACTCAAAGGAATTGACGGGGACCCGCACAAGCGGTGGAGCATGTGGTTTAATTCGAAGCAACGCGAAGAACCTTACCAGGTCTTGACATCCCCTGACAACCCTAGAGATAGGGCGTTCCCCTTTCGGGGACAGGGTGACAGGTGGTGCATGGTTGTCGTCAGCTCGTGTCGTGAGATGTTGGGTTAAGTCCCGCAACGAGCGCAACCCTTGACCTTAGTTGCCAGCATTCAGTTGGGCACTCTAAGGTGACTGCCGGCTAAAAGTCGGAGGAAGGTGGGGATGACGTCAAATCATCATGCCCCTTATGACCTGGGCTACACACGTGCTACAATGGGTGGTACAAAGGGCAGCGAAACCGCGAGGTGGAGCGAATCCCAAAAAACCACTCTCAGTTCGGATTGCAGGCTGCAACTCGCCTGCATGAAGCCGGAATCGCTAGTAATCGCGGATCAGCATGCCGCGGTGAATACGTTCCCGGGTCTTGTACACACCGCCCGTCACACCACGAGAGTTTGTAACACCCGAAGTCGGTGGGGTAACCCTTACGGGAGCCAGCCGCCGAAGGTGGGACAAATGATTGGGGTGAAGTCGTAACAAGGTAGCCGTATCGGAAGGTGCGGCTGGATCACCTCCTTTCTAAGGATATATACATTGAAATAGGGTACGCTTTTCCGTTTTGTTTAGTTTTGAAGGATCATATCCTTCTTGATTGTTCTTTGAAAACTGGATAACGGAAAGACATTCACGAATAGATCGCTCATGTTAGGAAGAAACGGTTAAGTTAGAAAGGGCGCACGGTGGATGCCTTGGCACTAGGAGCCGATGAAGGACGGGACAAACACCGAAATGCTTCGGGGAGCTGTAAGTAAGCGTCGATCCGGAGATGTCCGAATGGGGGAACCCACTGCCCGTAATGGGGCAGTATCCATACCTGAATCCATAGGGTATGGAGGGCAACCCGGGGAACTGAAACATCTAAGTACCCGGAGGAAGAGAAAGCAACAGCGATTCCCTGAGTAGCGGCGAGCGAAACGGGAACAGCCCAAACCAAGAGGCGTGCCTCTTGGGGTTGTAGGACACTCGATTAAGGAGTGACAAAGGAACGGGGTAGACGAAGAGGTCTGGAAAGGCCCGTCAGAGAAGGTAACAACCCTGTAGTCGAAACTCCGTTCCCTCCCGAGTGGATCCTGAGTACGGCGGGACACGTGAAATCCCGTCGGAAGCAGGGAGGACCATCTCCCAAGGCTAAATACTCCCTAGTGACCGATAGTGAACCAGTACCGTGAGGGAAAGGTGAAAAGCACCCCGGGAGGGGAGTGAAAGAGAACCTGAAACCGTGTGCCTACAAGTAGTCAGAGCCCGTTAACGGGTGATGGCGTGCCTTTTGTAGAATGAACCGGCGAGTTGCGATTTCGTGCAAGGTTAAGCCGAAAGGCGGAGCCGCAGCGAAAGCGAGTCTGAAGAGGGCGAAATAGTACGAGGTCGCAGACCCGAAACCAGGTGATCTACCCATGTCCAGGGTGAAGGCAAGGTAACACTTGCTGGAGGCCCGAACCCACGCACGTTGAAAAGTGCGGGGATGAGGTGTGGGTAGGGGTGAAATGCCAATCGAACTTGGAGATAGCTGGTTCTCTCCGAAATAGCTTTAGGGCTAGCCTCAAGGGAAGAGTCTTGGAGGTAGAGCACTGATTGGACGAGGGGCCCCCATCGGGTTACCGAATTCAGTCAAA